>CAYXVU010000059.1:0-28429 GCA_964468725.1 uncultured Clostridia bacterium
AAAGTGCTCGGCTGCACACCCGAAGAGTTGTCGCGCCGCGCGGCCAGCGCCTTCATTGAGCATCTGAAATCCTTTGCCGTTGAACCGCCAGCCGTGCGTCAGGTGGTCTAGCAAAACCGAACGTTTTGCCGGGAAGGAGTGGAACTATGCAGGAACAAAATTTTCTCATGCAACCGACGGCAGGCATGCCGCCGCCTATCAAGAAGCCGCGCTATACCAAGAAGAGCCGCGTGCTCGATCTGTTTCGTTCCGGTGTGACCGATGTCGGCGTGATTGCTCGCACCGTTGGCACGCAGCCCAGCTATGTGGCGAGCGTCTTACAAACGGCGGGGTTGATTCAAAACTATTTCGACCTCTACACCACGACCGCACACGAGCAGAACCTGTATGGCCGGTACTTCAAAAACATTTTGAGCTTTCGGGATGTGGAGGCGGCCAAAGAGTCGGTGCGCCGCATTGCCAACCTGTACAACCATTTTGAGAGGCTCGGTGATCGCGCCGGACAGCATCACGCGCAAGTCATCGCGCTGACCGGACTCAATCGCGCCAAGTGGAGCGGCAAACTCGAAGAGGCGCGAATCTTTCAAGCCTGGCTGACAGAGGTGATGGCCGGGTAAAGGCGATCCTGCTGCATAATGCCTCTGAGCCGTTTAGTGATAGAATCGCAGAGTGCGATGGCGACTCATCATTTCATACCTGACGACTCTCAGCCTCGTACTCTTGAGCTCCTGTTCGGAAAACAGAGGCTCGCTGGTCAACGACACCGCGACTTTGACCGGCGAGCCTGATTCGTATACGGCGACGGTGATTCGCACGGTTGAAGAAGAGGGCAAGCTGCCTGTCGTCTTCACAACGCGCATCACCCGCGCCGGAGACCTTCGCAAAGAAGAATGGACGGAGCAAGGCGAAGCCCACATTCTGATCTGGCGTCCCGACCTCGGCAAATGCTTTCTCCTATTTCCTGAAAAGAGGCTCTACGTCGAATCGCTCCTCCAACCCCTCTCGTCAGCAAAAGAAGATCAAACTCGCAGAGCGCCGCAATCGCGCACGGCGACCGGCAAAGCCGACTCGGCGACGGGCGACGAATCGGCGATCAATGATAGCTTTGAGGCCTTCTTATCTTCGCCGGTTGCGGTCATCGAAAGCGAAGTTCGGCGCTTGCCGGAGCAGACCCTTGATAGTCATCGTTGCGCTGTCGAAGAACGGCGCGAGCGCTTTGCCGACGGGCGCAGCGAAGTGACTAAGACCTTTCGCGCCATAGACCTTTCGGGATTGGCGATTCGCATCGAGAGCCTCTCGCAACTTGCCAACCATCAGATCAAAGTCACAACCGAACGCCGCGACATCCAAACGTCTGTCCCCTCAACAGCCTTTATTGTGCCCGCTGATTTCGCGCTCGCCTCAACCGCTACCGCCCCATAAAAAAATCGCGGCAGGCATTGTCTTTGTCACAATGCCTGCCGTGAGAGCCTTCGCGTCTGACGTGATTATTCTGCCGGTGCGCCGGGCGATCTTCTGCGCGTCGGCAAGGTGGCAGCGTCTACTGGCACGCTTTCCGGGCCAGCGATGTGAGTATCAATCACGTTTTGATAGATTTTGATCTCGCCTTTGCCGAGCATCTCTTTTTGCATAGATTCCAGAAAGGTTGAAAAGATGGTGTTGCGTTTATTGGCGAGCAGATTATCTTCTATGGTTTTGCGCTGATCTTGAAATTTTTGCCCCATATCGGCTTCCGTGCGCCCAAACAGACCGGCGACCACAAAGGATTCGCCCTCATTGGCTTCAATCGGTTCGGGCGTGACTTCGCCGATTTTCAACTTGTAAACGCGATTGATGTCGGCTTCGCCTACTAACGGGCCAATCGAGTCGGTTCCGAGTTTACCGGTTTGCTCGTCAGCTTTGAGTCCAGCTGCTGTTGCCGCCGCCTTCAACCCGTCGGGGGTCTTCGCTTGCGTCAGTTGTTGCGCCTTTTGCCGCGCCAATTCTTTAGCCTTATCCAAACGGTAACGATCTTCGACTTTGGCTCTTACCTCTTCGAAGGTCGGATCATGTGGGTCACGCTTTTCGATGTATTGAGCGATGGCCAGTCCGTTGTTGACGTTGGTGTAATCGCCTACGTCGTTGAGATTCTCCATCTCGAAGATGTCGGACTGAAATCCGGAGGCAACCCCCAAATCGGGCAAGCTGTCGCCCTCGGCGAAGAAAGGCGTCTCTTTGACGAAGACCACCGTCGCGCCATGTTTGGCGTTGAGTTCGGCAGCCACAGCTTCGGCATTCTTGCTGGCTTTGAACTTTTCTTCGGCTTCGGCGGCCAGCTCGACCGCCTTGCTGTAGCCTTTGCGAGCGCGCGCTTCTTTGAGCAGTTGTTCGCGGGATTCTTCAAAGGTCGGCAGCTTGCGGTCAGTCACTTTCAAGACATAAAACTTATCGCCCTTTTGAATGGGCTGGCTAACTTCGTCCTTTTGCATCGAGAAGACGCGATTGAGCGGGTCATCGCTATCGCGTTTGTCGTCTTTGTTGATGAAGCCGAGGTCGCCGCCATTGGCTTTGGTCTTCGCGTCTTGGCTGTGCTGTCGCGCCAGCGCCGCAAAATCTTCGGCAGGTTGTCCGTTCTCGCCGCGTGCGCGTTTGGCGATGTCTTCAGCCTTTTTGCGAGTATCGGCTTCCGTGTCTGGCAGGGTGGGAGACTCGGCGCTCGGTTGGGCTGCTGGCTGTTTATCGCCTGCTTTGGCGGCGGGTTTCGCGGCAGCCTCTTTGGGGATGTTAAGAACGATCTGACTGACGCGCACTTGTTTGATGCCACGTTCAGGGTTGAAGTCCTGTCGCAACTCGTCATCGGAAACCTGTATGGACTCGCCCGCTTTGGTTTGGTCAATTAACAAATATCGCGCCCGCCGTTGCTCGCTTGCGATGCGAAAGTCGCTCTTCTTCTGTTCAAAGAAAGCGCGCAGGTCTGCTTCGTTGACGGCCACCTGATCGCGGAATTTATCTGCCGCCACAACTACCCAACGGACGTTATGGTTGGTGTTGTTGCGGCGATAGTCCTCTTCGATCTCTTCGGGCGAAACCTGCACTGCCGCGGTGATATAGCTCAGCAACTTTTGCCGTGCAATGTCGGCACGCAGGCTGTCTTCGAACTCAACCGGCGTCATCCCGATTTGAGCCACACGCGCGCGATACTCTTCCGCGCCCGGCCACGGGTTGAACATCTGCTTGAGCTGCGTCTGCACTTCGCTGTCGGTTGCTAGCATGTTGGCTTCTTCGGCAGCTTGCAAAATCAGTTTTCGACGAATCAAGTCGTCGAGAACCTGCTTACCCGCAATCGCGTAGGTTTGCCCGATATTGCTCTGCCGACGCTGTGCCTGCCCCTGAGCAATCTGTTGCCCGTAAGCGGAAAGGGCACTGCGATACTCTTTGACTGTGATTGAATAATTCCCGACTTTGGCAACGGTGTCCTCTTCGCTCGCCGCACCGCGCAGGCCGTCTAATGCAGGCGTGAAGACGCCAACCAGCCCTAACACCAGTATGGCAACGAAGCCCCACAGAAAAATCTTATGCGAGCGTTTGCTCCTACTCAAAAACTTCAACATACCTTATGCCTCCGAATGAATGAACCAGACCTTTCGCCTCAGTAACGAATTTCTTGCTCGAAGAAAACACGAATTTTAGTGAATGTGGGCAGAGTTGACAACGCGCATCCGCAAAACTGGCAAAAGCTCAATGGCAGGTTCGCAGCAGACTCTTCTCCCCTCGGAGGATTGCGAGAGGGGAAGCGAAAACGATTGCGCAGAATTTTCACTCCTTCCTTGATCCGGTCTGCCTTTTTGCACCGCACCAGCGGTCAGCCGTGCCCATTGCGGTTTGCTCAAGAAACGAAGTTGAAGGTGATTCTGCCGACGACGCGCACCGGCTTGCCGGAGACTTTTGCCGCTTTGAATTTCCAACCGCGCGCCGCAGCAGTCGCCGCATCTTTCAAGAGTCGGTTGCCGGAAACCACTTTCACCCATATCACCTCGCCCTCTTCGTTGATGACCAACTCGACGACGACCAAACCGACGATCAACGAATCGCGTGCGCGCGGCGGGTAGAGCGGGATGACTTTGCGAATTGCCTGACCTTGCAGGGTCGAACCGGATTGTCGAATCAGAGCCGACTCCGCCCCGCGCGTCGCCAGAGAGCCGGAGGCGACGACGATCTCGCCTCGCAACGCGCCGGACGGTCTTTCAGGCATCGCCTCTTCCACTCCTTTGTTGCCAGCACCGCGAATGCCGCCCGCAATCGCAAACTGACCGAGCGAGATGACATACGAAGCCGGAATCGCCGCACTGACCACCTCTCCCGCACGCGGCGCGGCGACGGCCAAGCCAATGACTTCGCCCGCCGCATTGAAGATTGGATGGCCACGTTGTTCCGGGGCGACGGACAACGAGAGTCTTCGATACCGCCGTTCGTTGAGCGAAAAGGATTCGGCGCTGGCGCTGACAGATTGCAAGGCGTTTTGGTCGAAAACGAAAAGCTGAGGAGTCACAAATAGCGATTCGCTGTCGCCAAACAGCAGCGGCTCGGCTTTGGCATCATCAACGAACAACAAGGCTACCGCCCACCGCGAGTCCACAGCGATCAGCCGCGCCTCTTTGCGCTTGCCATCAGCGCGCTTCACTTGAATACGCGATGCATCTTTGACGACTTGGTAATCGGTCGCTACAAAATTATCACCGACGAAAAAGCCGCGCCCTTGCGTCGGTGATTTGCCGCCCACATTTTCGCAACTCAATGACACGATGGCCGCCTGCAATCGCGCGGCATCTTCCGAACTCAACGCAGGGGCAATCAAAGGCCCCTGCGCCCTTATGCAGGAAGCGAGCGTCAGCAGCAATATGACGCGAAAAATTTGCCAACCAAATTTCATGTCCGTCTAATCTGTATTCGGATTGCGATGCGAGAAGCGCGCGACCTATCTTACCACACGCCTCCGCCATCCATCAGACGAACGGCGCGACCTACTCGCCGCCAAGAATCTTGCCCATGTTCTGGCCGGAATAGCCGGTCATCTCTAAATACCCGCGCCCGCTGGTTGAGCGTTTGCCCGATTCGTTTGTGATGCCCTCTACGCGAATGCTGCCTTCCCAATAGGTGACGCCCGTGCTTTCGTTTGTCTCTAACTCTTGCGCGGCGAAGGCGGCGCGAACCTGCAAGTGCAAATCGTAACGCGGCGCTTCGATCTGCCAAACAACCGGATAACGCGCTCCGCTTGTTGGCGACTGCCATTCGTCGCCGGGTGCGAGCCGCAGTTCGCCGAGCGGCAAGTGGATTGCACGCCCGTCTATTTCGATCAATGTGCCGCTCGAATGCTCATCAATCGAACCATCGGCGCGGCGAATCCGAAACACCATCAACTCGCGCCCATCATCGAGTTGAATCGAAAACCAATCCCATCCGATCTGCTCGGCGACCAAAAAACTGGTGCCGAATTCATGATCCATCCAACTCAGCCCCGCAACCTCGAAGACTTTGCCCGCCACCGTGATCGTGCCTGTGGCTTGTAATCGCGTCAGCGAATAATAGTGCGAAGCGTTGATGGCCGCCGCCCCTTTTCGACTGATGCCGTTGTCGCCGTGAATGACTGCCGCTTTCACCGGCGCAAGGCGCAAATCCAATGCGTAGTCTCCCTCGCGCGCTTGCAGCCGGTGCATGCTGTCTTCAAGCCGCGCTTCCCAATCTTCGTTCCACACGCGGTAACGGTCTGTCGCTGCGCCAGCCCATCCGACGCCCGCGCGATTGAGGCGGTCGAAGAAGAGAAACTGCTCTTCTTCGAGGTCGGAAATCGCCCAATGCGCCATATACAAATCGCGCACAGCCCAGCGCGACTCTAGTAACGGCTGCGGCGTGATGCCGGTGCGAAAGAAGGTGAGTTGATAGCCAAACGTCCTTCCCTCACGCGTCTGCACATTGCCTGTGTAGTACCACCACTCCGTGCGATAGTCGGGGTGCGAACCGTGATCGCGCGGGAACGTATATTGGTAGCCCGGCGTCGCTTCACGCCAGCCCATTGGATTAAGCAATCCCTGCTGGGCAACTTCAGCGGGCTGAAAAGCCTGCGCGGAAGACTTGTCTTCTACCCCTTGTAACGCCAATGCGATAACGCTGCAAACTCCGATCAACAAGCACACGCCAATCCTGAACCGATACCCGGTCAGCGATGATCCGTAATCTGCCCTAGTCATTCTTCCCTCGCAAACCGCATGGAGTCGCCGCGCAGAGCGCGCGTCGCCGGATAGAGTCCCGCTACCCCTGTGACCATCACAATCAAGAGCGTAGATTGCAGCACGAATAACCATGGGAAGTGAAACTGAATCGTCCAACCGAATGATTGCACGTTGATGACATAGATCAACACCAGCGACAACAAAGCGCCGATCAAGATGCCAATCAATTGACTGACGCTGCCGATCATCAGCGCCTCAAAGACGATCAAGCGACGCACCTGCCCGCGCGTCGCGCCGAGAAAGCCTAAAATTGCAAACTCGCCGCGACGCTCCAAAATCAAGGTAATGAGCGTCGAAATCACTCCCAACCCGGCAACGATAATGGCAATGGCTTCGAGCGCGTAGGTGATGGAGAAGGTGCTGTTGAAAATTCGCACCACTTCATCCCGCACGACGCTGTTGGTCGTCAACACCAGTTGATGCGCATTGCCCGTTGTGCGCCCCAGGTCTTCGGCCACTGCCTCGGCGTCTGCGCCTTCGTGCAGATAGATCGAAAGGCTGCTCGGTTGCGCCAGCCCGTAATGCCGCGCATAGGTCTGCTTATCCATCACTACTGCGCCGCGATTATTGGAGTAGTCATAGTAAACGGCGACGACCGTGAAGCGTTGCGCGCTGATTTTGGTCGCCAGCGTGATGGCGTCGCCGGGTTGTTTATCAAAGCGCAATGCGAAGCTTTCGGAAACGACTACCTGATCTTGGCCAATCGCTTCGCGCAGGGCTTGGCGCGCATCGCTTGGCGTTTTGAAGAGCAAGCGACCGTGTTCCAACAAGACCGCAAAATCGCCCGCGCCGAGCGTGATGAACTGCCCTTCATAGCTTGCTGGCTGCGCGGTGAAGGCATCAATCGCCGCCACCTGCGGATGGGCGCGGATGAGCGCGATGGCGGCATCGGCGATTTCGCCTTCGGAGGTTGCATTGGTTCGCGTTGCGGCTTTGGCATAGATGTCTGCGACTAGGGTGCGATCAACCCAATAGGTCACGGTTTCGCGGAAACTGCCGATGAGAATCGAAACCGCGACCATCATCGCCAAACTGACCGCCAGCGCGGCAACCGAAATCGAGATGCGCCCAATCGCGCCGCGCAGATTCGCGCTCGCCATCTTTCGTTCAGCTTGCCAGATGCGGCCTCGAACCGAATCGAGCAACCGACAGACGAGCCACAAGCCATTCGGCGCAAGCGATGCCCCGCCGAACATCAACGCCAGCGCCGCCGCATAGCCGAACACGGGTAAGCCGTTGACCGCCTCCAGCCGACTGAGCAGATAGCCGCTGGCGAAGAGCATCAGGGCAATCATGATGGGTTTGCGCGCTGGCTTGAGGTTGTTGGCCAAACGCTCTGCTCCGCGCATCGCTTCTATCGGCAAGGTGCGCGCCGCCTCCAGCGCAGGCCGCGCCGCCGCGACCAGCGACAGCGGCAGGGCAACGGCAAACGCCAAGAGCACTTCTCCGCCGCCGAGCGTGTAGCTACCGACCGATTCTTTGGCAATAGTGGCAATGTAAAACGTCTCGACCGTTGTCGCCGTTGCCAGCACGACGGCGCTGGCCAGCACGCGTCCGAGTATCAGCCCGATGACCGTTCCGACTAACGCCGAGAGCAAGGCTTCACCCAGAAAGAGCAGCAATGCCATGCGCCGACCGAGACCTATCGCCCGCAGTACGCCAACCTCTTTGCGGCGGGTGATGACCGAAATGGAGATCGTGTTGTAGATCATAAACAGCCCGACCAGCAGCGCGATGGAGCCGAGCGCGTTCAAGTTAAAATGAAAGGCAGCGGTCATCCTTTCGACTTGGCCATAGGTCGTTTCAGGCCGTTTGATTGTGAGACCTTGCGGCAAGCGGCGCGCGATTTCGGCTTCGGCGGTTTCCGGGTCAATCTCGCGTTTGAGCTTCACATCTACGCGGTCGAGCAGGCCCGCGCGACCGAACGCTACTTGCGCCGCCGCAATGTCCATCAATGCGAATCGTCCATCGAGGGCGCGCGCGGGGCCTTCATCTAGTAATAACCCGCGCACCGTAAACCAGCGTTTTGTATCACCGATGATGAGCGGCAACTGCTGGCCGAGAGCCAGACCCCGACGCCGCGCGAATTTTTCCGTGAGAATGATCGAATCCGGTCGGGTGAGCAGCGCCAGAAACTGACGCGCGCTCACCTCACCCTCGCGCTTGCCAACGTCGAGCAAGCGATAGCGTCGCAAATCGCGGTCGCGCAGAACGTCTACGCCGAGAATCTGTAAAAAGCCGGTCGGCGACGCCCGCTGCGCTTCGGTCGGTTGGCGGCTGACCGAGGCGCTTGCCGTGTCGCTTGTCGCTACTGCCGTCGCGCCGGTCGCTTGCCCCTCTTCGACGATGGCGTAGCCGCTAATGACCGGACTGGCCTGTCCGAACTGGCGCAGCCAACCCAGATCGCGCAGCAACAGTTCATCGAAACGACCGGCGGTTCCGGTGATTTGCAAGGCAGTCTCTCCGGCGATTTGCTCGGTTGCTGCGCGAAACGAGTCGAGCGAACTGGCATTGGCAAGCCGAATAGCAATCATCACCGCGACGCCGAGACTGATGCCAAGAATCGTGATACCGGAGCGCAACGGATTGCGAGCGAGAGCGCGCAGGATGAATTGCCGAAAGAGTTTGAAGTAGGCTGTCACGCTCGCACCTGCTCATCGGATTGCAAGCGTCCATCGCGCAGGCGAAGGAGGCGCTGAGTGTGTGCCGCCGCTTCTTCCGAATGGGTCGCCAGCAAGATGGTGATGCTCAACTCGCGGTTGAGTTCGGCCAGCAGGCGCATCACCTGTTCGCCGTTTTCGCTATCGAGATTGCCCGTCGGTTCATCCGCCAGTACGAGCGCCGGTTGATTGATGAGCGCGCGGGCGACAGCAGCGCGTTGCATTTCGCCGCCGGAGAGTTGGGCGGGAAAATGGGCTGCGCGTTTACTCAGGCCGACGCGGTCGAGCAAGGCAGCGGTACGCTCGCGTATGTGATCGGCGGCTGCACTATCGAGTAGCAACGGGAGGGCAACGTTTTCGGCGACGGTGAGCGTCGGCAACAGGTTGAAGAATTGAAAGACGTAACCGATCTTTTGACGCCGCACGCGCGCAGTCGCTTCTTCGGTGAGCGCATCGAGCGCGATGCCATCGAGCCAGACGCGCCCGCCGGTCGCCTGATCCATCGCGCCGATGATGTGCAACAGACTCGATTTGCCGCAACCCGACGGCCCCATCAGCGCAATGAACTCGCCCGCTTCGACGGTGAAACTGACGCCTTGTAAAGCCTGCACGCCGTCTTCGCCACCGGCATAGACCTTTTCTATATTATCGACAATCAATATCGCCACACGAATTTCCTTGATGAAAGATCGGCAATCGAAATCGAAGTATTACCAGCCAAACCGATTCGGGCAAGGTGCGCGAAGGAAGGTGTAGGGGTTCCGATTTTCGGATTTACATCTTTTCAGGAGCGCATTACAATGACCGCGCTTTTCGTGACCGGATTTACGATTCACATACGATCATCATGCAAAATGCCAACCCTCAGACGCTCAATGAACTGTTCAAACAGGCAGTAACCTCTTGCTCGGCTCGTGATGTCGTGCGCTTCAAAGCCGACAAGCAATGGACAGGGCTGACGGGCGAAAAGTTTCTCGAACGGGTTCGCAACCTCGCGCTCGGCCTCTACAGGCGCGGCATTCGCAAAGGCGACAAAGTGGCGATTCTGGCCGAAAGCGGCGTGCAGTGGAGCCTGAGCGATTATGCGATCTTGGCAAATGGCGCAATCAATGTGCCTATCTACCCGACGCAAGCGCCCGATCAGGTCGAATATATTCTGCGCGATTCGGAGCCGAAACTCTTATTCATCTCGACGGCGCGGCAGATGCGCCGCGTGGACGCCGTGCTCAAGAAGTTTCCCGACCTGCTCATTGTGCCCTTTCAAATCGGCATCGAAGGCGAACAGATTCTCTCTTTCACCGTGCTGGAAGAGGAGGGCGGGCAACTGGCCGCCGAGAAGCCCGAACTCTTCGACGTTCTGTCGTCGGATGTCCAGCCTGCGGATCTGGCTTCGATCATCTACACATCGGGTACGACGGGCGAACCCAAAGGCGCGTTGCTGACCCACGCGAATATCACTTTCAATGCCCTCGCCGCAGGCGCGTATCTCAAGATCGAGCCGGACAACGACATGCTCTCCTTTCTGCCCATGTCGCATATCTTCGAGCGCATGGTGTTGTACTTGTGCTTGCACTTCGGCGTGACCATCAATTTCGCAGGCGGCATCGAAACCGTAGCCAACGACATGCGCGATGTGCGGCCTACGCTCATGTCGGCTGTGCCGCGCTTGCTCGAAAAAATTTATGCGCGGGTGCAAAAGAACGCCTCCGAAGGCGGCAAGTTAAAGAAGCGCATCTTCGATTGGGCGAGCGGCGTGGCCAATCGGCTGGCGGATTACTATGCCGAAGGCAAACCCGTGCCGCCTTTGTTACTTCTGCAACGCGCCCTTGCCGACAAGTTGGTGTTCGCCAAACTGCGCAACGCAGTGGGCGGCAAAATCAAGCGTATGGTTTCGGGCAGCGCCGCCTTGCCTTCGGAGATAGCCCGCTTCTTCATCGGCGCGGGCATCCCGCTGTTGCAAGGATATGGTTTGACCGAAACCTCGCCGGTCATTTCGGTCAACACGTTGGAGCATCATCGCATCGGCTCGGTCGGACGACCGATTACCGGCGTCGAAGTGAAGATTGCCGAAGATGGCGAAATCCTCACGCGCGGTGCGCACGTCTTTCAAGGCTATTTCAAAAAGCCGGATGAGACCGCAGACGCTTTCACCGACAACGCTGGCGACGACCACCAAGGGCGATGGTTCAAGACCGGCGATATTGGGCGACTTGATGCCGACGGTTACCTCTTCATCACCGACCGCAAAAAGGATTTGATTAAAATTTCGGCGGGCAAATATGTTGCGCCGCAAATGATTGAAGGCTTGCTCGGACAGAGCGAATTTATCGAACAGTCGGTGGTCATCGGCGATCAACGCAAGTATGTGGTCGCGCTGATCGTCCCCGAATTCGAAAGTCTGCGCGCTTGGGCGAAGCAGCAAAACCTGACGACGACTAAACGCGAAGAGTTGACCGCCGACAAACGCGTCATCGAGTTGCTCAAGAGCGAAGTCGCACGCTTGACGCGCGGGCTGGCCGACTATGAAAGGGTGAAGCGCATCGCCCTGCTGCCCAAAGAGTTCACCATTGATAGCGGCGAATTGACGCCGACGCTCAAAGTGCGCCGCCGCATCGTCGAAAGCCGCTACGGCGCAATCATCGAATCGCTCTACACCGGCGGCGCAGAGTAGGCGCGTGCGAGCGACCATCCACAGGAGAGTAAGATGCAAACCTTTCGTGCGTTGTGCCTGCTGCTGCTGGGCGCGGTTTCGACCGCTGCCCAACAACCTGCCTCTCCGAGCAAGCCCATTCAGGACAACAGCTTTCTGCTCGAAGAGGCCTACAATCAAGAAACCGGCGTGGTGCAACATATCAACTTTTTTACTCGTCAACGCGGCGGCCATTGGCTCTACACCTTCACGCAAGAGTGGCCTGTGCCGACGCAAAAGCACCAACTCAGCCTGACGCTTCCCGTACAGCAGCTCGATCAGGCAACCGGACTCGGCGACATTGCCCTGAATTATCGCTATCAGTTGGTTGGCAGCGGCGAAACCAAACTCGCCATCGCGCCGCGCATCTCGCTGTTGTTCCCGACGGGCAACAGTGACGACGAACTCGGCGCTGGCGGGTTGGGGATTCAATTCAACTTGCCGGTCAGTGTCACTTTGCACGATAAACTGGTTACTCATTGGAATGCCGGAGCAACGGTGACGCCTTCGGCAAAGAACGCAGCGGGCATCGAAGACAATCGCGCGGATTTCAATCTCGGTCAGAGCTTCATCTGGCTGGCGCACCAAAATTTCAATGTGATGTTCGAGACCGTTTGGAACAATACCGAAACGATTCTGGCGCGGGGCGTCAAGGATCGGGAAAACAGCGTGCTGATGAGTCCCGGCATTCGTTGGGCGCACAACTTCAAAAGCGGCCTGCAAATCGTGCCCGGCATTGCCGTCCCCTTCGGCATCGGCCCCAGCTATGGCGAGAAGGGCATTCTGTTTTATCTCAGCTTCGAGCATCCCTTCACCAAGCAGTGAGTTGGGCAAGCAAAGGTGAACGAGAGAGCGAGTCGCATCTTAGGCTGTCTGCTCGCCATGCCTCTGTTGGGATGTGACGGCCTGCCCGCAGCGATGGTGAACCGCTTGCCAAACCGTGAACAAGTGATGGAAATCGGCAGCCGACTCGCATTGGTTATTGGATGACCCAATGCGTTCGCATCTTTTCCCCGAGCTGCGACACCCAGAAAAGACAGTCTTGCTATTGCGACCGGCTTTGTACTATAGTCGGCAACCGATAGGCGCTTCCCCGCGTCTTTCAGGGTTTGCCAGTTGGCATGATAAATGGCTGCCTGCAGGGGAGTTCCTCATCACCTGATTTTCAAATTCGGACGCTCGGATTGCCGTACATTCACTTCTGTTTCGTTCAGCGATCCAACGCCTGATTCCGAGCGTTCCCTCGCTCATAACCTATTGTCAAACGCTCAATCCGCTTTGATCCTGCATCCGGCACTGCGCCCGATGCGTTACCGTGACGAAACTGACCTTCCTTTGAAGGAGAATGGCCTATGAGATTTCGAAAAAGAGCCAAACCGCTGATGATCTTTGCCATCACGGCGTTCTGTTTGATTGTGCAGTCGCTGCCGATCAGGCTGATGGCAACGGTCTCGGCAGCGCGAGCGCCGCTTGGCAATCCCCTCGCGCCAACCATCACCACGTTTGAATCAACCTGCACCACGATGCAAACGACCTTCTCCCTCGGCAACACAGTCTGCGCCAAAGTGAGCATGTTCGACCCGATGGTTTTCAATGCGCGCTTCGACTGGGTTGACCCGGATTTTATCATTCAACAAACCGGCCCCAACATCACCTCTGATGGGCAAAGCGCCACCTTCGCCATCCCAACCATGGGACCGAATGCCAAGACTGGTACTTGGCGCGTGCAAGTGACCAGTAACGCCGATGCTTCGGTGATTACCTTTATGAACTTTACGGTCAATGGCGGTGGCGGCGGTTCGCCGACGATTATGACCTATGAGCCAACCTGTACGACGATGCAGACCAGTTTTGGACTCGGCGATACGGTCTGCGCGCAAGCGATGAACTTCGACCCGATGGTCTTCAATGCGCGTTTCGATTGGGTTGACCCCGATTTGATCGTCCAACAGACCGGCCCCAATATCACCGCCAACGGGCAAAGCACCACCTTCACCATCCCAGCCATGGGGCCAAATGCCAAGACCGGCACCTGGCGTGTGCAGATCACCAACAACTCGGACAGTTCGACCATCGTCTTTGCCAACTTCACAGTCGGCGGCGGCGGCGGCACTCCGACGATTGCCACATTCGAGCAAACCTGTATGTCACCACAAGCGCTCTTCACTCTCGGCGACACAGTTTGCGGACAAGTGATGAACTTCGACCCGATGGTCTTCAATGCGCGTTTCGATTGGGTTGACCCTGATTTGATCGTCCAACAGACCGGCCCCAATATCACGATGGTCGGGCAAAATACGACCTTCATGATTCCGGCCATGGGGCCAAATGCCAAGACCGGCACCTGGCGCGTGCAGATTACCAACAATTCCGATAGCTCGGTGATTGCTTTTGCCAACTTCACGGTCAGTGATGGCAGTTGTGTGAGCATTACCTGTCCGGGCAACCTCGGGGTTACCAGCGATGCCGATCAATGCGGCGCGGTAGTCAACTTTTCGCCGCCGACGGCGGATGCAAGTTGCGGAAGTATTATCTGCGCCCCGCCTTCGGGATCCTTTTTCCCGGTCGGCGAGACGACGGTAACCTGCACGTCAATGGCGGGACCGAGTTGCTCCTTCACTGTTACGGTGATGGACGCTCAACCTCCGACCCTAGAGTGCCCGGAGAATGTCGTTGCCGTGGCCTCGGCTCCCGGTCAAACCACAGTGATCGTCAACTTCACCACGCCAGTTGCGACGGATAACTGCCCCGGCGCGACGGTAGATTGCATGCCCGCTTCGGGTTCGGCATTCCCGCTTGGCACGACGACTGTGACCTGCACAGCGACCGATGGGTCGGGCAATACGGCAAGCTGTTCGTTTACGGTGACGACCTTCGATGTCTGCATCGAAAACGATTCCGGCGGCAACGCGACGTTGTTATTCAACTCCTTCACGGGCGATTACGTCTTCTGCTGCAGCGTGCTGACGATTTCCGGCAAAGGTACGATTACCAAAAAGGCCGGAGAAATCACTCTGCAACATAATACTTCTGACCGCAGAGTGTTGGGGAAAGTGACGGCGCAGCCGCGCAAAGGCAGCGGCTCGTTGCAACTTCCGCCGGGCGTGACCCTCTGTACGATTTCGGACAGGAATCTTACAGACAATGCCTGCGCTTGCAGTCCCTGATACCACGCGGGTCTGTGACTAAGATCAACGGCAATGGGATTAGCACCGATCATGTCGCGCGCCACCACAGCGGACAGCCGCGCGACCTCAAAACGTCAGACCCAGAGTTTGACGACGGATTACTTCAAGGAGGCATTCAAGATGAAAAGAGATTATCAACTGAGCAAGTTTCGCTTTCTGGCAAGCCTGGTAGCCCTGATGGGGTTCTCTCTTCTGTTGGGTTCGACGGCGCAGGCGCAAGCCACGCGCACCTGGGTTTCCGGCGTCGGCGATGATGCCAACCCGTGCAGCCGCACCGCGCCCTGCAAGACCTTCGCAGGGGCGATTTCCAAGACCGCTGCGGGCGGCGAGATTAACATCATTGATCCGGGCGGATTTGGCGCTGTCACCATCACCAAATCTATCACCATTGATGGCGGCGGTTCGTTCGGCTCCATCCTTGCTGCCGGAACCAACGGCATTATCATCAATGCCGGAGTCAATGACACGGTCAATATTCGCAACCTCTCGATCAACGGCATTGGCACGGGTCTGAACGGCATCCGCTTCCTCGCAGGCCGAACCCTGAATGTCGAAAACTGCGTTATCGCCAATGTCACTACGCATGGAATTGACGTGAGTATGACGACGGCGGGCGAGGTGCTGGTCAAAGATACGCAGATCAGAAACTGCGGCAACAGCGGCATCAGTTCGACGACGACCTCCGGCACGCCCCTGCAAATCTCGTTGGAGAACGTCAAGATTCAACGCTGCGCCACCGGCCTCAACGCGCTCAACGGCACGCGCGCCACCATGCGGAACTGCACCATCACGCATAACACCACCGGTTTGATTGCGACTTCGGCGACCGGCAATTCGCAGGTCAATTGCGAAAGCAACGTCTTTTCGTCTAACACCACAGCAATTCAATCGGGAACCGGAGCCGTCACCGTCCGCATCTCGAATAACTTCATCGTCGGCAACGGCACTGGGCTATTCGTCAACGGAGGGGCGATCCTTTCATTCAACAACAACAAGATAAACGGCAATACGACCAACGGGGCGCCAACCGCCTCGGCAGCGCAAAGTTGACGCTGCCACTGGCTGCTTACCCTTAACTCTGCGAGCCTTTGCGCAAGGCACAGTGGGCAAAGGCTCGCATTTCATCACCCGCCGACTCCATTCAAACAACCCATCGTCAGGCAGTGCTCAGAGGAGATCGAATCTGAATGAGGCGAATCGCCTACAACTCGGCTCACGGAGTTTGTAAACCTCCGTCGCATCAGCGTTCATCTGTAGTCTATTTTCTTTCAGCAACTCCGTAGTATCAAAAGCTGAATTGTTCTGACCCGCATCACTCACCTGTCTGCGGCCTGCCCGTTCCAACTTTATCGCCGTCAAAGTTAGCAGGTATACTGGAGCCGACTTCGAAACCGAAACCGTTTCCGAATGCGGAGGAAAGCTCTTGAAGAAGACTGTCATCATTCTCTTTCTGGTTCTGGCTCTGGTTGCCACCGTCTTGCCCTTTTGTTCAAGCGCGGCAGAACGCGTTGATCTCATCGTTCGCGGCGGCACGATTGTCACCATGAACGCGCAAGGGCAAGTTATCGAAAATGGCGCGGTCGCCATTCGCAACGAGCGCATCGTCGCCGTCGGCACAACCGCTGACATCGTCGCCAAATACGTCGCCGCGCGCATCATCTCAGCCACCGGTAAGGTCGTCATGCCGGGGCTTATCAATACGCACACTCATGTGCCGATGGGCTTGTTTCGCGGCATCGCCGATGACCTGATGCTGATGGAGTGGTTGCAAAAATATATCTTCCCTGCCGAAGCTAAAAATGTGGATGAAGAGTTTGTTCGTTGGGGGACGCGGCTCGGTTGTTTAGAGATGATTCAAAGCGGCACGACGACCTACGTGGATATGTACTACTTCGAAGACGCTATTGCCGAAGAGACGGCGAAGGCCGGAATGCGCGGCGTGCTCGGCGAAACGGTGATTGATTTCCCGGTGCCCGACAATAAGACGTGGGAGGCGGCGATGGCCTACGCCGAAAAGTTCGTCAAGAAGTGGAAAGGCCACCCGCTCATCACTCCGGCCATCGCGCCGCATGCGCCCTATACGGTTTCGACCGAACACCTCAAACAGACGCACGACTTTGCGACGCGTCACAACGTGCCGCTCATCATTCACATACTCGAAGATCAATCAGAAGTGAAGACGATTACCGAGAAGTACGGCGCTAGCTCCGTCACCTACCTTGATCGCAATGGCTTGCTGGATGATCGCGTCATCGCCGCGCACATGGTTTGGCCAAGCGCGGAAGAGATCGGCATCCTCGCAGCGCGCGGCGTCGGCGTTGGCCATTGCCCGCAATCGAATATGAAGCTGGCGGCGGGCGTCGCCCCCGTGCCGCAGATGCGTCAAGCCGGTGTTGCCGTCGGACTCGGAACCGACGGCGCGGCCTCGAATAACGATGTCAGTATGTGGGAAGAGATGGATACGGCAGCCAAACTGCACAAACTCATTGCCAAAGACCCGACCGTCGTCAGCGCGCGCGAAGCGTTAGAGATGGCGACAATCGGCGGGGCACGCGCCATTAACCTCGACCGCGAAATCGGCTCGCTCGAAGCGGGCAAACGCGCTGACCTCATCCTTGTCAGCCTCAACGGCGCGCATCAGACGCCGCTCTACAATGTCTATTCGGCGCTCGTCTACAGCACGAAGGCCTCGGATGTAGAGACGGTCATCATCAATGGCCGCGTGGTCATGCAAAATCATCAGGTGTTGACGCTCAACGAACGGCTGGTGAAAGCGAAAGCCAAAGAGTACCGCGACCGCATTCGCAAAAGCCTTGCGTCGCCTGACAAGTAGTGGCGAGTGGCAACTTATCAGGGCTTGCCACTTGGTGCAGCTACGGAAAGGCTGGCTGCACTCTCTTTGCGGCCTTCGCACCTTTGCCTTGAACTGATCGATGAATGTGGAAGGCGTTGACAGAAACGCATCACTTGGTTTGCTGCAAGCGGCGCAGAGCCGTCAGTAGAGACTCGAACTCTTCTCGACAATCCCCACACACTTCCAGATGCTCCTGCACGAGGCGCAAGGCTTCTGGAACCTCTTTGTCAACGAGTGCGCGCTCCGCAAAGAGGTCGAGTTGGGCCAGACAGGCATTGCAGCCAATCTCTACAGTCCGCGCCGACCGCGCCGCGCGAATGATCTTTTTCAGAGATGTTAAGTCCATCACAATTCGTCAGTGCCTATCGCACTGCTGCGGCTGCTCTTTTCGAACCGCCGCCTCTCCTCTCTCGGCGCTCGTTTTGCCCTCTGCAAATCCGCAGCCGCGCCATCATAGCGCGAGCTAGAGATCGAGCGCAAAACGCACATCCTCTCCCGATAATCCTGCCTCCACCAACGCCTGTTTCAGCCGCCGCCGCGCATCGTGCGAGAGTTTGTAGAGCGCATTGCGCGTCGTCCCCATGCGTCGGGCAATCTCTTCGAGCGGCGCTTCGTTGACCAGTTCCGCGAAGACGATCTGCCGCTGCTTCTCTGTCAATTTCTCGGCAATCGCCTGATAGAGCGTCTCAACGATGCGGCGCTGTAGCGAGCGTTTTGCAGGGTCGTCGGATTGAGCAACGAACGAATCCGGCGTCGCCTCGCTGCCCTGTAACATCTCGTCCAGCGAAACGTCCTTCCAGCGTCGCCGCCGCATCTCGGTAAACGCAACGTGTACGCCGATGGTGAGCGCCCAAGTCGTAAAGCGGCTCTCTCCGCGAAACGAATCCAGTTTATCGAGAACCCTCAGCAACGCATCCTGGGCGAAGTCTTCAATCTGCGCCCTCTGCACCTCGCCGTACTCCGACAACGCATAGCGCAACCCTTGCGTCAGGAAAGTCCGCAAATCCGTCAACGCCGTTTCGCGTTGCCATCCCGGCTCACGCAAGTCATGGAGCCATTGCTGATTGTTCCGTTCTGTCTCTGGCACGTTCAACTGCCTGTCAGGAGCAGAGTGAGCCTTCAAGGTGCATAAGGCTACAGCCGCTTGTCTGCGCCCCTGTTGCATCATACTACGAATCTTTCGCGCGGTTGCGATACTCTTCAAGCGGCAAGCCTGCGATTCTCCAGTTTTCCATATCCACTTCATCAATGACAACAATGGCCGTCGCTGGAGACTTGCCGAGCGTGTTCACCGATAGCTCGGTGATGCTGCGAATGAGAGCAGCTTTTTGTTGCGCGGTCGTACCGCCTTCGCGTGTGCTCTTGATGTTGACCTATGGCCTTTGACCTTTCTGATACGGGTGATGATCGCTCATCCGAAGACCATGCTGCCGCCGAGATTGCCCTCATAGAGCAGCGCCGCTAGGACTGCGAAGGCCAGTAAGAAGTAGAGCGCACCGGGCTTCTTATCCCGCTTGTGGAGCAGTCCGCGCCAGATGGCCAAACCGATGAAGGCAATCGCTAAGCCGAAGCCGACCCACTGATGGAGAAAGATGGTTTCAGCGGGCAGCCCGGCTTTCACCTGCTCTTTCCAAAACCATCCGGCTATCGCCGTCAGCGGCGTAATCAGCGCCGCATAGAGCATCATCCACCAACCTGCATAGGTGAGCGACAAGCGATGTGTCACCTTGCCGAGCACATCGCTGACCACCGATGCCGGAATCAGCGCGGCTGTGAAGTTGACCAAAATCGGGTGCAGGTGATGCCAAGTGAGTTCTGCCGATAGCGGGAAAGACATCGCCGGGCTGCTCCTTTCTGCCGTTTCACACAGCGTTGTTACTTGGCACTGGCGGCGCGTCCGCGCAGCACCGGGTAGTATTGCGAAAAGACCATGCTGCCTGCGGGCGCAGTCAGGTGGCATTGCGCGCAGGCGGCTTGCGGCTGCGCAGTCGCCTTCTCGGTGAGCGGGTACGAGTGGCCATAGCTGAAATATGCCCAACCGTTGGCCTCTCTGGGAAAGCGTTTGCTATCTTTGACCGCCGCCTCCAACCCGATGAACTCGCCCATAAAGTAACCTTTGCCGCTGGATGCCGCATTGCTGCCGACCGAGATGAGCTCTTTGATGACCACCGTCCCATCGGGGAAGGTTCCCGTCTTTTTGTACTCTGCCCAACTCGCCGGGTCTATGTAGACGTTATGAAACTCGGGAAACGCTGCGTTGCCGCCATTCAGATCGTTAGGCGTGAGCGGCGCTCCGATATAAATCCATTCGCGGTAGCCTTGCGGTCGAATGAGCGCACCCTCTTCGTCATACATGGCGACCACCTGCGCCGTCATGCCAGCCGCCTCTGCGGGGCGGCTGACGGTCTCGGTGCGACTTTCCGCTTCCGCTTGCGAGCCGCGCGTCGTGCAGGCAGAAACTAGCAACGCGGCGATGAGCGTCATCAGGAGCGCGCTCAATTGCAACTGCTTCTTCAAGGGTAATACAGGCATCGTCATTCCTCCTTCGAAAGATCGAGATAAATCGAATCGGTTGATCGCAGGGATAGAGACCGAACGACCAAGTTATTTGACAATCAGCCGCGCCTTCATCGTCGGATGAAACGTGCAGAGGTATGGGTAAGAACCAGCCCTTCGCGCTATGAACTTCCACGACGCATTGGCGGCGATGCTCTTTGAATCGAAGCCCTTCCCCTCAGCCGTCGCCGTGTGCGGCACAAGGTCTTGGTTTTTCCAAATCACTGTGTCGCCCGCGTTGACGGTCAATGTTTCGGGCTGAAAGGCAAAGCTGCTGATGATGATTGTATGGGTTTGCGGCGAGGGTTTGGGTTTCGCCGCCCATGTTGGCAACTCCATACAACCCAGCGCGACCAACAAGAGAGTGAGCGTCAGGAGCGGGCGAGCCGCCCCTGACAGAGTGAGCCAGTGCCGCTTAATCATTAGTGGCTCATCCCCATTTTGTGCTCGCCCATCGCCCCTGATTTCCCAAACGCGGACTGCACCTGCCGCGCGTGTTCCAGATGCTTCTGAAACAGAGGCAACACGCTGACCAGTGTGGATTTGAGTTCGGCATTCTGTGCATTAGGGATCAACAGCTTCTCGGTCGCGTTGACGACCAGTTCGTGATAGGACACTTCATTGTCAATGTAGTAGGCATCGAAATCTTTGCCTTTGAGCTTCTTCAATTGTTCTTTGACCTTTGCGCCGTTGGTTGCAAGTCCTCTGCTGGTGTCGTTCTCTTCCGGCGTTACGCCGAGCTTGCGGAGCAACTCACCTGCGGCTTTTTGCACGGCTGAGTGATCGGTCACCATGCGTTGGGCGAACTCGCGCACCGTTTTGCTCTTCGCTTTCGAAAGAGCGATCTTGCCGTACGCAATATCGAGTTCACCGGCAACCGAAACGATGGCCGCGATATGAGCATCGCTGAGGCTGCCCATCTGCTGCATAGGCGTTGGGGTTGCCGCTGTCTGTATCGGAGCGCAGAATGCAAGTAAGGCAAGCAGCGTCAAAGTTGCTGCGGTCGCCTGCAAACGTGAGATAAAAGTCATCTGTATTTCTCCTTGCTGATAAAGTGAATTTTCCATTCATCGTGAGGCGGTCGGGTCAGCCCGAAGCCGCGTGCTGCCGACGAATCGCTGCTTGATGCGATGGGCGGCGAAGTTTCCCTGCGGAGGGGCGAAGCTGCACGCCGGTTGCTTCGCCCCTCCGCAGGGCGCTCCCGCGCTGCGACTTCAGGCAGCAGCAACTACGGGAACTTTAGGGAAATCCACAACCGTACCGGCAACGTGATTAAAGTAGTTGGTAAACAGGTTGAGGGCGACGTGGGCGACGATTTCGGCAATCTCGCCGTCTCCGAAGCCTGCTTGCCGTAAGCCTGTGACTTCGTCATCGCTGACCAGTCCGCGTTGATTGACCACCGTGCGGGCAAAGAGCAACGCGGCGGCGGCGCGGCTATCGGATGATTTGCCTTGTCGGCTGTCAAGCACCTCTTGTTCGCTCAGCCCTGCGATCTTGCCGAGGGCGCTGTGCGCCGAAAGGCAGTATTCACAGGTGTTGGCCTCTGCGACGGTGAGCGCGATCTGTTCGCGCAGTTTGACTGACAACAGGCCTTTGCCGAGGGTGCTGCTAAAGTTCAAGTAGGCTTCCAGCACGGCGGGCGACTGCGCCATCGTGCGCATGAGATTAGGCACTGTACCTAGCTTCGCCTGCACGCCATCAAGCAACTCTTTGGCTTTGCCGGTTGCGGTTGCGGGATCAATTGCTGGCAATCGTGTATTCACGTTTTTCTCCCTTTATAAAAAGTTGTCCTGACCAAGTCAGATTTCCGCTTCACTGAGATAGATGCGATGAGCGCGGAAAATCTTACTTGCCGACTCTAGCCCCACTGATGGAGGCGGTTCCGGAGGGTGTCAATCGCCCCTCTGTGGAGAGAGGGCAGCGGTCTGCGGTTCCTCTCGATACAAAGGAGAAACCTTGTTATAGTCATCCCCGCAAACAGGGTTTGCAGGTTTCATCAGTCTGGCTATGCTGAGATCGGAAGGGATAGACATGAGTTGAGCGGCGGCCTCTGACCGCTGTGCTCAGACGAAAGGCTGGCGGTCAGAGACCGCCGCTCAACCAAGGTTTCTCATCTTGTTTTGCCATTCGGTACTAGATCGAAAGGGATGGACATGAGCGAGCAGTCGAAGCAACCGGTCTTACTCTATGATGGTGTTTGTGGCTTTTGCAATCAGAGCGTGCAAACGGTCATCAAGTATGACAGGAGCGGCGAGTTGAAGTTTGCGGCTCTGCAAAGCGCCTATGGCGCAGAGGTCATCAGACGCCATCCCGAATTAGAGAAGGTTGACTCGTTGATGTTTGTCGAACGCCTGGGCGACGGCAGCGAAACGGTTGCCGTGCGCTCAAGCGGGGCGTTGCGCGTTGCGGCCTATCTGGGCGGTTGGTGGAAAATTTTGTTGGTCGCTTACCTCATTCCGCGACCGGTGCGCGACTTCTTTTACGATCTATTTGCGCGCTATCGCTACCGCCTGTTTGGCAAACACGAGTCGTGTATGATTCCATCGCCCGACGTTCGCAGTCGATTTTTAGACATGGGCTGACCAAAGAGTTCGTTCATATCGAAATCCGAACCCTGCTTTCATCCGTAGATTTCTAGTGCCGTATCAATCCGCCGTTTGCAGTACGTCCGGCAGGTAAGGAGTTGGCGCAGATCAACTCCTTGTCGTACTCAATCCGCTTTTCGAGGTCAACTTATGAGCCAGACAATGTACGATCTTATCGTCATCGGCGCGGGATCGGGCGGGCTGACTGCCGCCGGATTTGCCGCACAACTTGGAGCCAAAGTCGCGCTCATTGAAAAGAATCGCGTCGGCGGCGATTGCACATGGACAGGATGCGTGCCGAGCAAAGCGTTGCTCAAAGCCGCAAAGATTGCTCATGAAACCCGTGTCGCCGCCCACTACGGCATTGTCACCTCCGCCCCGCAAACCGATATGGCGAAAGTGCGCGACTATGTGCGCAGCGCGATCAATGAAGTCTATCAATTCGAAACGCCCGACGAATTACAACATCAGGGCATAGATGTCGTGATGGCGCGAGCGCAATTCCTCGATGCCAACACCATTCAAGCCGGAGAGCGGACGCTGAAATCGAAAACCTATCTCCTCTGCACCGGCGCGCAGCCCATCATTCCGCCCATCGCCGGTTTGTCAGATGTCCCCTACATCACCTATGAACAGATCTTTGACAATGATCGCCTGCCCGCCGAGATGATCGTCATCGGCGCAGGCCCCATCGGCATGGAGATGGCGCAAGCCTATCAGCGACTCGGTGCGCAAGTGAGCGTTGTCGCCGACCGCTTGCTGCCCAAAGAGGAGCCGGAAGTGCAAGAGGTGATGAGCCGAGTCTTCGAGCGCGAAGGCATGCGATTCGCGTGGGGCAGAGCCGCAACGGCGCGCCAAGAGGGCAATGACATCATCATCGCAACCGATAAAGGCAATGAAGCGCGCGGACAGTTGTTGCTCGTCTCGTCGGGGCGCAAGCCGACGGTCAATGGACTCGATCTCGAAAAAGCCGGTGTGCAATACAGCGCCAAAGGCATCCCGGTTGACAACCAACTGCGTACCAATATCAAGAACATCTACGCCGCTGGTGATGTGGTCGGCGGCTATCAGTTCACCCACTTCGCGGGTTGGCAGGCGTTTCAAGCGGTGCGCAACGCGCTGTTGCCAGGCAGCAGTTCGGGCTTTACCGAGATCGTTCCATGGGTGACCTTCACCGACCCCGAAGTCGCGCACATCGGCATGACCGAAGAACAAGCGCGCGCGAAATTTGCCGACGCCGTTAAGGTCAATCGTTGGGAGATGGCCAAAACCGACCGCGCCGTTTGTGATAACGACACGGATGGCTTCATCAAAGTCATCAGCAAAAAGGATGGCACGCTGCTCGGCGCAACCATCGTTGCGGGGCGCGCCGGTGAAGCGATTACCGAATTCATCGTTGCCTTAAAGAACGGGTTGAAAGTCGCAGACCTTGCGGGTTCGATTCACGCCTACCCGACCTATTCGACGGCGGTGCAACAACTGGCAGCGGATTTGGCGATTGAGAATCTGTTGTCGGGTACATCGGGCAAAGTGATTCGCGGGCTATCGAAGCTGATTCGCTGAGGCGAAGAAAAGAGGCTCCGCGATGGAATGTGAATGGTTGCGAAGGGAAACTCGCTTTGTCGCACCTCGACTCAGGAGGCGGGGATGACGATACTGCTTTTGTTGGCCGCAGGTTTTCTCGCCTATTCCAATGGCGCGAATGACAACTGCAAAGGCGTCGCTTCGCTCTTCGGCAGCGGCGTGGCGTCCTATCGCACAGCGATTTGGTGGGCGACGGCGACTACCTTTGCCGGGTCGGTCTGTTCGATCTATCTGGCGCAGACCTTGCTCAGTAAATTTTCGGGCAAAGGCTTAGTGCCAGATGCAACAGTCAGCTCCACAACCTTTATTCTGGCGGTGGCGATTGGCGCGGGCGCAACCGTCATCTTGGCAACTGTGACGGGCTTTCCCATTTCGACAACGCACGGATTGACGGGCGCGATGGTGGGCAGCGGATTGGTGGCAGCGGGCGCGCAAGTCAATTTTGCAGCCTTGCAAAGCTCATTCGTGCTGCCGTTATTAGTTAGTCCCTTGCTGGCGCTGACGCTTGGCGCTCTGCTCTATCTCGGATTGCGTTTGGCGCGTTTACGCCTCGGCATCACCAAAGAGTGGTGCATCTGCATCGGGCAAGAAGAGCGGCTTGTCGCCATTCCGCAACCGACGGCGCTGATCGCTTTGCAACCTGCGCCGCCGAAACTCTCGGTCAGCGTTGGCGTCGAGGCGCATTGCACGCAGAAGTATGCAGGCAGTTTTTTCGGTACGAATTGCCAGAAGGCGGTTGATGCGGTGCATTTCTTTAGCGCCGGATTGGTGAGCTTTGCGCGTGGCCTCAATGATACGCCGAAGATCGCCGCTCTGTTGTTGATCGTGCAGACGTTCAACATTCAAGTGAGCATGGTGATGCTCGCTCTGGCGATGGCGGGCGGTGGACTGTTGAACGCGCGCCGCGTTGCCGACACCATGAGCCATCGCATCACCGGCATGAATTCAGGGCAAGGGTTGGCAGCGAATTTGGCGACGGGAATGTTAGTGGTCATGGCGAGTCGCTATGGGCTGCCGGTTTCGACGACCCATGTTTCGGTCGGGGCGCTGTTCGGCATCGGTTTGACGACGCGGCAAGCGAATTATCGCGTCGGCTCACAAATCCTGATGTCATGGTTGATGACGTTGCCCTGTGCGGCGGCGATTGCTGCTGCGGTTTACTGGTTTGCCAATCGTTTTGTATAAGGTCATTGCGGTGAAAATTCGTCGGCTGACTGTCGGTCGGGAATTTTCCAGCGGTTCCGATTGTCAGCCAACGCTTGTATAGTTAGCTGGCGAACTTTCTCTCTACAGACTTGGAGGATAAATGGAGAACAAACCATCTGCATCAACTGCATCCGAAGAGACAATCTCAGCGGCGACGGCAGCGCCCGCTGCTACACCACAACCGACGCGCCGGAAGAAAGACGCGGATTACGTTTTCTTTGAACTGACGCGCAGCATCTGCCCGGACTGTAAAAAGGTGATTGATGCACAGGTGCTGATTCGCGACAACAAAGTCTACATGCGCAAACGCTGTCCCGATTGCGGGCCGTTCGAAGCGTTGGTCTATGCGGACGCGCAGGCCTATTTGCGAAACGGCAAGTACAACAAGCCGGGCACGATTCCGCTCGAATTCGGAACCGAGATTCACGAAGGTTGCCCGTATGATTGCGGCCTCTGTCCCGATCATCAGCAGCACACCTGTCTCGGCATCATCGAGGTCAACAGCACATGCAACATGGATTGCCCGCTCTGTTTCGCGGAAGCCGCGCCGGGGTTCAATCTCACCCTCGAAGAGGTTGAGCAGATGATTGACGATTTCGTGCGCACCGAAGGCAACCCCGAAGTGCTGCAATTCTCCGGCGGCGAACCGACCATTCATCCGCAGATCATTGACTTTGTTTATGCTGCCAAAGCGCGCGGCATCCCCTATGTGATGATCAACACTAACGGCAAGCGCATCGCGCACGACGATGAATTTCTGCGACAGCTCAAAGAAGCCGACCCGTCGCTCTATTTTCAATTTGACGGCTTCGATTCTGAAACCTATCGCATCATTCGCGGCGAGCCGGATATATTACAAGAGAAGATTCGCGCGTTGGATCGGCTGGCCGAAATCGGTTTGAATGTCACATTGGTTCCGGCCATCGAGCGCGGCGTCAACGAGCACGAACTCGGCAAGATCATCGAATTCGCGGTCAAACATCCGGCAGTGCGCGGCATCAATTTTCAACCCGCTTTTCACGCAGGCCGCCACATGCATCACGACCCGATGAATCGCATGACGATTCCCGACATCGTGAAGTTGATCGAAGAGCAGACCAAAGGCATGTTCAAAACCGATGATTTCGTGCCCGTACCCTGTTGTTTCCCGACCTGCAATTCGGTCACCTATGCCTATATCGAAGGCGATACGGTCACGCCGCTCACGCGCGTCGTCAACGTCTATGACTACCTCGATTACATCAGCAATCGCGTGTTGCCGGATTGGAGTTTGGACATCAAATTCGCGCTCGAAGGGCTATGGTCATCGTCATCCGTGCCGGGTTCGGAAAAATCGGCGCAGCAGTTTTCGCTCTCCTGTCAGGCCTGCGGCATTCCCGAAGCCGTCACCGTGTCGGATGTCGCCGGTCGGATGTTGATGATTATGTTGCAAGACTTCATGGATCCGTGGACGTTCAACCAGAAGAATCTGATGAAGTGCTGCAAAGAGTTTCTGCTGCCGGGCGGCAAACAGATTCCCTTTTGCGCCTACAACACGGTGGGGTATCGCGAACAGGCGAGAGAGCAACTCGTCGCACAAGAGCCAGAACGCCGCAAAGCTAAAGCCGAAGGGCGACGCTTCGAGCCGCAAACCATCGAGTTCTCTTTTCAACAGGCGACCAACGGCAACGGTAACGGCAATGGCAAACGCGCGTTGAAGATTTTGAAGTGATTGCTGGTACGATCTTACTATCGGCTATGGCCGCAGACCTATTCATTGCACCAGAGCAGAGGCGCGCAGCCAGTGCAGCGTAATCTCTTTGCTGCCGGTTTGGCCTGCCGCGCGTTACCTGTCACTTATCACGGTTTAAGGGGAGATATGAGCACACAAATAGATTTGCAAACGGTCGAAAGCGAGAGCGTGAAATCGTGTTGCGCGCGGCTGTACGAGAGCGATTATGTGAAGTTGTTGCTTGGCGATTCGTTTCATCCCGGCGGCGTGAAACTGACGGAGCGGTTGGGCGCGGTGATGGGGTTGACCGCCCATTCGCGGGTTCTCGATGTTGCGTCAGGGCAGGGGACGAGCGCTCTGCATCTGGCAAAGACCTTCGGGTGTCAGGTGGTCGGCGTGGATTTCGGTTTCGATATGGTCTATCGCGCCAATCAAGCAGCGGCGGCTGAAGGACTCGGTGACCGTGTGCGCTTTGAGAGAGGCGACGCCGAGCACTTGCCATTCGATGACGCAACGTTCGATGCCATCATCTGTGAATGCGCCTTCTGCACCTTTCCCGATAAACCGGCGGCAGCCAGCGAATTCGTGCGGGTGTTGAAACCGGGTGGCCGCGTCGGGTTGAGCGATTTGACGCGCGCCAGCGAGTTGCCTAAAGAGTTGGACACCTTGTTGGCGTGGGTCGCTTGTATTGCCGACGCGCAACCGATTGAACGCTACGCGGCGTTTCTCAGCGCGGCGGGCTTTACGGTTGACTGTCTGGAGCCGCACGATGAAGCCCTGACCGAGATGGTCAATCAGATTCGCATGAAACTGCTCGGCGCAGAGTTGATGGCCGGACTCAAAAAGATCGAACTGCCTGATCTGGATTTCGCTGCGGCAAAAGCGATGGCCACAAGCGCAAGCGATGCCATTCGACAGGGCAAACTCGGCTACGCGATTGTCTCCGGTGGGAAAGCCTAACTGACAGACGACCTCCGAAAGGGCAATAAAAGATCGTGGCGCGTGATGACTCGTCATCCCCATTCCTCTGGCAAGTCATTGCGCGCCAAAACGATTTGTCCCGCTGACAAAGATTGGGTCTTATCGAGTGAAATTAAAGGTGATTGTCCCAATGACTTTGACCGGCTTTT
>CAYXVU010000060.1:0-27909 GCA_964468725.1 uncultured Clostridia bacterium
AACTAACGGTTGCATTGGAGCCAGCGCACACGCAGCACGCTATGCTCTCATGGATTGGCCGTTTGGCTCGCACCCGCTAATCGCTGGCGTTAGGTGCTCTCTATGAGAATGGAAGAGTTATCAGGCCGAATATGGATCAAGAATAAAACGATCCATTACAAAATGCCGAATGGCGGCTGGGAATTACCTGTCTCTGAAATCAAGATTATCGGCGAGCATACGGACCAATCAGGCCCAGCGAATGACTATTTCATTGTCTTCCTAGCAGCTTGGGGTTGGTACGAGGCTTCATTTTACGCAAATGGGTGCGATAGGTTATTGGATGATCTGGGTCAACTCTTGGATAACAAGCTGGATTGCGAACTGCTCAACTCAACAGATTTCAACAGTCGAATCATGTGGCCGACTGAAATGCGAGGCAACCCATTGTTTGATTACTCTCTTGCTCCGAAGCCCGCAGGAATCTGGGCAAGAATAAAACTTACGGTACTGCCGATGATAAATGTTTGTTTAACCGATGAAGTAAAGAGGAAGATGGGTTGGTAAAGTGACGCTGCATCGAAAGAATGCTGGACGCCGGGATATAAAGTTTCGTTCTATGCAGGCACGACACTCGTACTCTTGTCACAAATCTGCTTCCATTGTCAGATCGTGACATTCAGCGATTGGCAGCGCCGCGCAGGCTTTGATGCACGCGGACAGACGGGTGCCGAACTTCAGAATGCGCTCGATTCAGCGCTCGCTCATGCGCTTACATTCACCAACAGGGCTGAACTATCGCATCCACCGGAGCCGACGCAGCGGCGTGCAGACGATCCTGTCATAGTCGTCGCGCCGACCCGGTGAACGGAAGCGTTCGGCCTCTTTGCGACAATGGAACAGAAAGATGACCAACTGACAGCGGTACGAGGCGTCTTGCGCGCACTCGCCGGAGTGCGAGACGGCGCATTCTACCGGCTTTGGGTCGATCTGACTGCGATTGCCGACCGTCCGTTACCGGACTTGACGTTCCGCATCTTTCAAATCGCAGACAGCGACGATGCGATAGCGACGCTCGGTGTAGGCATGATGCGGTCGGATGGGGCGGAGGTGTGTTGGTCACTGAGCGTGGCGACAACTCCACAGGGGCTCGTCGTCACGGGCTCGGTAGAACTCACGACCGACGCGGGCGTTGAGGAGGTGCACCGTATCTCACACACGGCGTCGGAACCTGCACGCGCCGGTGAATTGATACGCGCCTGTGCCGATGCCGTATGTCGTGAGCGCGCTTGGGCCAGATCAACGAGGAGATAGGGATCGCAGTGAGCACGCCGATACAGACGTTTGAGAAGACACCATGGGGGTCGGATGATTCCCCACATCCGAAACGATGCCTCTTTTCTTCATGCCTGCCGGGGCAAGTCTTGTTAGGCAAATTGGCATTAGGATATGATTCCGGCTGACTGGAGGAGGTCATCGCACATAGTGGTGTAGGGCATACCCGATCAGGCTTGATGCGATCCAAGACAAAGGAGTGTAATGACTATCTGCATTGCCGGTATGCATCGCTCCGGCACTTCGATGATAACCAGGCTACTGAATTTGTGTGGCCTCTATCTCGGCGCTGAAAACGAACTGTCCCCTGCCGCCATGGATAACGAAGCGGGATTTTGGGAAAACTGGCACTTCGTCAGCCTGAATGAAGACATTCTGGCGCACTTTGGAGGCGGATGGGATTTGCCTCCCGCTATGCCTGAAGGTTGGGAGACTCATGATGAGATGTTGCCCTTTCGCCAGACTGCCACAGAACTGATCCGGCGATTCACCCCTCATACACTGTGGGGCTGGAAGGATCCACGCAACTCCATCTTGCTCCCTTTTTGGAAGAGGTTGATTCCTGACCTGAAAATTCTCGTCTGCATCAGGAACCCGCTTGAAGTCGTGCAGTCTCTTAGTAAGCGGGCGTATTCTTCATACCATTACAGCATGAATTTATGGAGAACATACTATCAACGGCTGCTCTCCGACACGCTGCCAACCGAACGCGTGGTAACCCATTACGACAGCTATTTTCACAGTCCGCAGGCCGAGTTGCGGCGGGTTTTGAAGTCCCTGAACATACCGGTCTCTTCGAAGATAATAGATCAGGCTTGCGCAACGATCTCTGAGCAGTTAAGACACAGCACGATTACCAATCAGGGGCTGAGCGAAAGCAAAATCCCCTCTGATGTGCTGGACATCTATTTGATGCTGTGCGACGAAGCGAGACGGTCATGGAATACCAACGCCATCGTAAAGACGCTCAAGACACTCGCTCGCTTCAAATAAGTGCACTCGGCAGGATGTGATGTACGGGCGTTTGTGAACTGATACCGATTCTGCAACTCTCCTCTACTAACCGGCAGGTTATCGTAAGCCTGAAAGGCTCCGAGCATGTCCGTTATCAAACGATTTCAACGCTTGCTACCGGCTCGGTTTACCGCATCACTCAATGGGTCATCGTCAATTGGCGAGGCACAGAAGCCGGACATCGGGTTCGTCGCCTGCATCGAGGGAGGCGTGCTCGAAGCGCAAGCCCTGCTGCTCTTTGAAAGTATCCGGCTCCACACGGGGCGATTCGGGAACTGTTCGCTCTATGCCCTCTCGCCTCGAGCCGGACACGCGATTTCCCAAGTCGCCCGGAAAAGACTCGACGATCTGGAAGTCCACTATACCGATACGGTGCTCAACACAGAATGCCCCGAATACGGATCGGCGAATCGAGTGGCGGCAGCCGCGCACATCGAGGAGAGGCGCAAGCACGATATTCTGGTGATACTGGACAGCGACACGCTCTTTCTGGGAGAGCCCTGTGAGTTTACTCTCCCTCCACAGATTGACGTGGCGGTAAGGCCCGTAGACGTTAAAGGCATCTCGACAGTCGGCCATCATGATCCGTTTGACACCTACTGGCGCAATCTCTGTCATTGCTGTGGTGTGGATTATGACGAGATACCGGCGAATGAATCCTTTGTTGATGGCCAACCAATCAAAGCAAATTACAATGGCGGGCTTGTGGTCGTTCGAGGCAACCTGAATATCCTGCGCCGATGGGCGGACTTCTTCTTCAAATCGATTCGGCAAAACCTTCGGCCTCCATCTGACAATCTTCCTTTGCGGGCGGGTGCGGGTTGGGTCGAACCGGCGGCAAGAAGACTGTGGGGATCGAATCAGGCAGCCTTATCTCTGGCCATATGGAGCACAACCAGACGGGTTCGGGAGCTGCCCCCTACCTACAATTATCCGCTCCATCTGCACAGCCAGATTGATCCGAGCTTAGCCCGATCCATTTTTCCCAAGCTCTTGCACGTACATTATCATTGGCTGCTTGCGAAGGACGCACTTCCTGCCAACCCCCTCTTCCTTCGAGGCGGGCCTTTGTCAGCGAACCAGCGGAAGTGGTTGCGTTCTGCAACCCCAATCGTCTGACTCGGTTGTTACCTTGAGAAAGCGCGCGTCCGGGTGATAGGGTGTCCGTCGTCGCAAGCAAACGAGATGACGATTCGATGAGCGAAGATAACCACAATCACTTTGCCGCCAAGTTGAAGAATCGCTGCGGCTCTCGCATGCCTGCCCGATAGCTGGCAAAGGTGAATGCTTGGGCGCTCTACGTTGGAGATAAGCGCTCGTGCAATTCCAAGCAAGCAGTTGTGCAAACCTTTTCACCGCAGAGAACGCCGAGGCAGCGCAGAGGTTTTGCAAAAGAGGTTGCTTGGTTTCGCACTAGGCGCGACGATACGGTGACCATCTGTTTCTGCACACTCGCTATTCATAAGCCCTATCGGAGACGGGCGCAACACCTCTGCGCCAGCGCGACCACAGTACCTTGGGTTGTTTTGACCGACGAACCGGACGACTTTGCGGCGCTGCCCGTTCGCGCAATCCGACATGCGCCGACCGGGCCGATGGCTATGGATTATCTGGCGCATCTGCCGCCGACCGGAGAAGGGCGCGGTGCGGCTGCCTATCACGACAAACGATTCGCGCTTCTCGCCGCCCTTGAAGGATTCGACACAGCGATCTATGTAGATGCTGACTCTCGCATCACCGCCAATCCCCGACTTGGTGTCTTTCCCTCGGGTCTAGCTGTGCTTCCCGTCGTGCAGAAAAGCGTTGCCGAACATCTGAGCACCTGTGGTTCGTGGCGGATGCCCGCCTTCGAGGAACTGGCGCGCCTTTTAACGGGTGATGCCGACATTCTGATGGCCGCGCGGTGGTGTCACGAAGCGCTCATCGCAGTTACCAAAGATGGGCGCGAATCACGCTTTTTTGCCGCCTGGTCACTTGCGGCGGCCTTCTTACAGGATCGCGGCGTCTATTCCGGCGAGGGGGGAGCCATCGGCCTCGCGGCTGCAACCGCCGGGTGGAGAGTCGATTTCGAGGCGCTCGCCGATCTCGATGCATTGATTGAACACGAAGGCGGAGGGCCGAAGGTAGAGTAATCGGCTCTCTGCTTCACTTAACGATCCAGCGCCATTGTTGAATTGACCAGGCCTGCGCTTCGGGCAGCAAGTCGCCAACCGCTGTTACGACTTCAGGCCATTTGGCCTCATGGTAATCGTCGCCCGACAACCAACCGCCGGGCTTAACTTTCGGCAGCCATGCCTGAATGTCCGCCTTCACGCTAACATAGTCGTGACGCGCATCGAGATGAACCCAATCAACCGAGGCATCGCTGAACAGACGGGAAGCCTTCACGGAATCGCCGACGATCAAGGTGATGAGGTCGCCGTATCCGCAATCGAGGATGTTCTTGTGCAGTGCTCCGGCAAAGGTGCCGCCACCTAATGCGACGGCTGCACCGTGATAGTCCTTCTGTCGCCATCCTTCGGGGCCGCTGCCCTGGCAGGTATCTACGCCGACCAGCGTAAAGATTTTGCCGCTTCGCTTGACGACTTCGCCCAATGAGCACAGGCTTCGACCGAGATAAGTTCCGACCTCGACGAAACAACTGCCTTGTGGAAACTGACGGGCGGCTTCCTCCTGTGCGGAGCGCCACTGAAACCACCCTTCTATCTCCTGCCAGTCCATGCGTGCCTCCCGGTTGCGTCAAAAGTATATGAATGGCGCGAAAACGCTGCATCAATTATTCTTCAATTCGTTCGCTGCGGCAATTCGCCGTTGAATTCATGAAAGACCTGCACGATGAGCGATAACCGAGCGATTGGTACTCTGCCCGCCTCAACTCGCTTTATTAACCGGCTCTATTCCCTCGCCGTCTGAAGGGGGAGCGTCACGGAGATGAGCAGGCAGCGAAGGAGAGAGTCATGAGGCAATCTGTTGCATACGTTGCTTTGGTGGTACGCGACTATGACGAAGCAATCGAATTCTACACGACCAAACTTAAATTCACTCTGGTCGAAGACACCTACCAGCCTGAACAGAATAAGCGATGGGTCGTAGTCGCACCACCCGGCTCAGTCGGAACGATGCTGCTGTTGGCGCGGGCAGCGACGCCGCATCAGGAGGCATTCGTAGGCAATCAAACCGGGGGACGGGTGTTCCTGTTTCTGCGAACGGACAACTTCCGCAGAGACTACGAAGCGATGGTCGCCGAAGGCATTCGATTCGTCAGGGAACCGAAATACGAGGGGTATGGGACGGTGGCGGTTTTCGAAGATCTGTATGGGAACCTGTGGGACCTGATTGAGTTCAGCGCTAATCATCCGCTTGCCCTGGAACCGGAGGGGAGGAGCAAAGGCGAACGCGGTGAGGCCTGATCTGTCAGCTAACGTAGGGGAGCAGAAGAGCGCGCGAAGCGAATTTCTTCAGTTCCCAAATGCCTTCGATCACTTGAACGCTATTGCTTAGAGAGTTCGATGACCGAATCGCTTTGTCATAATCAAAACCTCTTGACACAAACTCTATGAAACCACTTGAACCAATCTACGCCGTCGAACTGTTTCCCGAATTGCACGCCGAACTGCTTGCCCTGCTGCGCGGCCTCACAGAAGAGGATTGGGCGAAGCCGACCGTCGCCCCGCTGTGGTCGGTCAAAGACATTGCCGCGCACGTGCTCGATACCGACATTCGCAGGCTCGCTTTGCAACGCGACCGCCTGCTGCTGCCGCAACCCGACACGCCGATTGCCAGCTATAACGCGCTCGTCGCCTACATCAATCAACTCAATCAGGATTGGGTGCGGGTCGCCCGTCGCTTCAGCCCGCGCCTGCTCATCAGTTTTTTAGAATTGATCGGTCGGGAGGTTTACGCTCTGTATCAATCGCTTGACCCGCACGCTCCGGCAATCTTCCCGGTTGCATGGGCAGGCGAAGAAGTATCGCCCAACTGGTTCGACATCGCCCGCGAGCTTACCGAGAAATGGCATCATCAACAACAGATTCGTGACGCCGTCGGCGCTCCGGCCATCATCGGTCGCAAGTTTCTTCACCCGGTGCTCGATACGTTTTTGCGCGGCTTGCCGCACACCTACAAAGACATCGAAGCCCGCACCGGCGCGACGATCAATCTGACGATTCGCGGCGAAGCGGGCGGCGAATGGGCGCTCGTTAAACAAGAGCAGGGTTGGCAACTCTTCTCCGGTCACGGCGACACGGCTGAGGCGCGCGTCGCAATGGATCAAGACATTGCGTGGCGACTCTTTACTAAAGGGCTTGATCGCAAAGCCGCCCGTCAACATCTGCAAATCGAAGGCGATGACGCATTAGGTAGCGGATTGCTCAACTTGCTTGCCATCATGGCAATCGCTGATGCGAAATGAAGCGCCTACTTTCGATGAAGTAAAGAGTCGCGCGCGTCTTCCTCAGCCAACTAAAAACCGCACCGCCCCGGGCAACGCTGTCAGGCGCGCGGGCGTGTGGCCAACCATTTCGCCGTCCAAATCAATGGCCATCGGTTCAGTCGCATCAATCGAAATCTCGCGCGCTTGCAAGGCGATGACCTTCTTATTTTTCAAATGCCCGCCCCAACGAATGCGCGGCAACTCTTTCAGGATGTCGAAGCGCGACAGCCGATCTGTGAGCAAGACATCGAGCAACCCGTCATCAAGTTGAGCCGCAGGGGCAAACTGCATGCCGCCGCCCGCGAAGCGACCATTGGCAACGACAAGAAAGTTGGTTTCGACGTTCAACCTCTTCCCCTCATTAGTCTGCAATTCAACGCGCCGGTTTTTGTATTTGCCGAGCGCGCGAATCGCGCCCGCCGCATAACAGAGATTGCCGTTGACCCATTGCGGCAATCGTGCGCGCCATTGATTGACGAGGGCGACCGCATCGCCGCCGAGCCCGAAGGATGCGAGGTTGAGATAAAAGCGCGAGGTCGGCACCCCGGCTCGATTGATGTAGGAGGCGCGAACCGCATCCAGCAGTCGGCTGTGCGGTGCAGCAAAGGAGTGAACCTGTGCGAGGCCGATCTGCAAGCCGACCGAGCGACGAAAATCCGAACCCGTGCCGCTTGGCAACAGCCCGATGGCGGCATCCGTACGAATCGGTTTTCCGTCATCCGTCAGATAGCCGTTGACAACTTCGCTCAGCGTGCCATCGCCGCCCACCGCGACGATGCGGCGCACGCCGTTTTGCAGCGCCGTGCGGGTGAGGGTGATCGCTTCACCGATGCGCGTCGTGACCTGTTCGACAAAAGGCACGCCGAGTTGCTGTAAGACGCGCCGCGCGCCGCCCCAAAAACTCAAGGTTTTGCCGCGCGCCGAAGTTGGGTTGATGATGAAAAGCGTTTCGTTCAATGGAGACGGGCATCTTATTTTCGGGGCGCAAAAGAGTCAAACGAACTCTGCAAATTGCTCACAAGCAGAAATCGCCGCCGAGCTTATGAAGGAGACGGTGAGACGAGAGGGTTAAGACGATTGGCCAGCCGATACAGTCGGGGCAGTCTCTTGGTTGAGTTTTTCGATGCGTGTTTCGATGATGCGATTCTTCGCAGACGATTCGACTGTCAGGCGCAGGTCGTTGTACTGAACGCTTTCCCCTTGATTCAATAGTCGTCCGGCGCGCGCCATCATAAACCCGGCGATGGTGTGATAGCTGTCGGCTTCGGGCAGGCTGAAATCGAGCAGTTTATTGGCATCTTTGATTGAGAGCCTGCCGCTTACCAGATAGCTGCCATCGGCTTGCTCAACGACTTGGCGTAGAGCGATCTCGTCATGCTCGTCTCGAATATCGCCGACGATCTCTTCGACCAGGTCTTCTATCGTCACCAACCCTTCGACGCCACCGTGTTCATCAACCACCATCGCCATGTGTCCGCTGGAGGCGCGCAAACTGCGAAGCGCATCGTGCAACTTCACGGTCGTCGGCAGAAAAACGGGCGGACGCATGAGCTGTTCCAGCGTCACCGCTTCGCCATTTCGCAAAACGCGACTCAAATCTTTGTAGAGCAGTACACCGATGACGTTATCGAGCGAGTCGCGGTAAACCGGCATGCGAGAATAGCCGAGCTGTTCGATCTGTTCGAGCATCTCGGCGGGCGTCAGTTCAATATCTAACCCTTCGATCTCTGTGCGCGGCGTCATCACCGATTCGACCGTCTTATCCGTAAAGTCAAAGACGTTGGTAATCAACTCTTGTTCGTCTTCGATCAGATGCCCGCTCTTGTGACTGAGGGCGATCAGGTGGCGCAACTCCTCTTCGTTGTAAGAGGTCGCATGCTCGGCGGTGGCATGCAAACCGAAGAGGTGGACGATGAAGATGCCAGCGCGGTTGAGCAACCAGATCGGCGCTTTGAAGAGACGATAGAAGAGTTGTATGGGGCGAGAGACCGCCAGAGCGACGCTTTCGGTGCGTTCAAGCGCTAAGGTCTTCGGGGCCAGTTCGCCCAACGCAATATGCAAAAAGGTGATGATCGTAAAGGCGGCGGCCACCGCAACGCTGTGCGCCGCAACTTCGGAAGCCGAAGCCGGAAGGATGGCATGAAAGAGCGGTGTGAGCAGTTGTGCCAACGTCGCTTCGGCAATCCAACCAAGTCCCAGACTAGCGAGTGTGATGCCGAGTTGGGTGGCCGAAATGTAGGCATCCAATTCATTGAGTATGCCCATCAATATGCGCGCACGTTTGTTGCCTTCTGCGACCAACGTGGCGACGCGCGATTTGCGGATGCCGACTAAGGCGAACTCGGTGGCCACAAAGAATCCGTTGGCCAACACCAGCAGCAAGACCGCCGCCAGTTTCAAAACGGTCGCCGATATGGACCCCTCAGCCATAGGGTTTGGATTGTAACAACGCCGCTGATTGATCGCCAGCCGCTCACGGTTTCACCCACTGACCGGCGCGTTCCAACGCACGCGTCCAGTTATCAATCAAAGCCGTGCGCTCGCTGGCGCTCATTCGGGGTTCGAAGGTCTTGTCGCGTTGCCACATGGCGCTGATCTCCTCCACGCCCGACCAGAAATCAACCGCCAGCCCCGCCAGAAAGGCTGCGCCTGCCGCCGTCGTCTCGGTGTTGGCAGGACGCACGACCGGGATGTCGAGAATGTCGGCTTGAAACTGCATGAGAAAATCATTGCGCGCCGCGCCGCCGTCCACTCGCAGTTCCCGTAACCGAATGCCCGAATCATCGTGCATGCAGGCCAACACATCACGCGTTTGATAGGCGATAGATTCCAGAGCCGCGCGCGCGATATGTTCGCGCGTCGAACCGCGCGTCAACCCGACGATGGTGCCGCGCGCGTATTGATCCCAATGCGGCGCGCCGAGTCCGACAAAAGCGGGCACGAAATAGACGCCGCCGTTATCGTTGACGCTGGCCGCCATCGCTTCGGTGTCGGCTGCCGAAGCGACAACCTTCAGCCCATCGCGCAGCCATTGAATCGCCGCTCCGGCAATGAAGACACTGCCTTCGAGCGCGTACTCTACCGCTTCGTCGCCAAGCTGCCAGGCGACGGTGGTGAGCAGATTGTTTTTCGAAGGGACGGCTTCGGCTCCGGTATTGAGCAGCATAAAACAGCCCGTGCCATAAGTGTTTTTCGACATCCCGGGACGGGTGCAGACTTGTCCGAAAAGCGCCGCTTGCTGGTCGCCCGCGTTCCCGGCTATCGGAATCGAACGCCCGAAAAGCGCTGCGTCGGTTTCGCCGATAACGGCGCTCGACGGGGTGACGTGCGGCAAAATTTCGCGCGGCACATCGAGCGCCGCAAGCAACTCATCATCCCAATCATTGGTCTTGATGTTGTACATCAGTGTGCGGCTGGCGTTTGATGGGTCGGTTGCATGCACGCGCCCGCCCGTCAGCTTCCAGATCAACCAGGTATCCACTGTCCCGAAGGCAAGCCGCCCGGCTTGGGCAAGCGCGCGCGCGCCCTCAACGTGATCGAGCAGCCAGCGGGCTTTCGTGCCGGAAAAGTAGGCGTCCAGCACCAGCCCGGTCTTCTTTTGAAAGAGTGTAGCCAGCCCTTCGCGGCGCATGCGGTCACAATCTTCCGCTGTTCGGCGGCACTGCCAGACGATGGCATTGTGAATCGGTTCGCCGGTTTTGCGATCCCACAAGATGGTGGTCTCGCGTTGATTGGTGATGCCAATGGCGGCGATTTGATCGGGCTTGACGGCGGCCTCTCTGAGCAAGCGTTGCGCGGCGTTGAGTTGTGAAGACCAGATGTCTTCAGGACGATGTTCGACCCAGCCGGGTTGGGGATAGAGTTGCTCGTATTCTTGCTGCGCGATTTGCAGCGGTTGCCCCGTTTTATCGAAGAGAATCGCGCGCGAACTGGTCGTGCCTTGATCGAGAGCCAGCAGGTAGTCGTTCCCCATCTTTTTTCTCCCCGTGTTGAGATTACGAAATCCACTTGGTCAGCAAGTAGCGGTCATGATCGTGAAAGCCCGCTTGCCGATAAACCGACTGGGCTTTGACATTGCCGCGATCAACTTCCAAATGTAACGCCTGCACGCCAAGCTGTCGGCAGGCATCTGCCAGAAACGTGATCGCGTGCGTGCCCAGTCCCCGCCCGCGATATTGAGCCACAACATAGAGTTCGTCAATAAACGCATCGCGCCCATGAAATTCCAGACTGTAGCCGAAGGTCAACACCGCATAGCCTGCAATCGCGTCGTCGAGTTGAATCAGGTAGAAGCGCCCGAACTGCTCGTTCGTCAGCAAATCTTCTACCCCGCGACGGGCAACCGCTTCGTCGAAAGGCAGCGATTCATGGGCATAGAAATCGCGCATCATCGTCAGAATGTGCGGGAGGTCGGTTCGTTCCGCCAGTTTGAAGGTTGCCCCCATAGTGATTCTGCTACCGAGATGAGCCGCGCTTCATCAGTACGGGTGTCATCAGTTAGATGGCTGGTTAGCAAGAAAGCGGGCCAGCCAGCCAACCATAATCAACAGTAACCAGATAAGAGAAATGATAAGCCCAATGCCGCTCAGCACAATGCTCGTGATGGCACGTCGCCGTGTTGGTTGCCAATCCGGGTCTCCTTTGCCTTCCTGTGATAAGGTGCTGAGAATATCGAACCCTTTCCATGCGACTCCGGCGCTCAACACGAGCGGGCCTACCATACTGACCGGATTGGCAAGGAAGCTCAAAACGGCAATCACAATCATCGTGATGCCCAGTACGCGATAATAGCGTGTCTTTCCAAATCCGATCACTGCCATGCCGATACCCAAAACGATTGCGCCGCCGATAAAGATCAAGAGCGAACAGATGAGAGCAACAAATCCAAACGTGCGCGTGAACTGGGCATCATTGACAGCCTCGGTGAAGGTTGCAGAAGTGCAATAAGCCGAGGAACTGACTGGCAGTTTTTCATTGAGGTTCAAACTCATCGCTTGCTCCTTGGTTCAGCACAGGAAGGGGCCAATCCGGTCACGAATCAACGCTGGTGGCGTAACCGGTTCGTTCACAATGGTGTAGGCCTGTTCAATGATTGGCGCAACTTGCTCGGCGCGCGCGTCATCATTGACCGAGAGCGTAACCAGTGGCGAATCAGCCTCCACTCGGTCGCCAATCTTCGCCTCAACGCGCAATCCTACACCGTAATCAATCGGCGTATCGAGCCGCAGGCGACCCGCGCCGAGCCGCATCGCCGCATTGCCCACCGCTTCCGTATTGATGGCTTGAATAAAGCCCGCTCGCCCGGCGCGAACGACGCGCTGATTGCGAGCGGCGGGCAGTAGGCGGTAATCATCTAACACCCGTGCATCGCCGCCCTGATAAGCAATGATTTCGCGCATCTTTTCGCGCGCCGCGCCGCTGGCGATCAGTTCGTCATAGCGCGTGCGGCCTGCTTCAATATCGGCAACGGCGCGACCGAGCAACAGCATGTAAGCCGAGAGTTCGCGGCACAAGAGGATGAGGTCGTTCGGCCCTTCGCCGCGCAACGCCTCGAAGGCTTCGATCACTTCGAGCGCATTGCCTACTTGTCGGCCAAGCGGTTGCGTCATATCAGTGATGAGGGCAATGCAACTCTTCTCCAGGCGACGCGCAATCTCGATAAGCAGATTGGCAAGCTCCAACGCCGCGCCTTCCGTCTTCATGAAAGCGCCGCTGCCGAACTTCACATCCAAGACGAGTCCGTCAATACCTTCGGCCAACTTCTTGCTCATAATCGAACCGACGATCAGCGGCAGACACGGCACGGTCGCGGTGACATCGCGCAAAGCGTAGAGCTTCTTATCAGCGGGCGCGATCTCCGCCGTCTGGCCAATGAGCGACACGCCGACCTCCTCCATCATGGCGCGAAATTCGCTCAGCGAGAGATTGGTGCGAAAGCCGGGAATAGATTCGAGTTTATCGAGCGTGCCGCCGGAATGGCCGAGCGCGCGGCCTGACATCATCGGCACAGGCACACCGGCAGCCGCGACAACCGGCGCGATGACCAGCGAGGTTTTGTCGCCCACGCCGCCGGTTGAATGTTTATCAATCGCGGGTTTGCTAGAGTTTGTGAAGCGGACGATCTCGCCCGAATGCAGCATCTCTTCGGCCAGCGCGATGGTCTCTTGGCGATCCATGCCGCGCCAAAAGACGGCCATCAACAAGGCGGCCATCTGATAATCCGCCACCTCGCCGTCCGTGTAGCCGCGCACAAGGAAGTGAATCTCATCGCGGGTAAGACTCTCTCCGTCACGTTTTTTGGCAATGATGTCAACCGCTCGCATGGTTCAGGCTTTCATGGGAAGAAAGATAATGACCGTTATCCCTTCTTCGCTTTTCGTTTGGCGCGCTTGCGCGAGGGGCGCGTCGTCGCGCGGTTACCGGCTTGGGTATCAAGCCAGCTCTTCAGATCATCTTTGCTGGAAAAATCCAGCAGCGCTTCGCCGAGGTCTTCGAGTTTAGCGAGCGTCAGCTTTTCAATGCGAGTGTTGGTGCGTTTGTCCAAATTACCCAATCGCCGATTCAACTGACGAGTGATTAGGGTCAGGGCTTCGAGTTGTTTGCCTTGTTGTAAACCTTGCCGGATGCCCTGCTCCATCCAACTGGTGACGATCTCCATAACTCTCCTCCGCTCACGCTTCTTGATCCGTTTGACGTCGGCTTGGAACTGCATCTCCTCTCCGGCCTTCAGCCGCAGATAGGTATCAATAAAACCGGAGAGCAACTGCACTTGCGCCCGATCTAGTCGCAAGGTTGCCAGCATTCGTAACGATTCGAATTTCACACGCGCTCGCTCTTCCGGCTTCATGCTCATCTTCGCCATCAGAGCAGCGGCCAACGGATTCTTCTCTTTCGCATACTCGCGCCAATTCAGTCGGTTCAACTGTATCACTTCATAGTGAAATTCCAACACCGCTTTATCAGGAAAAATGACTTGATAGAGGTTCGGTTCGAGGCGTTTGGGTTTGTCGTATGAGAAGATAACGACCGGATAGACCGGCGAAGCGTAACGGTTATGTAGCCGCGAGAAGGTGCGAAAAAGATGTCGCCCGAATTCCGGCTGCGGTTGCGGCTGGTTTTCGATGCGGAGGAGAAAAAAGATGTTGCGATTTTTGAAGCGCGCTTTGGCAATCAAATCGGCTTCCTGTCGCTCGCCCGAAGCTGTGTGGGTAAATAGTTCCTGATCTAAAAAGGTGAGGTAGTTGCGATCCAGATCAGCAGCCATCTGCGGCAAGAACAGTTCGACAAACTCGATAAAAAATCTCGAGAGCAGTTCTTTTAATAGCCGGTCATGATCCATCATAGGCAGTTACCAGGTTGAAGGTGGAAGGTGAAAAGTTGAAGATTGCCTCCTGCGATCTTTTATGGCGCTCTTCAACCCTCAATCCTCGCCTTCCAAACCTCCAACCTTCAACCTCCAACCTGCGACCTTTATCCTGACTTCCCGACTCGCTTACGGATCACTGGCTGGCGTCGCCGCGAGCAAGACGATGGCTTGCGCGGCGATTGCTTCGCCGCGCCCGACGGCATCGAGCCCTTCGTTGGTTTTCGCTTTCACGCTGACCTGTTCGATGCCGATTCGCAAGGCTGCCGCCAGTTGCTCGCGCATCAGGGGGATATGCGGCGCGAGTTTCGGACGCTCGGCAAGAATCGTCGAATCGAGATTCACCACCCGCCAACTACGCGCAACAATCAGGTCCATCACCTGCGCCAGCAGATCAAGGCTCGCAGCCCCCTGCCATTGCGGGTCGCGGTCGGAGAAGTGCGTGCCGATGTCGCCGAGCGCTGCCGCACCCAACAACGCATCGCAAACCGCGTGGGTCAACACATCGGAATCGGAATGTCCGAGCAAGCCCTTCTCAAAAGGGATTTCGACGCCGCCGAGCAAGAGTTTGCGCCCTTCTACAAGGCGATGCAGGTCATAGCCGATGCCGATGCGATGATCCGTGTCCATGCGATTAACTGAAGAACTGCGCGTGTATCACCTCTGCGAGGCGCAGATCGAACGGGCGCGTAATTTTGATATTGATGGGCGAGCCTTCGACGACGGAGACACGCTGTCCGAGCCGTTCGACAAGTTGCGAATCGTCGGTGGCGCGAAAGCCGTCGGTTTCGGCGCGGTCATAGGCTTCGCGAAGAATCGCATAATGAAAGGCTTGCGGCGTCTGCGCGTGATAAATCAGTCGGCGATCCAAAGTGCGTTGCACGTTGCCGCGTTTGACTTGTTTGATGGTATCGGTTGCGGCTACAGCCATCAACGCCGCGCCTTTGATCTCCGCGCGGCGCACGACGGCGCTAATGTCATCGGCGCGGACGAAAGGGCGGACAGCGTCATGCACGGCAACGACGCCTGCGGTGTCGGGATGAATCACCTGCAATCCGCGATAGACAGAGTCTTGCCGTTCAGCGCCCCCGGCGACGATCCGCGCGATCTTTTTCAGCCCGTAGCGTGACAGCAAGGCGAGGACTTCGGACGTCAGGTTCGGTTGCAGAACGAGGATGATCTGTTCAATGGCCTCGCTCTGTTCGAAGCGACGCAGGGTGTGAACGAGCAACGGCACGCCCGCCAATTCGATCATCTGTTTGGCGCGGTCTGTGTGCATCCGCGAGCCGATGCCAGCAGCCGGGATGATGGCAATGTTGAGTTTGCGCTCGCTCACTGCGTGACTGGGTTCTGTCGTTGAGCGGTCGTGCGAACCTCTTCGCTGTAGCGACCGAAAATCATCTTTCCGGCAGTAGTCTGCAACACCGAGGTCACCGACACATCAACATTTTTGCCGATCATGCGGCGCGCATTATCAACCACCACCATCGTACCGTCATCCAGATAGGCGACGCCCTGATTGTACTCTTTGCCTTCTTTCAAAACGAAGACGCGCATAATTTCGCCCGGCAAGACGACGGGTTTGAGAGCGTTGGCCAGTTCGTTGATGTTGAGCACCGACACGCCGCGCAGTTGGGCGACTTTATTGAGATTGAAATCGTTAGTAACGATCTTGCCGCCGAGTTGACGACCGAGTTCGATGAGTTTGTGATCGACCTCGCGCACATCGGGAAAGTCGGCTTCGCTGATGATGATCTCGTAATTACCTTTATTCTTTTGCAGCCGCTGAAGAATGTCCAAGCCGCGACGACCGCGATTGCGTTTGATGGAATCGGCGCTATCGGCGATCTGTTGCAGTTCGCGCAAGACGAATTGCGGGATGACGAGCGTGCCCGAAAGAAAGCCGGTTTCGGCAATGTCAGCAATACGCCCATCAATAATCACCGACGTATCCATGATGAGCGGCGGGATACGGCTGGAGCCTTTTTCGACAAAGATGCCGCCGAGAGCCGACAGATCGAGATAATCCCCTTTGACTGCCCCGACGATGAGGCCAACATAACTCATCACCAACATCAGGGTGACGGTGAGAAAGGTTTTTAAGTTTTCGGGAATGCCATACTCTTCGAGCGGCGTTCCATACTGCGCCCAAATCATCCATCCGATCAAAGAAGCACCGGCGATGCCGAGGATCGAACCGACGGCTCCGCCAATCAGCGTTTTCAGCGTTGCTTTGCGAATTCTGGTCTCGAAGAAAATAACTGCAAGCGCGATAACCAGACTGACAAGCATCGAAAAACCAGCTCGATTGCTAACGGGTCTGAGGTAATAGCCAACACCGATGAGCGCCGCGATGAAGACGGTACGAATCAAAGTCACGTCGAATTGCATATAATCCTCCGTACCTCTTACTGATCGCTTTAGCCGTTCCTGCTATACGACGCTGCGATTAGTCATAGAATTGTGAAAGAGCAAATAGCGGACGGCTGCCCGCCTGAGCGACCGGTTACCAGAGAGCAGCCCCGGAGCCTGCCGATCCCTCTATCGGCAACGGAAGAAGTCGTCGGAACCGTTGGACTCCGCTACATGGCAATCAAAGATATGCATGAAAAACTGGGCTGCCGGAGACCTTGGCGTCAGTCCGTATGATGATGAATTGTCTGAGCTGTCTCCGCGATCCTGCTGCCGGTCAAGCAGATTAGGAACCCTGACCGGCACTAATTATATAGAAACTTCTCGGATTTGCTATCTAATTTCAGGGATCAGAGAGAGGGCAACGGAGAAGCGACAGAAGTATCGAAGTTTCAAACTACATCGAACACTGACAAATGAGCGCCGACTCAAAGCGCCGAAAGAACAGCCGACCAACAGCAGAGACTGATCTGCGCCGAGCGTCAAATCGTGAATCCCGCGCCTGCCGACAGTGGGCTTACGCGCTATGTCACCTGTGACCTGACAGTTTTTGTAAGGCGAAAATCGCATTGTGCCGCGCATTATCGCAAATACAGCACTTAGGACTACCCACGCAGGCCATTTCGTTTGGCACAGGTTTTGCCAATTCATCTGACGTAACTCGAAAGAGTTATACGGTGACCGAGGCAACGGGGGCTGCGTCGGTCATCGTGCAATGAGAGAAGCGACAGACAGAAGTAGTAAAAAACGGAAGGGAATGAGGCAACGGGGGCTGCGTCATTCCCTTCTATTCTATTTTGTTCTAGTCTCGCTGCACCGCGCTTTGCCAAACCCGTTTTCAATCCAAAACGAGAGATTAAAAGAGCGCTTCTATCGCATCGGCGACGCTCTTCACGCCGATGATGTCAATGCCGTCATCATAGTCCAAACCTGTGGCGTTGCCTTGCGGCAGGATGCAGCGTTTGAAGCCCATAGCATAGGCTTCGCGCACCCGCACCGACGCTTGATTGGTGGCGCGCACCTCTCCGGCCAAGCCGACTTCGCCGAAGACCGCTGCTTGACTATCGAGCGGCAGGTTGCGATAGCTCGACGCGATGGCGGCGACGATGCCTAAATCCGCAGCCGGTTCGTCAATCGTCATCCCGCCCGCAACATTGACGAAGACATCATCACCGAGAACATTCATCCCGACGCGCTTCTCTAACATCGCCATCAAGAGCGCAACGCGATTTTGATCTACGCCCTGCGTCATGCGCCGCCCCGTGCCGTATTGGTTGGCGGTCACCAATGCCTGAATCTCGACCAGCAAGGGGCGCGTGCCTTCCATGCAAGCGGTGACGACCGAACCCGATACCCCCACCGGCCTTTCATTGAGAAATAGCCCCGAAGGGTTCAACACCGGAACCAATCCCGCACCCGTCATCTCGAAGATGCCGAGTTCGTTAGCCGCGCCGAAGCGATTCTTCACGGCGCGAATGATGCGATGATTGTGATGGCGCTCGCCTTCGAAATAGAGCACGGTATCCACAATATGTTCGAGCGCTTTCGGCCCCGCGATGGTGCCTTCTTTGGTGACGTGGCCGATTAAAAAGACGGGAATAGTACGATTCTTTGCCAGCATTAAGAACTGTCCCGCGACTTCACGCACTTGCGACACGGAGCCGGGCGCGGATTCGAGTTTCATCGAAAAGACGGTCTGTACGGAATCCACAACGATGGCCAGAGGTTCGAGGCGATCAATCTCTTCAAAGATGCGTTCCAGACAGGTCTCCGGCAACAGATATAGCCCCTGCGGGTGAATGCCCAGGCGTTCGCCGCGCAGTTTGATCTGTCGCTCGCTCTCTTCGGCAGAGACATACAAGACTTTGCCATAGGTCTGAGTGAGTTTGTCCGACACCTGCGTAAGCAGGGTACTTTTGCCAATTCCCGGATCGCCACCGATAAGGGTGAGCGAACCGGGCACGATGCCGCCGCCTAGCACGCGGTCGAACTCCGGGATGCCGCTCGATTGCCGCGCTTCATCCTGACTCTCAATCTCTTCATAGGCGACGGGCGCGACTTTGCGCATGCGAAACATTCCGCCGCGCGGCGAGGCGTCGGGCGCGAGGCTATGAGCTTTCTCCTCGACCAGCGAATTCCAGTTGCCGCATTCCGGGCACTTGCCCATCCAACGGGGTTGCTGCGCGCCGCATTCCTGACAGACAAAAACGGTTCGTGAACTCTTTGACTTGGCCATACCATTTCCTTTCGCTGAGGGTTCACCCGCTGGTGAGCCTCGATGGCTCAGATTCTAATTGCCTTGCAAGCCATAGACAAACAGAGAAGCCGTCCGGTAAAGTTCGGCGCAAGAAAGCGGCTCCGCTGCATTCGCCCATCGGATTCTTTGCGCAATCAGCGCGGGGAACCCTACTAGAACGCGCGCAAGCGCAGTGCTATAGTTACTTTCGCGGACGTCTCAGACTACAAGGAAGCAAGACAGAATGATGAAGAGAATCAAGATTGCAACGGCGCTGGTCGGCCTGTTCTTTGCGCTGGCCTGTGTGCAAGTCCCCAACCTCTATGCGCAAAGCGAGTCAAGCGGAACGCTCGACGTTCTGAAATATAAGATCAATGCCGAGATTCTGCCGGAGACTAACACCCTCAAAGCGCAAACAGCGGTCACCTTCAAAGCCTTGAAACAGACGCAATCGGCAGTCTTCGAAATGAATGGCTCACTGGCAATTACCAGCGTGCTGGCTCCTGATGGCAAGACGCAACTTCAGTTTGTACAAGATCGGGTCAACGAATTAACCGTCAAAGTCAATCTCGGCCAATTGTATCAACCGGGCTCGGAAATCACTCTGACCTTCACCTATGCCGGGGCATTGGCAACTTCGGAAGGCGGGCCGCTGCCGGATCGCAAGTTGGCCTATGTCGGAACCGATGGCAGCTATCTGTTTTACGCCTCACGATGGTTCCCTTTTCATGAATACGCCGCTGATCGCGCCACATCGGAGGTCACCTTCACCGTACCCGCCGCTTGGACGGTTGCCGGGCACAGTTCGGTTCCCGTCGTTACGGCAACCACCAAAGATAATCGTAAAAGTCTCACCTTTGTTGAAAATCAGCCTGTCTTGATCGGTTCATTCGCCGCCGGCCCGTTTATCACCCGCACCATTACCTCCGGCGGCATACAGATTGACCTCTATGCGACGCCGGGCAGCGAGTCTCGTCTGGAAGAGTACGGCAAAGAGTTCGCGCAAATCCTGCAATTTTATAGTTCGAAGTTCAGCCCCTTTGAATTCGGACCTCGTTACGTCGTCGCCGAAGTGGATGACGAAACGCTCGATTCCTATAGCGGCCCCGGCATCACCTTCATCCCGCGTCACACCTTGACTTCGGACAAAGCGCTGCCGGTGGATGAGATCGCACGCGAAGCAGCTTATCAATGGTGGGGGCAAGCGGTCGGACTGAAGAGTTTCGATGACGCCTGGCTATCACAAGGCTTGGCGCAGTATTCCGCCGTTTTATACCGCGAGTCGCAACAAAGCGCGGCTGAATTTCAAGCGACGCTGGCCGAAATTCTCGAACTTGCGCTGGCCTTCGAGCAAGAAGCCTCAATCGCTCGCGCCCCGACGCAGATCAACGATCAGTCTCCGGCCTTTCGCTCGATCATCTTCTACAAAGGCGCTTACGTCCTCCACATGCTGCGCGACACCATTGGCGACGATCAGTTCTTCAATGCCTTGAAGACCTATTATTCGACCTACAAAGGCAAGAACGCCAGCATTGACGATTTCGAAGCGGTGGCCGAAAAGGTTGGCGGCAATCTGCGCGGTTTCTTCGGTCTGTGGGTAGACTCGACGGGGGTGCCCGAATTCACCGTCGAATATAAGATCATTCGCACCAAAGAAGGCAAGTTCAAGGTGCGCGGCACGCTGCGGCAGAATATTGATTCGTTTCGCGGCAAAGTCACACTGGCGATGGAAGCCGAAGGCGGACGCGAAGCCCGCACAACAGTTGACTTGCGCGGCACCTCTGCGGATTTCGATCTGTCATCGGACGGCAAGCCGCTTGATGTCATCATTGACCCCGATAATCGTTATTTGAGAATTTCCGAATCCCTGCGCAGTTCGGTCATCGTGCGCCGCGGCTTGCAACACTTCGAGCGCGAAGAGTATGCCGAAGCCGAAGAGCAGTTTCGCGCCGCTCTCAAACTCAATCCGCGTTCATCCTGGGCGTGGTACAATCTCGCCTTGCTCTACATGGAGCAGCGCAATTGGAGCAAAGCGCGGGAATACTTCACCGAAGCCCTCAACGGCGATTTGGAACCGGGGTGGCTCGAAGTTTGGTCGTATATCTATCGCGGCAACGCCTATGATGCGGAAGGCAACCGCGAACGTGCCGTCGCCGAATACACCAAAGCGAAAGAGAGCGGCAACGATTACAACGGCGCACAAAAAGCGGTTGAGAAGTATCTTGGTCAACCCTACAAACGTGAGCGCTCAACAACAACGAACTAAGCGACCCAACACCGAAACCTACCGAACAAGCTCCGCGATTTTTACCTAAACAATCGCGGAGCTTGTTTCACAAAGGGCAGATCTTTTCCTTCTCTGCTTTCATTGCGAAACATCAACGGAGAAGGTTGCAGCCAGGCGCACGCCACCCCTGCAACTAGCGCAATACCGAGTTGCCTTCGTGACCAATATCGTCGCCTTCGGCCCCACACAAAAGGATGCCGATGATTGTTCCAATACTCTGGAGCCGCTTCCACTTCCCTCGCCACCTGCTCCCCTGTCTCAAACCGCCTCCCTTTCAGTGCTAGCGAGCGCAGCGCCTATCCACCGCGGCTCGATCAAGTTCAGGTAGGCGACGTATTTCGGCTGAAAGACAAAGTCCCATCGCGGATGATGCAACGAAAACAACAATACGTCCGGCGCTTGATGCGCCTTCAAGTGATCCAAGATTGCGGAGACTCGCTTGGCCTTCGCTGGTACCCAGTCAGCGACTCACTCAAGGAAGTCAACCCAGTTGGCCGCTATCCGCCGAGGGTAGTCTCTTGTGGATGCCCCGCCACTACGCGTCGCCCAGCATAGCTCTTAGCCGAGCCTGGCCTCATCTGAATACCAGCAAACTTTTGTACAGGCTCTTGGCTTTGCTCACGGTTGGATGTCAACGGCAACCTCTCTTGCGCCAGTAGTACACAGGTAGAGCGTCATCATGGCCAACTAATCGTTGACGCTCCAAAAGGGCCTTTGCTAGTATGTCGGTGCGTCAAAAGAGCCTAGTAGTCGCAATTGCTCTTCAACTATTCAGATGGGGCTATAGCTCAGCTGGGAGAGCGCATGACTGGCAGTCATGAGGCCGTCGGTTCGAGCCCGACTAGCTCCACTTTTCCTTTCAACAACTTACCGCTACCTTCGGGTAGCTTTTCCTATTTAACGTGAGCCAGCAAAACGCGGACGATACCTTCGCTTATGAAGATCAACTACTTACGCGGTTATTTTCATAGTAGTTCGACATAAAAGCGCGACTAGTCTTCGTCCGTCTCACGTCTTGACCGTGGCAAAGCCGACGCTAGTGCATGGAACTGCGTGATGGCGCTGTAGGCCCCCAGACCGATGCCTTTGGCGAGTTGGTCCAACTCGACCATGTTATGCGCCAGAAAGATCAGCACGGAGCCATCGTTCGGATCGGCTTGCCACCATCCGCCGTAGGCCCCCGGCCATCCCACCGCGCCCACGCCACCTCCACACAGAGTCGGCACCGCCTTCTCAGGCTCGATCACCACTGCGACGCCCATCCCGAATCCGTGACCCGCGGCGAACAGCTGCATTCCTAACATTTTGGACTCGCTGCGTTGGCGCTTGGTCAGGCGGTTGGAGGCCATTAGCGCGAAAGTGTCGGGCCGTAACAGCCGCACGCCATCCACAGTACCCACCCCTAAGAACATCCGCGCAAAGGCGAGATAGTTGTCCACCGTCGACCAAAGACCCTGGCCGCCAGAGACATAGGCCATATCCTTTGGCCGCTCTGGTATCGTCGCGCCGCCCGGAGCGGAGAGGAGCGCTTTCAGACGACCCGCATCGTCGAAGCCGTACATCCCAGCCCGTCGGCCCCGCTTCTCGTGGGAGAGGGTGAAGCCGGTGTCCCTCATCCCCAACGGGCCGAAAATCCGGCGCTCAAGCACGTCGCCGAGAGGAGCGTCTTCCATGCGCGCGATGAGCAACCCAAGTAGATCGGTTGAGTGGCCATAGTGGAATGCAGTCCCCGGCTGATCGATCAACGGCAGCGCGGCGAGCCCTGCGATCCAGTCATCAGGTGCTACCTCACTATCAATATCGCCGCCCAGCGCCTCTTTGAATGCCCTCGCGAGAGGGCCAGGGTGAAAGTCCCCGTAGGTAATGCCCGACCGGTGGGTCAGCAGGTCGTCGAAGGTGATCGGTCGTTGGGCAGGCTCGGTCTCCCCAATCGAACCCTTGGGCGAGCGCAGGACAGACATCTTAGAAAACTCAGGCGCCCAACGGGTGATCGGATCGTCCAACGCGAACCGGCCATCCTCCATCAGCATGAGCGCTGCCGTGGAGGTGATCGGCTTCGTCATCGAAGCGATGCGGAACAGGGTGTCGCGCTCAATCATCAACTTGGCTTCCGCATCCCGCCAACCCACACACGCGCTCTGAACCACCTTGCCATCACGCCAAACGAGCGTCGCCGCGCCAGCCAGAGCGCCAGCCTCGACGATCTCTAAGATGGCGGTCGTGACCGGGTCTTCCATTTTCATTTCAGCTCCATCCTGCGCTTCTCACGCCAAATTTATAGGCTGCTTTGATAGTGACCGAAAGTGCCTGGCTATGGTGTGCCCGTCAAAACCGAAACGCTTATTCTGATAGTCTGTTTTTTCGGAGATAAAAAGGCAGGTAGAAATTAAAAGGAGAGGCCTGATGCCTCTCCTTTTTAGCAAAGGGCTGAAGGTGAAAAGGCGGCCCTTTCACCTTCAGGGTGAAGTTACTGTTGTGTCGGGCACGACCTCTGGCAACTAAATGCCGGTGAGGCCGGAGCACCTGGATTCGTGACGATAATCGCACCCGGTATGTTGGCACATATGAAGTTCGATTTCTTCACGATAATCTTGTTGAAGGTGCCATTCGACTGCTGGTCTTGCAACTTAATCTTAGCAGCCGACTTACCATTCAACGTCAGCGTAGCCCCATTCTTGATGTTCGATCCGATAACCTCAAGGCTGAAGGCCCCTGAAGATGACCGACGCAGGTTACAAGCGTTGACGACGGCTGTTTCAGGAGGACCAACACACGGACCGCGTGGGTCGACACCTCCCACCAGCACACTGCCGCACGGGCAGTTGGCATCTACCGGTGAGTTGACGTTGCACGGTGGCCTTACCACATTGCAAGTGAAGGTGACTTGGATGCCTTGCTCGTTGCCAAACACGCATCCTGCTGGCGTCTGCCCTTGCGTCAGGTTCCGGCTCGTCCCGTTCGGTCCCGATACGAAGATCAAGAACGTCTTCCCGGCATTCACCGTCCCAAAGCTGAACAGCGCATCAATCAAGACAGGGCTCAGAATTTGGAATCTCCGAGCCTGAATCGTGTTGGCTGTGTTCAACGTCTGCGTCGCCCGGTTGAACTCCACCGCAAACACCGACGTCACGTTGTCCACATTCCCGATTCGGAAACACGCTCCCGATATCAACGTGTCTTGCTCGTTGGCGCAATTTCCGTCGCTCGGCGCGATCGAAATCACTACCGGCGCTCGATTCCCCAACGGCGCATTACACGTCGTCGTCCTCGTGAACGGCCCAAACACGTTGTTGTCTCCCGCACTGAACGCCGTCGTCACCGTCACAAATCCACTCCCTCCACAACACGTCAACGGGAAGGCTGTCCCCGGCAATCCTGCCGCACTCAGTGACACCAACGTCCCTCTCACCAAATTCTTGTTCACCGGCAACACATTCCCCAACGCGATCACCGCTTCCGGCGTCCCGTCTCCGTTTGTGTCGCACGTCAACGTCGCTGCCGTCGTCACCGTCTTCCCCGGTCTCTGCAACGGCACTCCCGTCGATGTCGTGAACCCTTGGCAGATGATCGTCGTCTCGTTCGGGAAGAATCCGCATCCCACCATGTTCAACTGCACATCACACAGCGCATTGATTATCCCCGTCGTTGACGTCGAACTCACCGCCGGTTGATTCGGCGCTACCGCCACCGGTCTGGTCGGCTGCACCGTCGAACAGATCGGATTCGGCGGCGGCGCACATCCTACTCCGTACAACCCCACCTTCATCCGGTTCACATCGCTCTGTCTTGCCGGTGTGCACGCCTGCGCGTCGTTCCCTTCGTGTCTCAAATCGAAGTCCGGCGTCGCAAACGTCACCTGTCCGATGTTTCCTACCGATCCGAACGTCCCTTGATCGAAGAATTCATACATCTCCGGTTCCGTTCCTTCTCCGATCAGACACGGACAGATCGATGCCGTCTGCCCTTGGATCACTCCAAACGGCGTCAAATCCGCTGCCGCCGCTGCCGTCGATAGGTTGATCTCGCACAATCCCGGCGGCGTGAAGATCTCCAATCCTCCAATCGAGTATCCCACATACACCGGATTCTCTTCCGTTCCCAGCAAGTCCATTCGACAATACTCGAAACTGAAGTTCCCCGTTCCTTGTCCCCGCGACGAGCAGCCCACCAGAATCTGCGTGTTCGGCTCGCGCGTCCATCTCAAATCCGTCGGCCCTTCTTGCAGGTCAAAGGGCACGGCGTTATTGCCAATCGGGTTGGCCGGGTTCAACGGCTGGCTCGCGTTCTCGTCTATTCCCGTCCCGTCATCCCACAGCGTCACCGAAAAGGTGTTCGATGACCCGCAGTCCTCCAACCCAAACTCCGGCACGTTGATCCATCTCACTTCAAACGAGTTGATCCCGCTGAAGCCCAACGCCTGCACCGGGAAGGTGTTCAAAAATCCTTGCACCCGGCTCGCCGGATTCAAATCCGTCCAGGCTGGCGCGACCCGCGGCGCTCCGCTTCGCGCATCCAGCACGTTGGCTATGTTCGAGGTGTCTCCCGTCCCGAACGTCAGGTTCCCGTTCGAGTTCAAAAACGCTCCGTTCCACACACAGTTGGCCGTCCCCACCGGTCCGCCGAAGACGAACTCGAATCCTCCACTCAGCGGGCCGACCAACGTCGGCGTCCCCGCTCCGTTGTCATCGTCTCCTCTGAACGGCGTCGTCTGATCATCTCCTCCCGCCACCTGATGTCCCAGATCGAAGTCCTCGAAGATGAAGCCTCCCGTGTCGTCATCTCCCTGCGTCCCCCCGTTGGGCAGATCGGCAAATCTTCCTGTATCCGCATTTCTCGTCCGATTGAGATAGAGCAGGAAGCCTCTCGACAATCCCGCCAATCCCGTCGGCCCCAAACTCACTTGATCCAACGGCGCTCGATAGAAGAGGTGATCGAACAAGTCTGAATCCCCGTCTCCCACATTGCCTCCCGAAGCCGGCGGATTGGGCACCTGATTGCCTCTCAAATCCACAAAATCGGCTCGCCGATCCATCGGACACATATCTTCAAACCACAAAATGTCGGTCAAAGCCGGTGACGGATTGTTGCGACCGCTTCCGGCTGGCGTCCCGCCGCTGATGACATACACGCCCCAGTTTTCGTCCACCGCCAAGCCGTTGTGGGCTCCCAAGTCGACTTGGAATTCCGGGATTCTCAGGTCGTTGGCTTGCGACACCCCGCTCAGACCTTGAATGCCTCGAATGTCCGGTCCCGCGCCGTGCACGAAGACCCGGAAGTTGTTCACCCCGGCTGTGCCCGTGCCGCTTCCCGAAGCCGCATCAGCCAGTCCGTCGGCAATCGGAATCTGTCCCGGAAAGCCGTCGGCTGGCGAGGTGCACAGATCGAAAGCCCCGTGGCAGTCCGCAAAGCTGATGACCAGCGATGGCATCCCGTTGGGGAACTGCGAAGGCGCCGGATAGAGACCCTCGGTGACCGGGTCGCCTGAACCGAGCGAGCGCGTCAAGGCGCCGTAGAGGGTGTTGCACGGGCCGTTGGTGATGTACGAGAGGTTGCCGAAGGTCGTCGAGGTTCCCGAATAGTTCGTGAACCGGTTGACCTGTGTCGACGGGCCTGAGGTTGTTCCGTACAGACGTCCCGTCGGATTGAGCGATGTAATGGTCAAAATCCCGCTCACGGCTGCCGAGCGATCTTGATTAGCGCCGACATCGGTCACCTTGACCACGTTTCCACCCGTAAAGCCAATCGTATCCGCTTGATGGAAGTACACGCTCCCGTCATCATCAACCGCACATCCGGCGATGTTGGCAAACACCGAAAAGGCCACTCCGAACGCCCCACCGATGGTCACCGGAAATCCCGGTATGCTGTCTTGTATCGGGCTTGGCGGTGCGGCGGCTCCCGAAATCAAATCCGCCACCGGAAACGCCAACAATCCGCTTCTCACCAACTGATTGTTGGCCGCCAACCGCAGGCCGCTCTCGGCATCGTGATAGGTCACATACAGAATCTCTCCGATCTGCCCATCAAACTCGTCATACGCTCCGTTGACATTGAAAAACGAGGTCAAGTCCGCCACCGGATTGACCGCCAATCCCGTGATCGTGATCTGATCGTCGCTCAACACCGTCCCAAACGCGTTCAACACCGTCGGGATGTTGATCTGCAACACTTGCTCGACGAACCCGTCGCCCGTCGAATCCACTCCAACCCACACATTCCCCAACGAATCTCCATAATAGAAGATGTTCTCCGTGAACCCGTTGGCAAACGTGTGCTCCGAGATCGCCACTCTTGTCAACTGCCCATCAATCTCGGGCTCGACAAACGAAAAATCGTCCACCTTCGCCGACCGGTCGGCCGTGCAATCTTCGCGTCCATCCCAATCGGCCAACAACGCCACTTCTGAAAACTGCGTGTTGCGTCCGCCGATCGTCGTCGCAATCGCTGCCGACAAGGCCGAGGTCGCGTTGAGAATCTCCGGCTCGCCCGCTTGCGGACTCAAAACCGCATCTGCCGGTCGGCTCTTGATCAGTTTGCGCACCTTCTCGGCTGACGCCTTGCTGACTTTGCGTCCGGCGCGGATGCCGAAGAGGCGTTCGACCACATCGGGGCTCTCCAGTCCTTGCGGAGCCTCCGACGGGGCTTCATTGAGAACGGCGTACTGACCTTTGCCCGCTTGTTGTGCAGCGGTAGAGGTCAGAGCCGCCGGAGCGGCAGGCGTGGCCGGGGTGCGCAGGGCGCGCGTCGCCTTGGGCGACGAGGCGGCCCGAACGCCGAAGAGCGGCAACAGCAAAGCTGTCATCGCCACCGCCAGCACTGCCATCAGTACGGTTTGTTTTCTTCTCATCTTA
>CAYXVU010000061.1:0-27737 GCA_964468725.1 uncultured Clostridia bacterium
CCGAACGCCGATGAATGCCGTCATTGGAATGACAGGCATCTTGCTTGATACCGACTTGTCAGCGGAACAAAAGGAGTTCGTCGAAATCATCCGTAACAGCGGCGACGCATTGCTGACCATCATCAATGACATTCTCGACTTCTCAAAAATTGAATCCGGCAAGCTGGAATTAGAAAAGCACCCGTTCCAACTTACCGAATGTATCGAAGGTGCCATCGCTCTCTTTACCGAAAAGGCGGTGGAAAAAGAGATCGAAATCGGGTATGTAATCGAATCGGCAACCCCGACAATCATCTTGGGTGATGCAACTCGGTTGCGACAAGTCCTCGTCAACCTCCTCAGCAATGCGGTGAAGTTTACGGCTCGAGGTGAAGTAATCATTAAAGTCACGGCAGAGAGAAAAGCGGCAGACCCGTATGAACTGATCTTTTCCGTTGCCGACACCGGCATCGGCATTCCTGCGGCTCGTCAGAACCGCTTATTCCAATCCTTTACTCAAATTGATTCTTCGACAACGCGATTATACGGCGGCACGGGATTGGGGCTGGCCATCAGCAATCGGTTGTGCGAAATCATGGGCGGAAGGATGTGGGTTGACAGTGAAGAGGGCAAAGGATCAACCTTCTTCTTTTCCATCTGCGTGGAAGCGGATACAGAGAAACGAGATGATTCGCCTGCCCACCTCGGGCTTATCGGCAAATCCGCGCTGTTGATCGGACAACAAACAACCAACCGGTTTTTGATTACGAAACACTTGGAGGCCTGGTCGCTGACCTCAACCAACTGCTCATCAACTGCCGATGCTTTGGCGCGCATCAAACAAGGGCAACAATTTGATCTCGTCATATTCGAATTGAGCGGCGGCGATGTGGCGAGTGCTTCTTTGCCGGAGAGTATTCAACAGATTCGCTCTACTTGCCATGTACCAATCATTCTCATCAGTTCGAAAAAAAATCAGATTCGGGCAGATCAAAAGGCGCTCTCCGAATTTCCCGATATTTATACGGTGAATAAGCCCATAAAGGCATCACAACTTTTCAATACCATCGTTGCCTCTCTATCCGGACACGCGATCAACGAAACCGCATCCGTGCCGACGAGCGGGTTCGATCATACTCTGGCTCAACGGTTGCCTCTCCGCATCTTGATTGCCGAAGATAGTTCAATCAATCAGAAACTCGCACTTCTGGTATTGGAAAAGTTGGGCTACCGCGCCGATGTTTCCGCAGATGGCATCGAAGTCTTAGAAGCCCTGCAAAGACAGACTTACGACATCATCTTGATGGACATGCAGATGCCCTATATGGATGGGTTGGAGACCACCCGCCGTATCCGCGAACGCTTCCCGGCAACGAGACAGCCATGGATCGTTGCCCTCACGGCCAATGCGATGGGGGGCGACCGGGCAAAGTGTTTGCAAGCAGGCATGAATGATTACTTGAGCAAGCCTTTGCGGATTGAAGAACTGCAAGCGGCGCTCGAGCGCACGACGCAAAATATGGGCAATCAAAAGGTGGCCGAAGCGGAAGAAGAGGCGGGGTGTGTATCTCTCGATCAAACCGCTCTCGATATGTACCGTAATTTGGAAGATGGCAACGAGAGCATTCTAGCGGAAATCATCCATCTCTTCCTTGAAGACACGCCTGCTCACATCGAGGCCATTCGCTCAGCCATTGCCAAACAGGATAGCGAAGCGTTAAGCCGATCCGCACATAGTCTGAAGGGCAGCAGTTTGGCAATTGGCGCAGGTCGTTTAGCCCAAACCAGCGGCCAGTTAGAGGCGCAGGCCAGAAGGAAAGATTTCAGCGAGACAGAAAGGATGTTTGAAGCATTAGCTTATGAGTTCGATTTAGTACGTCACGCACTCCTCAAAGAGCTACCCTCATTCCCTCCTTCGAATCTGGTAAATTAGCATCGGCGACGAAACCTTTCTCTCATCTGATCGCGCGATCCGAGAGAGAGGTTAGAGGGTTGCTACCCCAACTTCAGTAGTTCTCTGATGGTTTGAACGGTTAAGAGATTCCTAATTTTCTCTGCACAATGAATTTGGAGACCTGCTTGCATTTTTATTCATGAAGCAGGTATCATACGGGGCTTGCTGAAAAGTGGGTATTTCGCCCACTTTTTTTCTTGGGTGGTAATGAGTAAGGTAAATCGAGAAGCCATTGAAGAGATCATTGAACGGGTGACGGCACGAGAAAGCTTGGAATTAGTACACTGGGAAACTATCGGGCCGCGTCATCATTTCACCTTACGAATCTTCATTGATAAACCTAGCGGCGTTACCCATGCAGACTGCGAAGTCGTCAGCAATCAGGTCGGGGCGCTGCTGGATATGGAAGATTTAATTGACGGCGGTTATCTGCTGGAAGTCTCTTCTCCGGGTATCGAGCGCGGCTTATATAAGCAGAGCGATTACCAACGTTTTGCCGGTCAGCGCATCCGCTTAAAAACGTTTTCGCCGATCAATGGCCAGCGTAACTTTCACGGTCTACTGGTAGGAATCGCAGAGTCGGTCATCACCCTGACCGTTGATGGGGTTGGCGATTTGCAGATTCCGTTCGAGCAGATCGCCAAAGCGAATATCGAGTACGAATTTTAGGTGAGAGAATATGTCCACGAGTCCGATTACTCAAACAATAGAGATGTTAAGCCGGGAGAAAGGGATTGAACCGCAAGTCATTATCTCGGCCATCGAAGACGCCGTCGTTTCGGCCGCAAAAAAACAGTTTAAGACGACGGAAGAACTGCACGCCCGATTTAACTCCGAAACCGGCGATGTCGAACTCTTTGCCCTGATGACGGTGGTCGAAGAAGTACAAGACCCGGCCACCGAAATCAGTCTGGCTGAAGTCGAATCCTATGGCGTCGAAGGGGCAGAGGTTGGCGACCAATTGGAATTTCCTAAGTCGCGTGAAGAGTTGGGACGCATTGCCGCACAGACTGCCAAACAGATTATCTTTCAAAAAGTCCGCGAAGCGGAACGCAATAACGTATACGAAGAATATATCAACCGACTTGGCGAACTGATTCACGGTTTCGTCAAACGGTTCGAAGGCGGACGTATCATCGTCGACCTCGGCAAAATCGAAGCCGTACTGCCCAAAACCGAACAATCGCGCGCCGAATCTTTCACTCAAGGCGAACGCATACGCGTTGTCATCAACGATGTCAACAAGGATTCCAAAGGGCCGCAAGTCGAAGTCTCGCGCACTTCCCCTGAATTGCTGAAGCGACTCTTCGAAATGGAAGTGCCGGAAATTTACGATGGGACGGTACAAATCAAAGCGGCAGTGCGCGAACCCGGTGACCGCGCCAAAATCGCCGTCGTCTCGACCGAACGCGATGTTGATCCGGTCGGCGCGTGCGTCGGAATGAAAGGCTCGCGCGTTCAAGCCATCATTCGAGAATTGCGGGGCGAGCGAATCGATATCATCGAATGGAACGAAGACCCGGCAGTCTTTGCCGCCAATGCCTTATCACCGGCAAAAGTCTCAAAGGTCGAAATCAATAGCTTCGAAGAGAAACACCTGACCGTCACCGTTCCCGAAGATCAACTGTCGCTCGCCATCGGCAAGCGCGGGCAGAATGTTCGACTGGCAGCGAAGCTTGTCGGCTGGCACGTTGATATCCGCAGCGCCGAAGAAGCCGCGCGCGCCGCCGCTGCACAACTCGAAGCCGTGATGGCAGGCGGAGAAGCTTCACTGGCCGATATCCGAGAAAGCCTCGCATTGGACCAGATCACAGCGCAACGATTGAAAGATCGCGGCGTGGAAACCATTGAACGATTGGCAGAGATGTCCGTTGACGAACTGGTTGACGCGATTGATGTGAGTTTCGATCAGGCCAATGAAATTATTGAACGCTCCCGTCGCTTGCTGGCACAAAAGCGTTTGCGCGAATCTCAGTCACCGCATCAAGAAGATGCTACGGTAGACTCGGGTGAAGAGGCAGGTGAAGAAGGTTCTGCCGAAAGCGCAGCCGCCGTCCAAGTTGAGGAGGGAGACCCCTTCCAGCCACAGGAAGCCAGCGATACCGAGCCTTCAGGGGAGGCACAGAGTGCAGAGCCATCCGATGAGGAAGCACCTCTTGAAACGGAAGCGACCGACATAGAGTCGTCGGTCAAGGCGACGGCTACTGAATCAACACCTGAACAAGAGGGGCAAGAAGCATCGGGGAGTTCCGATGCACCGTCCAGCAGTGCGAGCATAGAAGAGGCAACCAATAATGAATCCGACACCGATGAAGAGGTACCGCAAGGAGAGGATGGTGATGAATCGAAGCCTGAATAGGTGAAGGGCTAACCGATAAGCAGAGGGTGTTTGGCGAAGGTTGTCAAAAACCTTCCCCCATTTTTCTACAGGGAGAGGTTGGGCAGTTACGGACATTATGGCAGGGCAAAAAATAAGAATTTACGATCTTGCGAAAGAACTGAAACTCGATAATAAGCGGGTACTCGAAGACGCGAGGCGCGAAGGAATTGATGTCAGCGTTCCCTCCAATACCGTCCCATTCGAAGTGGCAGAACGTATTCGCAGCAAGTATTTCCCCAAAAAAGTTGCTCCGACAGCGGGGCCACGACTGGTTAAAGTTATTAAAACTGAGCCTGCCAAATCAGCCGCATCGGTCGAAGACGAAACGCCGCAAGTAATCGCTGCCGAACCGGTAGAAGCGCCCGAAGCAGCGCCAACCGTAACGCCTGCCACACCAGAAACACCGCCGCCTGATCTGAATAAACCCCGCATCTTGGTTCTCAAAAAAGAGCAGCCCTCTGCGGCTACAGCAACCGAGATACAGGCCGAACCTGCGGAGACAGGGGCGGAAGAAGAGGTCATCAGCGAACTGCCCCCTTCCATTGCCGAAGAGCCACAACCGGAAATTGCTGAGCCGACACCTCCGATTCCTGTCAAAGAAGCTCCGGAACCGGCACGCGCAACTGGCTCACAACAAGTCAGAATCCTCAAACCCGTGACTCCCTATGTTCCGCCTCCGCCTCCGCCTCCGGCACAACGTCCGAGCGTCGTCGGCAAAGCGGCATCGCCCGCCGCGCGCGCCGAAGGGGCAACGGCGATTCCCGATGCCGCGGCTCCGAAAAAATTGAGTACGACCTATGTACCGCAGGACACCGGACGTCCGAAAAAACGGACGCGAAGGGGTGGCAAACGGACGGGAGAAATTGGGCACGAAGAGAGTAAACGTTTCGAATCAACAGGCCGACCCCTTCGCGGTACGGCTGCCGCTCCGAAAACCAAACCCGTATTCACTGAGTTTAAGTCCGTCAAGCTGGTTGAGGGCATCACCGTAAAAGATTTTTCCGAGAAGCTTGAATTAAAGGCAAAAGACATCGTTCAGGAATTGCTCAAGCGTGGTGTAATGGCGACGATCAATCAGACCATGAATCAAGAGGTCGCCAAAACGATTGGCAAAGATTACGGGTTCGACATCAACTTTGTACCTTTTGAAGAGATGATTTTGGATGAAGAAGATACCAAAATCATCGAGTCGGGTGAAGAAGAGTTGATGCCTCGCGCCCCGGTCGTTACGGTTATGGGACACGTCGATCATGGCAAAACCTCTTTGCTCGATGCCATTCGCCAAACCCATGTAGCCGAAGGCGAAGCTGGCGGCATTACTCAACACATCGGCGCGTATGCCGTCACCGTTGCCGACCCTGACGAATCCGAAAAGGAACGCCCGATTGTCTTCCTTGACACCCCCGGTCACGAAGCCTTCACCATGATGCGCGCACGCGGAGCGCGGGTAACCGATGTGGTGGTGCTAGTGGTTGCCGCCGATGATGGCGTGATGCCGCAAACTATCGAAGCCATTGATCACTCGCGCGCCGCTGAGGTGCCGATCATCGTTGCCATCAACAAGATTGATAAACCGGAAGCGCAGCCGGATAGAGTCAAGCAGGAATTAGCGGATCGCGGGCTGCTTTGGGACGGATGGGGCGGCGATACAGTTATGGTCGAAGTCTCTGCCAAAAAGCAGGAGAACCTCGATCACCTGTTAGAGATGATCATCCTGACTTCCGACCTGCTCAATATCAGAGCCAATCCCAGCCGTTTGGCATCAGGCGTTGTACTTGAAGCCAAATTGGATAAAGGTCGCGGAGCGGTGGCAACCGTATTGGTGCAACAGGGCACGCTGAGTGTTGGTGACGCCTTTATCGCCGGACAGGTGTTCGGGCGCGTGCGTGCCATGTTCGATGATCGCGGTCGCAATGTCGAGCAAGCGGCTCCCGCAAGCCCGGTCGAAGTGCTCGGCATGCAAGGAGTGCCGCAAGCCGGAGATCAATTCCAAGTCGTTCAAGACCCAACGCAGGCGCAAAACATCGCGCATCAACGTCAGATGCAAGCGCGCCTGGCAGCGATCTCCCGCACCTCTGCGCGCGGCCTCGAACAACTACTCGCCGACAAGAATCAGGTGAAAGAGTTATTGGTCATTCTCAAGGGCGACGTACAAGGTTCCGTCGAAGCGGTTCGTGATGCCCTCAATAAACTCTCAACCGACAAGGTGAAAATTCGCATCATCCGCTCTGGCGTCGGGGCCATAACGGAATCTGATGTGATGTTGGCTTCCGCTTCGTCAAGCGATATGAATCGTGCGGCGGTCATCATTGGCTTCAATGTTCGCCCGCAAAGCCGCGCCCGCGAATTAGCCGAAATCGAGAATGTAGACATTCGCCTGCACACCATCATCTACAAGATCGAAGAAGAGTTGCGTAATGCGATGCTCGGCTTGATGGATACGACCAAACGCGAAGTCATCACTGGTCATGCGGAGATTCGGCAGGTCTTTCGAGTCCCCAAAGTCGGACAGGTCGCCGGTTGTTATATTACAGATGGCTTCTTGAAACGCTCAACAGCGCGGGTTCTGCGCGACAACGTAGTTGTTTACGAGGGGCGCATTGATACCCTCAAACGAATCAAAGAGGATGTCGGCGAAGTTAAACAAGGTTTCGAGTGCGGCATTTTGCTGGAGCGATTTCAGGATGTGAAGGTCGGCGACATCATCGAAGCCTACATCACCGAAGAAGTCGCGCCGACGAAGCTATAATCCGGTTTTGACACCGCTTCGCTCATCTCTCGACGGACTCTAGATTGAGTTTCATCACGAACGCATCTTCGGTAGGAAAGCGGTAGTAATCCCGACGCCGCGCAATGTAAGCAAATCCGAGTTTACGATATAAGGCTTGCGCGGCTTCATTCGAAGCGCGCACTTCCAGTAAAACGTAGCGGACACAACGCCGTTTCCCTTCCTCAAGCGCCATCAAAATCAGGTTTTGTGCGACACCGAGTTTGCGATGCTCCGGGTGCGACGCGATATTATTGATGTGCAGTTCGTCTTCTACCATCCAACCGGCAAAGAATCCTAAGATGCGGCGTCCCGTGTCTCGATTGCCAGCTACCAACATCAACGAATTATCATTGGTCAATAATTCACGTTGATAGGCATCATAGCCCCAGCGATTGAGGCCAGAGAGCTCCTCGATTTCGACGACCTCCGACAAATCGTCAAGTCGCATCCATCGAATGTCGTAGGATGGGTGGGTGAAATCAAATTCCGATTCGCTCCACTTCACAGAAGACACGTTCCTTCTCCTCGATTAAACATCGGTTTTCATATCGAGCGGTTGTTGGTGAACCAATCGCTTGATTTTACTGCCGAGCAAGCCTTGTGACAGCTTAACCTCGGCCTCTGCGGGGCGCACGTAAACGGCTTGCAACTGACCGGCGCTCACCGCTTCCCCCTTTTGGAATCTTTGCTGAGCAAGCCGCAGGAGCGCAACAGCGACTTCAGGGGTTGCCGACCGGATGTGCCAATTTCGTCCCTGACTCAGTTGGCTAATAACCTCTTGATAGGTTACGGCTCCGTCCCCACAAAAAGTCAGATCGTTCAGCTCAGCGCGGGCACAATCATCTAACCGGTTTTGCTGATCTCCTGGCTCCCTCAGATGCCCTTGCGATGATTCGCTGAAGCCGCTCTCAAGGCGATGAGATTGAGAAGGGTCGAGGCCTTCAATAGCTGCCTGTGGAGTCGCAACCATCGCAACGCTCCGGGCTTTCGGCATTCCCGCTTCATCAAAGGAAAAGAGCTGCGAATAGACCTCGCCACGGGTTGCTCCGATCAAAGCGCAAACCGGATTGCGCGATTGTGCGGCAACCGCAGCCAGCTCTAAAGAGGTGATGCCGATGAGGCCAAGCCGGTAGGCAAAGGCTAATCCTTTCGCGGCTGCGATGCCGACGCGAATGCCCGTAAAGGCTCCCGGCCCGATGGTTAAAGCGATTGCATTGATCTCATTCAAATGAGTATGAGCGCGATTGAGAAGATTACGAATTTCGCTCCACAAGTAAGCAGAGCGTTGCCCAATGAGTTCTCCTTCGAATTGTGCGCGCACCTCCGCCGCGCAACCCACCACCAGGCGGGTCAAGGCGGTCGAGGTGTCGAGTGCCAGAATCACGGCATCAGTCGTTTGTGGTGTAAGAGATGAGTCCATCACTTCGCTTAGCCAGATCCTATCGCCTGTCTTCTTGCTGACTCTGTGTGGTCGAGTTTGACACTCTCCACATGCGGCGATTATATATTTGAGGTTGCTGCAATAACAACTGTGGTTGCTGAAAAGCCAACGATCACCAAACGATGAGAGGCTATTTAGGAATTTTAACCGGCGGGGGAGATTGCCCGGGATTGAACGCGGCAATTCGCGCGATTGTGCGTCGTGCCCATGCCGCTCAAATCCCGTTGCTCGGCATTCACGACGGCTGGCAAGGGCTGATGGATGGCAATATCGAACCGCTGACGCGCTTCTCGGTTGCCGGTATTCAATACAAAGGCGGAACCATACTCGGAACCTCAAGAACCAATCCACTGACCGATGCGGCTGCCCTGCAAAAGATACGCCATCATTGGAACGAATACGAACTCGGCGCGGTGATCGTGATTGGTGGCAACGGCACGCTCTCTTGCTCAACGGAACTTTGGCGCAAGGAAGGCTATCCGCTCGTCGGAATTCCCAAAACCATTGATAATGATATTCCCGGCACCGACACGACGATTGGATTTGACACCGCCGTCTCCATCGCCACTGAAGCTATAGACCGACTACACACGACTGCCGAAGCGCAGCATCGCGTCATGGTTGTCGAAGTAATGGGGCGACATAGCGGCTGGATTGCCACTCATGCCGGGATTGCAGGTGGCGCAGACTTGATACTGGTTCCGGAAATTCCTTTTCGGATATCAGAGGTGGTAGCCGTATTAACGAATCGCCGCGATACGGGTCGCCCCTTTTCAATCATTGTTGTCGCCGAGGATGCGCGCCCGCATAGCGACGAAGATTTCACGACAGAAGATCAGAGGCGGAGCGTCTATCAAGAAGATCGTCTCGGCGGCATCGGTCAACTGGTCGCGCAACAGATCGAAGAACGAACCCGGCTAGCGACGCGGGTAACGACGCTCGGCTATGTCCAACGGGGTGGCGTTCCGACGGCCTATGATCGGGTCATCGCAACCCGCTTCGGAGTTTATGCCGTCGAAATGATCTTGCGCGAAGAGTACGGGCGAATGGCCGCTTTACGAGGCACAGAGATCATCAGTGTACCGCTTGATGAAATAAAAGATAGATTCAAGACGATCAACCGAGACATCTATCAAGCAGCAGAGGTCTTTTTCGGCTAACAAGAAAAGCTGGCCGTTTGTTGGTCAGAGTTCGCCAGCAAGCACACATCGAAGACGGACGATAGACAACGAAACATTATGCAACCAGCCACACCCATGCTCCGGCAGTACCATGAAATTAAACGTCAACACCCCGGAACCCTACTTTTTTTTCGGCTCGGTGATTTTTACGAACTCTTTTTTGATGATGCAATCATCGGCTCAAAAGAGATGGAAATTACCTTGACGGCACGCAACCGCGAACGAGGGACCCCCATCCCGATGTGTGGCGTTCCTTATCATGCAGCCAGCGGTTACATTTCCAAACTGGTTCGCAAAGGGTATCGCGTCGCCATCTGCGACCAAACCGAAGACGCCTCGAAAACCACCAAGCTGGTACGCCGCGAAGTCGTTAGAATTATCACACCAGGGACGGCGATTGATTCGCAACTGCTCGATGCCCGCGAAAATAATTACCTCGCATCGGTCTATGGTGCAGGACAAGGAATGGGTATCGCCTTCCTCGATGTATCAACCGGCGAGTTTGTAGTCACCGAGTTTTCGGGCGAATCGGCATGGCAACAAACTCTCGATCAATGCGACCGCTTCGCGCCACGTGAGATTATCTTTCCGAAATCGCTAGAGCCTCTCTTTAAGGTCAAATCATCCGATGAAAAGACCGAAGAACAAAGCAACGCGCCGATGAGTTCCGACTTATCATCGCCTTCGAATTCTTCAGCCGCACTCAACCCCCAAGACGAATGGGCTTTCTCTTTGGAATTCTCCCGTGAATTATTGCTCTCTCATTTCGGAGTCACCTCATTGGATGGTTTCGGGCTCCATGGCCATGACTTAGCCATCGCCGCGGCGGGGGCAGCCCTGCATTATGTTCGAGAAACGCAAAAAGATCAGGCCGTGCACATCACCGGCATCTCTTACTTCGCTGCCAGTGACGGATTGCTGTTGGATGCTACCACCATTCGCAATCTGGAATTGACGGAATCGCTTGATGGCACGAAAACCCGCACTCTGTTAGCTGTAGTGGACGAAACGGTGACAGGGATGGGTTCGCGTTTGCTGAAACAATGGATCCTGCGCCCCTCGATGAAGATCGGCGAAATCGTGGCGCGACTGGATGCCGTAGAAGAACTGAAAGGCGCCTTTATCCTTCGGGATCGCCTGCGCTCGGACTTAAAGCGCGTTTCCGACCTCGAACGGTTGATGGGGCGAATCAGTTTGGGAAGGGCGACAGCGCGCGATTTGGTCGCGTTGAAAAGCTCCATCGAAGCAATTCCCTCGATAAGAGAGACGCTAGCCGATGCCAATGCCTCGCTGCTTGAAATTTTACATAGCGGCCTTGATGAATTGATTGATCTTCGAGAGTTGATTGCTGCGGGTATCGCCGACGAACCACCTGCCACAATGAACGAAGGCGGCTTTATTCGAGCGGGTTACCATAGCGAGTTGGACGAACTGCGTGAACTCGCCACCTCGAATAAAACCATCATCGCGCAGATCGAAGCCCGCGAGCGAGCGCGCACCGGCATCGCAACTCTAAAGGTAAAATTCAACAATGTCTTCGGCTATTTCATTGAAGTCAGCAAAGCGAGTCTGAAAAACGTTCCGGACAACTTTGAACGTCGGCAAACGTTGACGAACGCCGAGCGCTTCACCACACCGGAGTTAAAAGAGTACGAAGCGAAAGTGTTAGGGGCGGAAGAACGCATCAACGAATTAGAACTCCAACTCTTCAATGACATTCGCTCGCAGGTGGCACACGAAACTCGCCGGGTGCAAGCGGTAGCGCAAGCCATCGCTTCAGTGGATGCGCTGCTATCACTTGCCGAAGTTGCCGCGCGACGCAATTACTGTCGCCCGCAGTTGACCGAAGATGACGAGATTTACATCCGTGCCGGTCGTCATCCGGTTATCGAATCGGCTGGGGAACGCTTTATTCCAAACGACACGTTTCTCAACAATTCAACGGATCGCTTACTCATTATCACCGGCCCGAACATGGGCGGAAAAAGCGTCTATCTGCGACAAACCGCCATGATTACGTTGATGGCGCAAGTCGGTTCGTTTGTCCCCGCTGAGGAAGCGCGTATCGCCCTCGTTGATCGCATCTTCACGCGCGTCGGGGCATCCGACAATCTATCGCGCGGTCGCTCAACATTTATGGTTGAGATGACTGAGACGGCGAATATCCTCAATACGGCAACGCCGCGCAGTTTGGTGCTACTGGATGAAGTCGGTCGCGGAACAGCAACCTTTGATGGGCTATCACTCGCATGGGCAATTGCAGAATATCTGCACGATCATCCGCAGCATGCAGCTAAAACCCTTTTTGCAACTCATTATCATGAGATGACCGATTTGGCGAAACTATTACCCGGCGTGAGAAATTATCAAATGGCCGTAAAAGAGGCAGGCGAGTCGGTCGTCTTTTTACGCCGCATCATCGAAGGCAGCGCCTCAAAATCCTATGGCCTCGAAGTCGCCCGCCTGGCAGGGCTGCCGAACTCGGTTATTGAAAGAGCGCGTGAGATCCTGAGCAATCTGGAAGCTAACGAATTGGACGTGACTGGCAAACCGAAGCTGGCGCGACACCTCCCCGCTCGCAAAAAAGAGAATCAGCCGACGCTCTTTCAATCAGCCAATGAATCGGTGATTGATGAGCTTCGCAATCTCGATGTAGATAATCTTGCGCCCGATCAGTCGCTCGATGTGCTGAGAAAATTAAAAGAACGGGTGATGTGAAGTGCGGTCGGTCATGAAAATCAGCGCGACAGTCATCACCTTCAACGAAGAGCATAACCTAGCCGAAGCACTGCAATCGCTTGCTTGGGCGGATGAAATTATTGTCATTGATTCACAAAGTACAGACCGAACCGTCGAAATTGCTCGAACCTTCACGGAAAAAATCATCGTCCGTCAATGGCCGGGCTACGCAGCGCAAAAGAACTTTGCCGCTCAACAGGCCGCCTACGATTGGATATTCAACCTCGACGCCGATGAGCGCGTTTCGAGTGAATTGGCACAGGAGATCGTTGAATTAAAATCCCGATCAAACGGAACCCCCGCAGGTTTCGAGATGCCGCGAAAGACCTGGTACCTCGGCAGATGGATTCGCCATTCCGGCTGGTATCCCGACTATAAACTGCGACTCTATAATCGCACAGCGGGAGGCTGGCGAGGCGAGTACGTTCATGAATCGGTCAAAGTAGATGGGCGAATTGAAAGGCTGCGTGGTGAGATTTTGCACTATACGATTCGTAATTCATCCGAGCATCACCAGCGCCTCGACCGCTATACAACCCTCGCAGCGCAAGAACTAGAGACGAAAGGCAAACGTCTGTCACGTGCTGCGCTATTCGTAGCGCCGGTTACGGCCTTCATTCGTTCATACGTACTGCGGGCAGGGTTTCTCGATGGTATTCCAGGTTTAGCAATCGCCTGTTTTGCAGGCTATTACGTCTTCTTAAAAAATCTGAAACTTTGGGAGATACAACAGAATAAAAAAGACTCATCCTGAGAAAACCGACTTCGCACCGCCTTCTTATACGGAATGGCAAAACAAGATGAGAGATCTTCGTTGAGAGGCGGTCTGTGACCGCCGTGCTCGTACGCAAGGTCGGCGGTCAGAGACCGCCTCTCAACCATTTCAGTTGATTTGCAACTAGGAATTACCCCTGCGGGTTAATTCCCAACACCTCAAAATAGAGAGCCTCAATCCGGTCAATGATGTTGTCGCGTCCAAAATAGGTAAACGCGTCGCGTTGGGCTTGCTCTCCAAGTCGCATTCGTAAAGATGAATCCATCAACATCAACATGAGTTTGTCGGCCATCGCTTTCGGGTCGCGCGCCGGTATCAGAGCGCCGTTCGAACCATCTTTGATGATGTCGGTAATCCCGCCGACGCGAGAGGCAATGATGGGTTTGCGCGCCGCCATCGCTTCGACGGTGACGAGTGAAAACCCTTCATCCCAAGAGGGCACGACGACAACATCTATGGCTGCCAGCAGTTCAGGTACGTAATGAACATGGCCGAGGAAATGTACGCGCCTCGAAATCCCCAATGTATTAGAAAGCTCCAACAGGTGTTTGGTGAAAAGTTGTTCCGTCTCTCTCTCTTCTCCGGCAATCACGAATTCGACATCTTGTCGGAGGTGCGAAATCCGACTGGCAGCGCGAATAAATTCTTCCTGACCTTTTGCAGGAGTGATCTGTCCGATGCACGCAACAACCTGATTCGCTTGCAATCGAAAGAGGCTGCGCGCGGCTTCGCGGTCGAGCGGTTTGAAACGCATAGGGTCAACCCAATTGGGGATGGTGATGACTCGTTCTTCGGGGAGTTCGAGCCGTTCGACAATTGACCTTCGAACGCTCTCGGAAACCGCAATGACGGCGGCAACATCTTGGAGAAACCAGCGATAGAGTCTGTTCTTTTTGAGCGGCAAATAATGATGTCGGGTGAGAACCAGTTTGGCGCGGGCTGCCTTACGACAGGCAATCGCAGCAACCAAATAATCCCTTCCCATGTGCGCATGAACCAATTGGATATTGTGCTGTTGAATCAGTTCTGTGATGGCACGGATGGATGGCAAGTCTAATGAATTCCGCAGCGGCATCTCATGCCATGAGGCAATCACTCCGGCCAGCGGCGCACGCAACGGGCTATCAGGCCGTACCGCTAGATAGATAGCATGCCCACGTTCGGCAAGCGCGCGAGTGAGATCGGCAACATGTACTTCTCCGCCGCCCATCTCGCTTGCCGAACAGACCTGAAGAATCTTCATAACGGACTTGCCAATTCATTATCCCGTGATCGGTTGCCGCGACAACGTGCGGCTACTCTACTGAAGATCATCGCAACTCGCAAACGGTTCTGGTAGTATGGCAGTCGCATCGGCAACACATCATCATGAACACCATCGGGTTTCAACATTTACGGTCACGCTCCTTATTGCTCTGGGGGGTACTGACAGTCGCGTTGGTCAATCTGCTCAGTCAGCAGATTGCTGTCGTCGAAGCCGTCTTTTATACCTCGTTAGCTCTGTGGGTTTTTTACGTCTGCCGAAAGTATCAGATCAATTTCAAACGACTGATCGGGCCGCCTCCGAAAACGAGCAGCGAGTGGAGCCAACTGGCACTGGTCATTCCGCTCATTCTGTTCTCTTTAGGCGCATTCTGGGTCTTCTTTTTACCGCTCACCTATTTGGCTCCCAGTCTGGTTGAAACGCTGCTCAACGAAGATGTTCTGCAAGTAAAGACCAACTCGCAGGCAATGAACATCGTCATCTTCGTTCTGACAGCAATCGTCGCTCCTATCGTTGAAGAGGTGATTTATCGCGGAATCCTGCTACATCGCTTTTCGGTTAAATGGGGATTGCAGCGCGGCGTGATTATCGCTTCCGTGCTCTTTGGCGTTGTGCATTTCAATTTGATTGGCGCAACCGCTTTCGGGTTTGTGATGTCCTTGTTGTATTTGAGGAGCCGAACTCTGTTATTGCCCATTGCTTGTCACGTTCTCAATAACGGGTTGGTAACCGGCTACGGCATTTTGATGGCCAATGCACAAGCCGAAGAGAGTTATCAAACGGCGGTAGCGTTCCGCGAAGCTTACCGCGAACCCTTGATCTGTTTATTCGTATCGTTACCGATTCTGCTGTATTACATTCGTAAGCATCGAAAGCACTTTGAATTCGCGCCCCCATATGTAGACGAGCAGGCAGAAGTTGAAAACAATCTGGCACTGGTTGAACCTCTATGATCGCAGACCTTCCGCTCTGGATGATCGGAGCCTTCGTGCTGATCTTCGGGTTGGTGATCGGCAGCTTCCTCAATGTTGTCATCTATCGCTTGCCCAGAGGAGAATCGCTCGCTTTCCCCAGCTCGCACTGCACGAAATGCAGTACGCCGATCAAACCGTATGACAATATCCCGGTCGTCGGTTATCTACTTCTCGGCGGGCGATGCCGGAGTTGTAAAGTTCACATCTCCGCCGTCTACCCCATCGTCGAACTGGCGACGGGGCTCTTATACCTTTTGTTCTTTTGGAAGATCAGTCAGCAATTCGCATCAACCGGGCAGCAGTTTTGGCTGAATTTATTGGCGAATTTGGTCTTCGTGTCACTAATCATCCCGCTGGTCTTTATTGATTACGAGCATCAAATTCTACCCAATGCCATCAACTATCCGGGTGCAATTGTGATGACGGTTTTGCGGGCGTTGGCGCCGGATGCATGGGTGAATTCGACGACGCGCGCGCTATTTGGATTGGCGTCATGGCCGGATTGGTCAGTCGCCTTGCTTGGCTCGCTGCTCGGCGCTATCGTCGGCGGCGGCAGTCTATGGCTGGTTCGGGAAGCCTACTTTCGCCTCCGTAAAGTCGAAGGCATGGGATTAGGCGATGTCAAAATGATGGTCATGGTCGGCGCATTTTTAGGATGGCAACTGACCCTGCTAACCGTCTTCATCGGGTCGCTGCTTGGTTCGCTCATCGGCTTGACACTGATTCGCCTGCGCGGCGGTGGCATGAAGACCGCGCTTCCCTTTGGCGTCTTTCTCGGCCCCGCCTCATTGATCGCGCTCCTGATCGGGCAAGAACTCATCCGCTGGTATACTGGGTTCTACCGATAAGGGAGTGCTATGATTTTGACCTCTACAGCATAGATCGACACCCTAAAGAGTGAGCGTTGTGAGACCTTTTGTGCCCTCAGGAGAATCATATGAAAAGAATGACCGCTGCTTTCCTCTCCATCATTTTGATCGCCATTACCCTTCCCGCTTCGTTGCAGGCGGCTTCGCGTGAGCCGGTTCGTGCGCGACATGGGATGGTCGCTTCGACCAGTGAAATCGCCTCCCGCGTCGGCGTCGAGGTGATGAAGCGCGGAGGCAATGCCATTGATGCGGCGGTTGCCGTCGGGTTGGCTCTCGCCGTAACGTGGCCGTCTGCGGGCAATCTGGGCGGCGGCGGCTTTATGATGATTCGTCGCTCAACCGGCGAAACCGAAGTCATTGATTACCGCGAACGCGCTCCGCTTGCTGCTCATCGTGACCTATATCTCGATAAAGACGGCAACGTCATCAAAGAGGCTTCAACCATTGGCTATCGGGCGTCAGGTGTGCCGGGAACGGTCGCCGGTTTAGCCTTGGCCCTCAAACGACACGGCAACCTCAAATGGGCAGATGTGGTTGAACCCTCCCGCCGACTCGCCGCCGAAGGATTTCCCGTCAGTTATCATTTGTCTCGGAGCTTACGCGGCGCACGTCGTTTGCTGGAACGATTTCCCGATTCAAATCGCATCTTTCTGCGCGATGGTAAATTCTTTGAGGAAGGCGAACGTCTCGTGCAACCGGAACTTGCTGCCGTCTTCACCCGCCTGAAGCTCTATGGCGCGCGGGAATTTTATGAAGGTAAAACCGCTCAGATGATCGTTACAGACATGCAAGCCAATGGCGGACTCATCACGGCAAAGGATATGAAAGAGTACGAGCCGACGATTCGAAAACCGCTGGTCGGCAACTATCGCAACCACGAAATCATCACCATGCCTCCGCCCTCTTCCGGCGGCGCGGCGCTGCTTCAGATGCTCAATATGTTGGAGCATTACGATCTCGCAAAGATGGGATATAACTCTTCCGACTCTCTACATGTCATCGTCGAAACCATGCGCAGAGCCTTTGCCGACCGTGCCGAATATCTCGGCGATACCGACTTCGTCAAAGTGCCGATTCAAGGCATCATCTCGAAAAAGTATGCCGACGATTTGGTGAAGACGATTGATCTCAATCGCGCGACTCCAAGCGTCAGCGTTCGCGCCGGTAGCCCGACCGGCTATGAGCCGCAAGAGACAACGCACTATACCGTCATGGATAGCGAAGGCAACGTCGTGGCTAACACCTATACGCTCAATGGCGGTTACGGTTCGGGGGTGACGGCGCGCGGTACAGGCATTCTGATGAATAATGAAATGGATGACTTCACATCGAAGCCCGGAGTGCCGAATGCCTATGGCTTATTGCAGAGCGAAAACAATGCGATAGCGCCGCGCAAACGCCCGCTTTCAGCCATGACACCGACCATCGTGTTGAAGGATGGCAAGTTCTATTTCACCATTGGGAGTCCCGGCGGCCCGACGATCATCAACACCGTGTTGCAGGTCATCATCAATGTGATTGACTACGATATGAACATTCAACAGGCGATTGATGCGCCGCGCTTTCATCATCAATGGATGCCGGACGAGATTCGCTATGAACCGCTTGGTTTGAATGCCGACACGCGCAAGGAGTTAGAGCGTCGCGGCCATATTTTCCCCAAACGTTCCGGCGGGTCAGGGACAACCGAAGAGACGGCCAGTTACATCGGTGACGCGCACGGTATTATGCTTGACGCAAAGAGTGGCATGCGGCTCGGCGCTGCCGATTCCCGTCGCGGTGGCGCAGCCATTGGCTACTAATCTACGATGTAAAGTGAAAACGTTTAGAGGATATGGAATTACAGGAACAAATCGCGTACCTAAAAAAAGGAACGGTTGATTGCATTCCGGCTGAAGAACTTGTGCGCAAACTCGAACAGGCGGCGAAGACCGGACGCCCTTTGCGAGTGAAAGCCGGATTCGACCCGACCGCACCGGACATTCATCTCGGTCACACAGTGTTGATTCGAAAGATGCGCCACTTTCAGCAACTCGGCCATCAAGTCATCTTCCTCATCGGTGATTTCACAGGGATGATCGGCGACCCTACGGGGCGGTCAGCGACGCGACCCGCGTTGACCCGCGAACAGATTTTGGAGAATGCCGAAACCTACAAGCAACAAATCTTCAAACTGCTTGACCCCGAGAAGACGGAAATTCGATTCAACAACGAATGGTTCGGCAAATTCACCAGCGAAGACTTCATCCGTTTGACCGCAAAAGCGACCGTCGCACAGTTGCTCGAACGCGACGATTTCAAGAAGCGGTTCGAGTCGCAAATCCCCATCAGCCTGCATGAGATGATGTATTCGCTGGCTCAAGGCTATGATTCGGTGGCGCTCAAGGCCGATGTCGAACTCGGTGGAACGGATCAAAAGTTCAACTTGCTGATGGCGCGACAAGTGCAAACGGCCTATGGCGTCACCAATCCACAGTTAATCATGACCGTTCCCCTTCTGGAAGGACTGGACGGTGTGCAGAAGATGTCGAAAAGCTATGGCAATTATATCGGCATCACGGAATCGCCACGCGAAATGTTCGGCAAAGTCATGTCTATCAGTGATGAACTGATGTGGCGTTACTACGAGTTGACGACCGATCTATCACCCGCTGACATCTCGGCATTAAAAGAATCCTGTGCGCGGGGTGAACGCAATCCGCGTGATGTAAAAGCCGAGCTCGGGCGCTACATTGTCGCGGATTTCCATACCCTGCAAGCTGGACAAGAGGCGAGCGATGAGTTTGATCGAATGTTTCGGGAACGCCAGACACCAACGGAGATTCAGACCATCGTGCGGGCAGTCGAAACCGTTCGCCTAACGAAGCTGATGGCCGCCGAAGGGCTGGCTCCATCGGTTGCCGAAGCACAACGGCTGATACAACAGGGCAGTGTTCGCATCGATCAAGAGCGCATCAGCGACGTAAAGCGGGAGATTTCGCCGCAGTCAGGACAAGAGATGCTTTTGCAAGTCGGCAAACGAAAATTTTTGAAGTTGGTCTTCAAATAATTTTTTTCGGGTAGCAACGAATGCTTGGCCGAATTCGTATGAGACGGTGATGCAAAAACAGGTATCTCAATCTACCGAACTCATCGTTCGCGAGGCTGAATTCAGCGCCCTCGCTTCGCCTACCGAGGGAGCAATATCCATTGAGAAATCCGATCAAGTGTCGCTCCCACAAATCGGCTGGAGAGGCTATTGGCGGTTCTTTCGTGTATTTGCATCCCTGTTACTCTTTGGCGCTCGCGTCTTTATCAATACGCGGGGATGGTTTGGTCGTAAAAACGTTCCGGTTGCCGAATTGCGCCATCAGGAAGGTGCGTTATTACTGTCGAAACTGATCGCGCTTGGCCCCGCCTTTATCAAAATCGGTCAGACGCTGGCGACGCGCGCTGATATTCTGCCCGTCGAATACATTCAAGAGCTGTCCAAGCTGCAAGATCAAGTGCCTCCCTTCCCCACTGAGCGGGCGCGCACCATCATCGAAGAAGAATTACAGGCCAAGATCGAAGACATTTTTCAGCAATTCGATGATGCGCCGGTTGCCGCTGCCAGCCTCGGTCAGGTCTATCGCGCAATCCTGAAGACCGGCCAAACCGTAGCCGTCAAAGTGCAACGCCCCGACATCGAACAGGTCATCGAATCCGACATCGCCGTTTTGCGCCGCATCGCCGCCCGCCTTGATCGTTACCCGAATCTGATTCGCGGCGTTGATTGGCAAGGGACGCTCAATGAATTTCACGCAACGATCTTTGAAGAGGTTGACTATTCGGCGGAGATTCGCAACGCCGAGACGTTTCGCAAACACTTTGCCGAGTGGCGCGAAGTATACGTGCCGCGGATTCATGAAGTGTTTTCGACGCGCCGGTTGATCGTCATGGAATTTATCGAGGGCGTCAAAGTCAACGATAAAGAGGCGATACTCGCAGCCGGTCATGACCCGCAAGAAGTCATCAAGTTGCTGTCACGCACCTACCTCAAACAGTTGCTCGAAGATGGTTTTTTTCATGCCGACCCGCATCCGGGCAATTTGCGATTGATGGCCGATGGTCGGCTCGCCTTCTTTGATTTCGGCATGGTGGGTCGGGTTTCGATGGAGATGCAATCGAAGCTCATCAGCGCCTTCTTTCACGTAGTCGAGCGCGATGTCGAAGGATTGGTCAACGATATGGTTCGGCTCGGCTTCATCGAGCTTTCGCCGGAGGATGAAGAGAAGTTCAAACCGATCATTAAAAACATCTTTGATCGCTATCTGAGCCTGAAACTCGGCGAAGTGAACTTCAAAGAGTTGACCTTTGATTTAGCCCATGTGATTTATGAATTTCCGTTCCGCATCCCCGCCAGTTTCACTTACATCGTCCGCGCCATTATGACGCTCGAAGGCATCGGCACACAGATTGATCCCGATTTCAATTTCTTTCAAATCGCGCGCCCCTATGCGAAACGCTTCATGTTTCGCCGCGAAGGGCGGTATCTGCGCGAATTGCTCTTCAACCAATTTGTTAAGGGTGAGACCGGCAACATTGAGTGGGGAAAGGTTTGGAAACTCGCCAAGATGGCGATCAAGTATTACTGGCGCGGTGAAGACAAATTGTAACTTATGATGGTGAGCCACAATGACTAAGACATTTCGTGTAACAGTAGAAAAAGACCCCAATAGTCAAACTACCAGTATCGTCCTCCCTTTTGACGTAGAGAAGGTCTTCGGCTCACGGGCTCGCGTGCCGGTGAGGTTCTCCATCAAGGGCTATGAATCGCGCAGTTCGATCTTTCCAATGGGCGAAGGTAAACACTACATGGTCATCAACAAGACCGTTCGCACTGCTACTGGAATCAAAGGCGGTGACATCGTTACGATTACGATGGAACGCGACACCGAACCGCGCGTCGTTGATTTGCCAAAAGATTTTGCCAAAGCATTACGCGCCAACCCTGCGGCCAAGTCGGCATGGAAAAAACTGAGTTACTCGCATCAGCGCGAATATGTCGAAGCGATTGAAGAGGCAAAGAAACCGGAGACTCGCTTGCGGCGAATCGAAAAAGCACTAACTCAGTTATCCGCATCGCCGATGAAGTAGCGCGGTACTTGCACCGTTACCCAAACCATTTATGAGGTTGCGGCAATGAAACTGTCGGCAGTCACCTTCATACTATTTCCATTCTTGATCTTTTGCCTATGCGTAGAGACAACAGCAAGCTCTTGCGAATACGTACAGCCTTGTCAGGCTTACGGCCCTTCCGACTTCATCTTCATCGGTCGTGCAATTGACGGAACAGAAAAGTTAGACGTGGTGGAATGGAGGGGGAGGCCAGTGAATCAGATTACGGGCACCGTCCGCTTCGAGGTCGAAAAGGTTTTCAAAGGAACTGCCAACAGGTCTGTCAAAATTGAGATGAGCAAGAGTCTCTGCATACCCGCAACTTTACTTCAGGGTGAGGTCTATCTGATTTATACATATGTGGGAAATAAGTTTTCCAAGGGCAAAAGATTTCAAAGCGGGCGAATCGCACTACTCGAAAATGCGCAGGAAGACCTCGATTTCCTCAGTTCTCTTCCTCCTGCGGGTACGGGCGGGACGCTGCATGGGCGCGTGTTTCTCCGAGATAGAATAGACCAGACACCATTACTTAAAGGGATGACAATCCTTGCAGAAACCGAACAGCATGATGTCTTCTGTGCAACGGTTACTGAAGCAGGTAGCTATAAGTTTGTCGGACTCAAACCGGGAAAGTATAAAGTAAAGCCTCTTTGGCCAGATCATTTTATCGAGCCTTATCCCGATCCAACCAAGGTCACCCTCTATGACCAAGGTTGTGCGGAAAAAGATTTTTCCGCTCAGATTGGCGGGCGGCTGCGTGGGCGCGTGCTTGATAGTCGCGGCGTCTCTGCGCCCGTTTCACCGACTTTAGAATTGGCGGATGACAAAGACACCCAAATCAAGGGCGATTATCTGGAAGACGGCTCCTACGAAATTGCCGCAATCCCGCCCGGTCGCTATCGGTTACTGCTTACGTTTAGCCATGAGGAAAAAGAAGATTGCCTCTTCTATCCCGGGGTGAGCGAGCGGCAACAGGCAGCGATCATCGAAATCGGATTGGGAGAAAAGCTTTCAGGTTATGATCTTTGGCTTCCGTCCGATTTCGAAGTGGTCAAAATCACAGGCTACATTCGTATGCCTAAGGGCAAGCCGCCCGGAAAGGCGCGCATTCGATTGTCACTAGAGTCGGATAGGAAACAAGCGATGGGAGCCGATGTTTCTCTTGAAACCATCCTTGAGGGAGATGGTCAATTTTCATTCGTTGCCTTCAAAGGAGGGCGATACAAATTACAAGCGCGGGAACATTCAGTCGTACCCATTCAACAACGGCGCTTTCCTTTGACCTTTGAGCGAGTGCTCACCCTCACTCACGATATAGAAGAATTAGAAGTGATGTTGACTGAGCCGCCGGGTACGCCAAAACTATTTCAGAATCAGAATCAGCCGGTTAAGACCGCAGCAAAGCGATAACCCGATCATCCGAGTTGGCTCTATTGTGCGGAGAGCCGCTGCGTCAATTCGCGTACGCGCGCCAGCAAAACGGAAGGGTCAGCCGTTGCTTCAATCTCTGCGACGATGCGGCTACCGACGACGGCAGCATCGGCGTGCTGCCAGACATCTCTAACATGATCGGGCGTTGACACTCCGAAGCCTACGGCAATCGGCAAATTCGTGAAACGCCGCACGCGCTGCGCTAATTCAGCCGCCGCTGCCGAAAGACTCTGCTGCACGCCGGTTACTCCTGTGCGTGATACAGCATAGACAAATCCCGAACTCGATTTCGCAATCAATTGCATCCGTTCATCCGTACTCGTTGGCGCAACTAAAAAAACGGTTTCGATGTTCGATGCGCGCATCTGCGCGATGAATTCGCCAGCCTCTTCGGGCACAAGATCAACGACCAACACCCCGTCTACACCCGCAGCCTTCAGTTTTTCGCCAATCTCTGCAAATCCAAGCGCAAGCAGCGGATTGAGGTAGCTGAAGATAACAATCGGCACCTCGCTCTGTTGACGGACGCAGCGTACAACTTCGAGGCAGTCGTGTATGGTTGTGCCGTGTTGTAATGAACGCTCGGAGGCACGTTGAATGACCGGGCCATCGGCCATCGGATCAGAAAAGGGTACGCCGAGTTCGATGATGTCTGCGCCGCTTCTTTCCAGCTCTTGAATCAAGGCGACGGTCGTATCTAGATCGGGGTCGCCAGCCGTTATGTATGGGATGAAGACTTTTCGCCCGGCATCGGCTAATCGCTTGAAGGTATCAGGTATTCTGGTCATGCCTTAGCTTACTCAATAATGTATTTTCTAGGGCGAGCCCGGCGAATCTTTGGGAATCAATCCTGCGCGCCTTTTAACTAATCGCAGTGCCTCTCTATTTACTCTCTGACAGTGTGCCGATTGCTATGGATTCGGCAACCGTGTTGACATCCTTATCGCCGCGCCCCGACAGATTGACGATGACACTTTGCTCGCGGCTCATCTTCGAAACTACTTTCATCGTCTCGGCAATCGCGTGGGCGCTTTCCAGCGCCGGAATCAGCCCTTCCAACTGCGAAAGTAATTGGAACGCTGCCAACGTTTCATCATCCGAAACCGACGAGTAAGCGATTCTCCCCGTGTCATGCAGATAAGCGTGTTCGGGGCCTATAGCCGAATAATCGAGTCCGGCAGAGATCGAATGCGTCGTGGAAATTTGTCCAAATTCATCTTGAAGAATGTAGCTGCGCGTGCCCTGCAATACGCCCGGCTTGCCGCCATTGAATCGCGCAGCGTGTTGACCAAGCGTATCACCATGACCGCCCGCTTCAACCCCCAGCATCTTCACTTCCGCGTCTTGCAGAAACTCATAGAACAAGCCAATGGCGTTACTACCGCCGCCGACGCAAGCAATCAGTAAGTCCGGCAGACGATTTTCGGCTTCCAACATTTGCGCCCGCGCTTCGCGTCCGATGATCGCTTGAAAATCGCGCACCATCATCGGGTAAGGGTGCGGCCCCAATGCCGAACCAAGCAAGTAATAGGTATCCTTTACATTAGTCACCCAATCACGCAACGCCTCATTGATTGCATCTTTCAACGTTTTGCTGCCCGCTTCAACGCCGACGACTTCCGCGCCAAGCAAGCGCATGCGAAAGACATTCAGGGCTTGCCTCCGCATGTCTTCTGTGCCCATGTAGACGATGCAACGTAATCCCATCAGCGCGCAGACGGTTGCCGTCGCCACGCCATGCTGCCCGGCTCCAGTTTCGGCAATGATGCGGGTTTTACCCATACGCCGCGCCAGTAAGACTTGCCCGATGGCATTGTTGATCTTATGCGCGCCTGTGTGGCAGAGGTCTTCGCGTTTCAGATAGACGCGCGCGCCCCCTAAATGTTCGGTCAATCTCTTGGCAAAGAAGAGAGGCGTCGGTCGCCCGACATAATGTTTCAATAAGGCAGCAAATTCGCTGATAAAATTTGGGTCGCGGCGCGCATCTTCATAGGCCGCCGTCAATTCGGCAAGCGGCTGCATCAACGTCTCCGGCACAAAGCGACCGCCGTAATCCCCGAAATGCCCCTTCGCATCTGGCAGGTCGTATGCTGTCATTTTTTTTGTTTGATTCATAAGCTTTTCAAGGTTCAGTTTCGCAATTTACTCGTTGCACTGTCTCTAAGAATGTCCGTAGCTTGTCAAAGTCTTTGCGTCCGGGTTCGCTCTCCACACCGCTGCACACGTCAACGGCCATCGGTCTGACTTGCCGGATTGCATCTCCAACATTTTCAATCGTCAACCCGCCTGCCAATATCAGTGGCGCAATCTCTTTGACCGCAGTCGCAATTTGCCAGTCAAATCGGTGACCGGTTCCACCATAGGTTCCGGCTACGTTAGCATCGAGCAAGACGGCTTGCACAGGATACTTGGCGACGCTCTGCGGGTCAAAATGTTCGCCAACGCGAAAAGCTTTGATGAGTTTCAAATCTGCAAGCGCGAAGCAATCCTGCGGTGATTCGTCCCCATGCAGTTGAATCGCATCAAGGCGCGTGAAGGCAGCAATCTCCTTTATCATTTCACCGGACTCGTTGACAAAGACGCCCACTGTAGAAATCAGCGGAGGCAGAGAGAGAACGATCTCGCGGGCTGTTTGCGGCTCGATGTAGCGCGCGCTTCGCGGCCAAAAGTTGAAGCCGAGCGCATCAGCTCCTCCTTCAATCGCGGCTTGCGCTTCTTTGAGGGTGCGAACACCGCAAATTTTCACCTTCACTCGATTCATGACGCCAGCCATTTTTGATCTTATACGGGCAGCTGCCTCGACTGCTCTCTGATCTGTTCCTACGTTCTCGGAGGTGAACTGGTTTTCGGTCACAACCGATTGCCTATGATTACAATAAGGCTTGCAACGCCTGGCCGGGATCCTCCGCGCGCATAAAACTTTCTCCCACCAAGTAGGCGTGATAGCCAGCCGCTTGTAACCGGGCAATGTCCTCTCGCTGATGAATTCCGCTTTCGCTGACCAGCAGTGTCTCTTTCGGCGCTTGCTTGGCCAATTGCACGGAAGTTTGCAGATCAACCTGAAAAGTCGTCAAATCGCGATTGTTCACGCCGATGGTGCTTGCGCCGACAGTCGTCGCACGTTGCATCTCGCTGGCGTTGTGAACTTCGACGAGCGCGTCAATTCCATGCTGTTTGGCCATCCCCAACAGATAGCTCAACAGATCATCGCTGAGGATAGCAACGATCAACAAGATAGCCTGCGCCCCGGCTGCGACTGCTTCAACGACTTGATACTCATCGAAAATAAAGTCCTTGCGAAGCAGAGGGATATTCACGCGCTCACCGACGACGCGCAGATATTCGAGCGAGCCGCCGAAATGCTTCTCTTCAGTGAGTATCGAAATCGCTGCTGCGCCATTTGCCTTATAACTGCGCGCAATTTGCAGCGGTTCGAATGGCTCACGAAGAATGCCTTTCGAAGGCGAACGGCGTTTGATTTCGGCAATGATATTGATGCGGTCGGCGCGATTGAGCGCATCGAAAAATGAGTATTTGGGTTTGTGTAGTTGCGCAACTTCTCTCAGGTGTGACAACGGGACGCGATCTTTTGCTGCTGTCAGTTGTTTGACGCGGTCGCTGACGATGGTATCGAGAATGCCGCCCGCCGACAGCACGCCATCGGGTAGTGTTGAACCTGTTGCCGACATGTAATTATCCGCAGGTGAGGGTGAGAAAGTTTTCCAGTAATTGCCTGCCATGTTCCGTCATCACCGATTCGGGATGGAATTGCACGCCTTCGACCGCAAACTCGCGGTGGCGCAATCCCATAATCAACCCATCGGGAGTGGTGGCGGAAATCTCAAGGCATTCGGGCAAGTGGTCGTTTTCGACAATCAACGAGTGATAGCGAGTAGCATTGAAGCGATAGGGCAACCCTTTGAAGATGGTGCGCGAGTCATGACAAATCTGCGAAGTCTTGCCGTGCATCAAGTACGGCGCACGCACGACGCGCCCGCCGAAGGCTTGTCCGATGGATTGATTGCCGAGGCAGACGCCAAGTATGGGAACCATACCGGCGAATTGGCGAATGACATCGAGCGTGATGCCTGCTGTGTCAGGCGTGCCGGGGCCGGGTGAAATGACGATGCATTGTGGGCGGAGAGCGCGAATCTGATCGGGCGTGATTGCGTCATTACGAAAGACCTCGACCTTCTGGCCGAGTTCGCCGAGGTATTGCACGAGGTTATAAGTGAATGAATCGTAATTGTCTATGACGATAACCATCGGCAGGAATTATAGCGCGGCAGGTAGGAAGAAGGTAGCAGAGCTTGGTTTTTGTTCGTTGTCCGTCGTCCGTTGCCCTTTGAAGGCAGGAGCTTCCGGCAATCATCATCCTCATTCGCCTGCCCATCTTGTAACGCAAAGTCGCAAAGGCGCAAAGGTCGTATCTTCGATTCTGACCGAGTCAAAGATCAGTTGGTAAGTAGTCGGACAGATTTACATCTCAGTATTTTGCGGTCTAAACCGTTGGAAACAAGTGCTCGGCATTCCAAAATAGTTCGCTAAAAAACTGTCCGAGTGCTTATCGGGTCGTACATGAGCCGTTTCAATCGGCTAATGATCGCGTCTTCGATTCTGACTGTCGGGCTTTTTCGGCCTTTGTTTTCAGCCCTTTACATGCCCTTTTGGGCTACCCCCCCGAAAATCCCCTCACTTTCTTGTCAAAATCGTTTGAAAATTTTGTCAGAAATTCTATTTAACTATCAAAGAACTCAACAATTAGCTCGTTTGGGCTAACCTCCCCCCTTTTTTGGCCTTTATGGGGTTAGCCCAAAAATCGGATTTTGGCTACGTCTTCT
>CAYXVU010000062.1:0-27584 GCA_964468725.1 uncultured Clostridia bacterium
CAGCGGAGCTGCAACCCATTGCTCACCGTGAAAGGGACTGGCAAAGCTGGACGCTTAAACTGGATTTCATCGGCGCGAATCCCAACGTGAAAATGCGCGGCGATGCGCCTGCCGAAGCCTCTGTCAACTACTTCAAAGGTCAGCTCTCCGAATGGCAAACCGCTTTGCCAACCTTCACCCGCGTCGTCTATGAAGAGCTATGGCCGGGCATTGATTTGGTGTACGAAGGGAACCTGCGCCAACTCAAGTATTCCTTCATCGTCAAACCGCACGCCGACCCGTCGCGCATTCGCTTCGCCTATCGCGGCGCTAGGGATGTGCGCCTTACCGACGCGGGGGAGGTGGAGATCAACACGCCCCTGCGCACCATCAAAGATCAACGCCCCGTCTCGTATCAGGAGATCAACGGCCAATCGGTAGAGGTCGCCACATCCTTCAAACTCGGCGCAGACAATCTCGAAGGCAGCGCCAACGAGCCGGTCACTGACGCCTCGCCACTGGTCGCCTTCGAAGTCAGCGATTATGATCGCAACCACACGCTGGTAATTGATCCGGTGGTGTTGGCCTATTGCGGATTCATCGGCGGCAACGCGCTCGACATTGCCCAAGACATTGCGATTGATGCGGCGGGCAATGCCTACATCACCGGCTCAACGCGCTCGACGGAAGCGACTTTCCCCGAAACGATTGGCCCCGATTTGACGCAGAATGGGAATAACGATGTCTTCGTCGCCAAACTCAACGCGCAAGGCACGGCGCTCGTTTATTGCGGCTTTATCGGCGGCAATGCTGATGAAACAGGCGGCGGCATCGCTGTTGATTCAGCGGGCAATGCTTACGTTTTCGGCGGCACCTCTTCGACGGAAGCCACCTTTCCGGTTCTCGGCGGCCCCGATTTGACGCACAATGGCAGCCGCGATGCCTTCATAACAAAGATCAACGCGCAAGGCACGGCGCTCATCTATAGCGGCTTCATCGGCGGCATCAGCACAGAGTTCAATTTCGGCGGCGATGTTGCCGTAGATGCAACCGGCAACGCCTATGTGACCAGCGACACCCTCTCCGCGCAAAACAGTTTTCCGGCGACGCTCGGCCCGGATGTGACCTTCAATGGCAACTTCGATGCGTTCATTGCAAAAGTCAATTCGGCAGGCACGGCGCTCGTCTATTGCGGTTATGTGGGCGGCGCGGGCAACGATTCGGCTTCCGAGATTGCGCTTGATGCCAACGGCGGCGCTTACATTGTGGGCGACACTGATTCGACGCAAGGCAGCTTTCCGGTCTTGCTTGGCCCTGACCTGACGCATAACGGCGCGACCGATGCCTTCGTAGCAAAGGTCAATGTTTCGGGGCTGGCACTCGATTTTTGCGGCTACATTGGCGGCGATAATGACGACTTCGGCAACGGCATTGCGATTGATGGCGCGGGCAATGTCTATGTTGCCGGTGAAGCCGATTCGCGGCAAAACACCTTTCCGGTCACCGTCGGCCCCGACCTGACGCACAACGGCAGTGATACGGACGCTTTCGTTGCCAAGATCAATGGGGCAACCATTGCCCTCACCTACTGCGGTTATATCGGCGGCGCGGGCGATGATTTCTGCGGCGGGGTCGCCGTTGATGCGAATGGCAACGCCTACGTGTTCGGCGATACGGACTCGACGCAAACGAGTTTCCCGGTCACCGTCGGCCCCGATCTGACTCACAATGGCGGCGATTGCGATGCCTATATTGCGAAGGTCAATGGCGCAGGCACAGGGCTGTCCTATTGCGGCTTCATCGGCGGCACGGATGGCGATTTCGGCTTCAGCGGCGGCATCGTAGTTGATGCGCAAGGGGCAGCCTATGTCGTCGGCGACACCGATTCGACGGAAACCTCTTTTCCTGTCTTGGGCGGGCCGGATTTGACGGCCAATGGCGGCGGCGATGGTTTCATTGCCAAAATCGTTATGACCCCAAACTTCACGTTGCAATTGAGTTCACAAGCGGCGACGGTGGTGCGCGATAAAAAGTTAAAGCTCACTGTCAGCGTCGTCCGCGCAGCGGGCTTTACGGGCAACGTCACAGTCACCGCGCCGAACGGACTTGACCTCGATTTGAAGTTGAAGACTGCCAACCCTGTGGTCTTAGGGCAGAGTCAGAAGTTCGTCTACCGAGTGAGACTCACGTCGCCGGTCGGCACACATCCTTTGGTCTTCACAGGCCGCGACCAAGCGGGCGAAGAACACAGCGTCACCTTTATGCTGACGATTCAATAAGTCAGAGTGCGCCGGACGATGCCGTTTCCCAACAGCCGAGCGGCGGACGAGAAAGGGAACGCGGATAAACCTGGGTTGGAGGAATTGACACGGATACAACCGATTGATCTGTGACCCTCTCCCCATTCATGCTCATCCGTATCCGGTTCTTGGTTCACTTGATGCAAAACCGAATGGCTCCGGCTGCCGATGGCCGCGCTTGACACTGGTCGGACAGACTCGCATAGTTCGAGAGAGTCTCTCTGACCACAACAACCAAATACATTCATGGAGGTGAGGTATGCGTAGCTTTTCTGCGAAGAGCTTGATGGGGTTGCTGCTTGCGTGCGCCTTCTTGTCGGCGTCGGCAACGGCGCAAAGCAATCGTTTGACGGCATGGGACGTCTTCCATCTGGAATATGCAACCGATCCGCAGATTTCGCCGGATGGCAAAAAGATCATCTACGTTCGCCAGTTTGCTGAGGTGATGACGGATCGGAACCTGTCGAATCTCTGGATCATCAATTTCGATGGCAGCGATCATCGCCCGCTCACCACCGGCAATCGCAGTGATTTGTCACCGCGCTGGTCGCCTGATGGCGCGCGCATCGCTTTCATCTCCGATCAAGAAGGCACGCCGCAAATTTACGTGCGCTGGATGGACACAGGGCAGACGGCGAAGCTCACCAACTTGCAGTATCCGCCCGCCGGAATCAATTGGTCGCCCGACGGCAAGCAGATTTCTTTCACCTCCTTTGTACCGGACAAACCTGTGCAGATCGGCAATGTGCCGTCGCCGCCGCCGGGCGCGAAATGGGCAGAGCCTGCGGTGTTGATTGATAAACTGGTCTATCGCTTCAACGGGCCGGGCTATCTGAAACCGGGGTATACACACCTATTCGTCGTCGCTGCGGAAGGCGGCACGCCGCGCCAAATTTCGAGCGGTAATTATCAACACGGCGGCGCAGCCTTTCGCGCCAGCGAAGCGGTATGGTCGCCCGACGGCAAACATCTGTTGATGTCGGCCAATCGCCATGATGATTACGATCTTGAACCCGTGAACACAGAAGTCTACGAGTTCGCCGTTGCCGATGGCAGCGTGCGCGCGCTGACAACGCGCAACGGCCCGGACAATGCGCCCCTGGTCTCGCCCGATGGCAAGCTGATCGCGTATACGGGGTTTGATGATCGTCGTCTCGGCTATCAGGTCAGCAAGCTCTATGTCATGAACCGCGATGGCAGCAATGCGCGGCTGATTTCCGGCGCTCTTGATCGGGACGTCGGCAACCTGCGTTGGGCAGCCGATGGCAAAGGACTCTATTTTCAATACGACGATTTGGGCAATACCAAACTGGCGCATATTTCGCTGGATGGAGCGGTCAAACCGTTGACGAACAGTTTGGGTGGCGGCGGCAGCGCCTATGGCGGCGGCTCGTATTCGATCACCCCGAATGGCGCGTTTGCCTTCAGCTACAGCCGTCCAAACGTGCCGGGAGACATCGCCGTTGGCACCAGCGGCAACGCGAATGTGAAAGTCATCACTGCGGTCAATGACGATCTCTTTGCCAGTCGCAAACTCGGCGAGGTCGAAGAGATTTGGTACGCTTCATCAAAAGATAATCGCAAAGTGCACGGTTGGATCATCAAGCCGCCCGATTTCGATGCGTCAAAGAAGTACCCGTTGATTCTGGAGATTCACGGCGGGCCGTTTGCCAACTATGGCGACCGCTTCGATTTTGAAAAACAGGTGTGGGCGGCCAAAGGCTACGTCGTTTTGTACACCAATCCGCGCGGTTCGACGAGCTACGGCGCAGAGTTCGGCAATCTGATTCATCACGCCTATCCGGGGGATGATTTTTACGATCTCAATTCGGGCGTTGATGCGGCATTGGCAAAAGGTTATGTGGATGCAGAGAACCTGTTTGTCACAGGCGGCAGCGGCGGCGGCGTATTGACCTGTTGGATGATCGGGCGCACGCCGCGCTTTCGCGCTGCGGTGACCGTCTATCCGGTGATTAATTGGTACAGCTTCGTGTTGACGGCGGACATCGGCAACTGGACGAGCAAGTACTGGTTTCCGGGCTTGCCGTGGGACAACGTCGAACACTATGAAAAACGCTCGCTGCTTTCGGTCGTCAAGAACGTCAAGACGCCGACTATGGTGTTGACCGGCGAAGAGGATTACCGAACGCCGATGTCGGAATCGGAGCAGTATTATCAAGCCTTGAAACTACTTGGCGTCGAAAGCATGTTGATCCGCGTACCGGGTGAGCCGCATGGCATTCGTCGTCGTCCGAGCCATTGGATGGCGAAGACGGCTTACATCGGCGGCTGGTTCGACAAATACAAAAAAGCCAACCCGTAAGGGTAGATGAAATCTGAGACGACGGATTAACACAGGCAGATTGCTCATTTGTGTTAATCCGTCTATTTTTTTCCAGAGCAACAGCTATTGCGCAGCACGCTCGGCGTCCGCAAATAGATGGGGAAACAGAGATGAAAGCACAATTCGCAACTCACGAAGTGAAGAACCAGCCGCCGCCGCTCGAAGACTATAACCTCTATGAAGCCGACCGGGCGCTGAAAGAAGGGGTGCAACGCGAAGGGGCGGATTGGGCGCACGAAACGGTCAGCGAGTTCGGCCAGTTGATGGGCAAACCGGAAATTATTGATCTCGGCTTTCAGGCGAACCGCTACTCCCCGATTCTCAAAACCCATGATCGCTTCGGCAATCGCATTGACGAAGTCGAATTTCATCCCGCTTATCACGAGTTGATGAAGATCGCCATGTCGAGCCAAATTCATGCGCTGCCCTGGAATGAGCCGCGACGCGGCGCGAATGTCGCGCGCGCCGCGCTCTTCTACCAACTCTCGCAAGTCGAAGCGGGGGTGTTATGCCCCATCTCGATGACCTATTCCGTCGTCCCCTCTTTGCGCCATCAACCGCAGGTCGCCGCCGAGTGGATTCCGCGCTCGACGGCGACCGAATATGACCCGCGCTTCATTCCCGCAAATCAAAAAAAGAGCGCCACGCTCGGCATGGCGATGACTGAAAAGCAGGGCGGCTCGGATGTACGCGCTAATTCGACGCGCGCCATGCCACTGAACACACCCGGCGAATACGAACTCACCGGCCATAAATGGTTTTGTTCTGCGCCCATGTGCGATGCCTTTTTGACGCTCGCCTACACTGACAAAGGTTTATCGTGTTTTCTGGTTCCGCGCTGGTTGCCCGATGGCACGCGCAATCGCATCTTCATTCAGCGGCTCAAAGATAAACTCGGCAACCGCGCCAACGCTTCGAGCGAGATCGAATACAGTGGCGCGGTTGCCCAACTGATCGGCGATGAAGGGCGCGGCGTGGCGACAATCATTGATATGGTGTCGCACACCCGGCTCGATTGCGTCATCGGTTCGGCGTCGCTGATGCGGCAAGCCGTCGCGCAAGCCTTGCATCACACGGCGCATCGCGCCGCCTTTGGCAAACTGTTAAATCAACAACCGTTGATGCAAAACGTGCTGGCCGATCTGGCCATTGAATCGGAAGCGGCGACGGTGAGCCTGCTCAGACTGGCGCGCGCTTATGATGACGGGCGCGAAGAGGTAGAAGCGCGCGCCTTTTCGCGCCTTGCCACTGCGGTGTTGAAATACTGGATTTGCAAACGCACTGCCGGATTGGTTCATGAAGCGTTGGAATGTCACGGCGGCGCAGGCTATGTGGAAGAGTCCATTCTGCCGCGCTTGTACAGAGAAGCGCCGCTCAGTTCGATTTGGGAAGGTTCGGGCAATGTGATCTGTCTGGACGTGCTGCGCGCCTTGCGCCGCGAGCCGGAATCGTTGACGGCGTTGCTCAGCGAAATTGAACTGGCGCGCGGTCTGAGTCCACACCTTGATGCTTTCGTTGCGGGCTTGCAAGCCGACCTGCGCGAAACGGCAAGCCTCGAACTGCGGGCGCGCGTGATTACGGAAAGACTCGCGCTGGCGTTGCAAGCCTCCTTGTTGCTCAGAAACAGCCCAGCGTATGTTGCCGAAGCCTTTTGCGCCTCCCGGTTGCAGGGCGGCGGCCCTACTGTCTACGGCACTTTGCCGAGCGACATCGCCTTTGCTCGCATCATCGAACGCGCGCAACCTGTGGCTTGAGGAGGAGGGAGAAGAGGCGTGAATCGTCTCCCTTCTCCTTTCCTCTTTGTCTCCCCTACGGCCTCCCGCAACAGCCTGCACAAAACCGTAGCGCTGGCCTCGTTCGATACATTATTATTTTCGCCCGTGCCGTAACCGATTGAGCGCGCATCCGGAGAAGCGAATGAAGCGAATGCCGATTCTGTTCTTCCTCTTGTCCCTGCTGGTGATGAGCGCTCCTTCGCCTTCTGCCTCGCAAATGCCGCAGCCGCAAAAGCCGGATGATAAACCGACCTTCAAAGTGTTAGGAACCTTTACGAATCGCTATAAGATCGCCAACAAGTATATTCTCGTCGCGCCCAAATTGAGCGACGACGAACTCATCAAGCTGGCCAAGAAACTCCATCACAAAGAACCGGATGTGACCTTCTGGTTTTTAGATGACGACAGCCAATTTTCACAACTCCTCAAATCCCTCAAAGAGATCGAAGCCGGAAATACTGGCTCCTTTCCGCAAGCATGGGCTAAGCAACACATCATCGCCAACCTGCAACCCTGGTACGCTTCGGGACGCGGCACCTACTGGGTGCTGTGCAAAGGAGACGGCATTGATAAGATCGTCGAAATCGAATAGCGGGGAGAGCGAGTTGACGACGGAAACCGATTCCCTTACGCCGCCCGCTCCTCCGCCTGCGGAAGAGGCTCTCTCCTCCATCGCCGATACGTGGTATGTCGTCGGCGTTCTCACCTTCGTCTACATCTTCTCGTTCATTGACCGGCGCATCCTCGATCTGCTGGTCGCGCCGATTCAACGCGACCTCGGCATCAGCGATACCGAAATGAGTCTGTTGAGCGGCACAAGCTTCGCACTCTTCTACACCTTTTTCGGCATCCTGCTCGGTCGTCTGGCAGACACGCGCAGCCGTCGCGGCTTGATCGCCATCGGCTTCGCGTTTTGGAGTCTGATGACTGCCGGATGCGGGTTGGCAAAGACCTACGCGCAAATGTTGCTGCTCCGCGTTGGTGTCGGCATCGGCGAAGCGGCGCTCGCACCTGCGGCCTACTCACTCATCAGCGATACAGTTCCGAAAAGGCGCTTATCCACAGCCATCAGCGTCTATTCGATGGGCATCTACATCGGCGCAGGGTTGGCTTACATTGTCGGCGGAGCCATCGTCGGGCTGGCAGCCGAGCAGACGGCTTGGTCGCTGCCGCTTGTGGGTGCTGTGCAATCGTGGCAAGCGATCTTTTTTATCGTCGGCTTGCCGGGCGTGTTGTTCGCGCTCGTGCTATTTACCATCAAAGAGCCACCGCGGCGCGATGCGATGTCGCACAACTCGATGGCCATCGCAACACGCCCGTCGCGGCGTGCAGTCTACGATTACCTCATCGCCAACAAAGCCACGTTTCTCTGTCACAGCATCGGATTCGGCATCATCGCCTTGGGCACAAATGCCAGCGGCGGGTGGAATCCAACCTATTTGAAGCGCGTGCATGGATTGACGGAGACGCAAGCCGGTATCGGCTTGGGAACGGTGATGGCGATCTTCGGCACGCTCGGCGTTGTGGCGGGAGGAAGAATGGCCGATTGGTTGGCGGAGCGCGGCAAGTCGGATGCGACGATGCGGGTCGGCATATTAGGAGCCGTGTTGCTCATCCCGCCTACGCTGTTGATGTATCTGATGCCAAACGGCGCAGCGGCCATTGCCATGTATGCGCCGTATATCTTCATGGGCAGCGTGCCGTTTGGCGTTGCGCCCGCAGCGATTCAACAGATTATGCCTGCTAATCTGCGCGGGCAAGCGTCGGCAATCTATGTGTTCGCCGTCAATTTGATCGGCATTGGATTGGGGCCGCTGTTGGTGGGGCTGCTGACCGATAGGGTCTTTCAAAATAAAGAGCGCGTGCATTGGTCTCTGCTGGCGGTCTGTTTGGCTTCGGAGATCATCGCCGCATTGATTTTGTGGCGCGGCCTTGCGCCCTTTCGCCGCAGTTTCGAGGGCTTGGACAACAGATCAAAGCCGTAAGCCAGAGGTTCGGCGCGACCGATTCGCCTCGCATCATTCATCATTGCGGCTTTCTATGATATGGTTCGACTCCGCGAAAGGAGAGAACCGACATGCACTTCGATTATTCACCGAAAGTACAAGCATTGCGCGAGAAGCTGTTGGAATTTTACGAAACCTTTATCTATCCGAATGAGCCGACCTATCGCCAACAGCACGAAGCGGGCGACCCCTGGCAGCCGATTCCCATCATCGAAGAACTCAAACCGAAGGCCATTAGCGCAGGGCTATGGAACCTCTTCCTGCCCGAAAGCGAACACGGCGCAGGGCTGACCAATCTGGAATACGCGCCGCTATGCGAAATCATGGGGCGCGTCGGTTGGTCGCCGGAGGTCTTCAATTGCTCTGCACCCGACACCGGCAACATGGAGGTGCTGTCGCGTTATGGGTCGGAAGAACAGAAAGAGCGATGGCTCAAGCCGCTGCTCAACGGCGAGATTCGCTCTTGTTTTGCGATGACCGAACCGGACGTGGCTTCGTCCGATGCGACCAACATTCAATCAAGCATCCGGCGCGACGGCGATGAATATGTCATCAACGGGCGCAAATGGTGGACATCGGGCGCAGGTGACCCGCGCTGTAAGATCGCTATCTTCATGGGCAAAACCGACCCCGACGCGCACAAACATAAGCAACAATCTATGATCCTTGTGCCGATGGATGCTGATGGCATTACGGTCAAACGCATGCTCAATGTCTTCGGCTATGACGATTCGCCGCATGGCCACGCCGAAGTGACCTTTGAAAACGTGCGCGTACCGGCGTCGAATATGCTGCTTGGCGAAGGGCGCGGTTTCGAAATCGCGCAAGGGCGGCTTGGCCCCGGCCGCATTCATCATTGCATGCGATTGATTGGATTGGCCGAACGCGCGCTCGAAGCGATGTGCAAACGCGTGACCTCGCGTATCGCTTTCGGCAAACGGTTGGCCGATCAAGGCACGATTCGCGCCGACATCGCCACGTCGCGCATGGAGATTGAACAAGCGCGGCTGTTAGTCTTGAAAGCCGCTTATATGATGGACACGGTCGGCAATAAAGCGGCGCGGGCTGAGATTGCGATGATTAAGGTTGTCGCGCCGAATATGGCGTTGCGGGTGATTGATCGCTCGATTCAAGCGCATGGCGGCGGCGGCGTCAGCGATGACTTCATGATGGCGAAAGCCTATGCCGGTGCGCGCACGCTGCGCTTGGCCGACGGCCCGGACGAGGTGCATAGGGAAGCCATCGCTAAATTGGAACTCAACAAGTACGAATAAGCTGCGGGTTGAGCGCAGACAAAACGGGCGGCAGAGGCGATGGACTTACCTCGCCACCCGTCCTTCTAGGCGAAGAGAGACTATTTACTTGCGGCCTCCGAGCCGTTGAGGAATCGGATGACGGCGGCGTTGAACTCGGCGGGTTTCTCCATCTGCGGAACATGTCCGCACTTCTCGATAATGAAGAGAGCGGAGTTAGCAATCTCTTTTTGGAAACGCTGCCCGCCATCGAGCGGCGTCAGCAGGTCTTCGCGCCCCCAAACGATCAAGGTCGGAGTTTTCAGCGCCGACAGCTTGCCATCCAGCACATCTTCGCCGCGCATGATGGATTCGATAAATCTCTGCACTGTATAGCCATCGCCGCGCGCCATCTTCTGTGCGTAGAGGGTATCAATCACCGCGTCGTTTTCAAACATCTGCTTGTTGTAAAAGACCAGCGACATGACTTGCTTGATGCCCTCGCGGGTTGAGGGATTGAGGACGTTGAAGGCATTCGGGTCTGTGCCTTTGGGAACGGCGAAACCCGCCGCATCTACTAAAACGAGGCGTTCGACTTTTTCGGGATGCTTGAGCGCGAAGGCCGCCGCCGTAAAGCCGCCCAGCGAATTGCCGACGAGCGAAGCGCGGTCAATCTTTAACTCTTTGTAAAAACCGTTGAGAAAGTCTACCAATGTGCCGACGCGATAGTTGATGACCGGTTTATCGGAACGCCCGAAGCCGATCTGATCGAGGGCGATGACGCGAAACTTTTCGGCCAGCGGCGCGATGGTCGGCGCCCAACTGGTATGATCGGCTCCGAGTCCGTGAATCAAGATCACGACCGGGCCGCTTCCGGCTTCGACATAATGAATCTTTTGGCCATAGACGGTTGCGACTTTCGTGGTCGCGCCTTGCGGCGCTTGCATCATCTGTGGCGCGGCGGCTCCCTGCTGCGCCCAAACGGGCGCGGCCAACACCATAAGAAAAAGGCTTGCCAGCATCAGCTTGAGGCTGGGTTTGGCGATGCGGCCAGTGAAATTGTGGGTCATCAGGTCTCCTCCTCTGATTAGATCCAAACTTTTTCAATCGGCTCGTCTTGGCGGTCTTCCGGCCATTGGCCGGGTTGGTAAACCTTTGCATCAATATCGAGCAGACTGTAATAGGGAATGTCGCCGATCTCCATGTGCGCGTCTTTGAAGTGGACGAGCGAACCGATGGCGATGACTTCCGCGCCCGCGTCCTGAATCAGTTCGACCATCGCGGTCGTCACTTTGCCGGAGCGCACGATGTCGTCAACAAGAATACATTTGAGCCCGCGAATATCGAAGTACTGTCGCAGGTAATAGCGTCCGCCCTCTTTCTCCGCCCAGAAGATTTGATCGGCATCAAGGGCTTCACGGATGCCGAAGGCGACGGGGATGCCACCGGCAGCAGGCGCAACGACGGCACAATCCGGCAGAGCAGACAGGACATCAGGCTCTTGTCTGAGTTTGCGTGACAGAGCCACATTCAGAATGCGCGCATCGCCGTGATAGCGCATGGCAAGCGGCATTTGAAAGTAATAGTTCGATTGCATTCCGTTGGGGAATTCGAATCGCCCTTCGCGCAGCGCGCCCTTTTCGCGCAAGAAGGCTTCGACCTGTTCGGGCGGCGGGATGAGTTGTACTTTCGGAACCAGCATCAATCCTCCTATGAATTCGCCATGATAAAACGATTGGTGTTGAACGGCGGAATTATATTTCTCGCTCGAAAGCCTTTCAAGCAACCGGCCAGCATTCATCAAAACGACAAAGCGATCTCTCGGCGCAGCATGTGATAGAAGTTTGCAGACCGCCGTGCAACGGTCGCATATTCGGATTGCTCCCACCGACGATGCAGTTGAAACAAGCGATGATTGAAGGAGCCCAGCAGCGGGATTTCGATGACATCCGCCGGAGGGGCACCGTTAGTATAAAGCGGGTTGAAGGCGTCAAGATGAACCTCCGCCGTGCCATTGGCAAACATCCCGACATGCAGCGCCGCCATACCGGCATCGTTCTCCATCCAGCTTTCGACCCACGCTTTATGATTCCACGAATTCAAAAAGGCGAACACGCCATTGCTTAGTTCGCTGCGCGTGTAGGCTCCGCCGAGGGCGGATTTCGCATCGAGTAAATCCGAAAGAAATCCTTCGTTCGTGACGCGCGGATAGAAGAACCAGCCGCCGTCCCACACATTGATGATCGCGCCGACGAAATCGAGCCAGCCTTCAACATGAATTTTGTCAATCAACAACGCCGTTGAACGGCGATAGATATCCGGCCAACTTTCCCAAACGGCGCGCGCCTGATTCTCGTCTTGCGTGTCGGCAACGATGCGCGAAAGGGCTGCCGTCATGTACGGATCGTGGGCCTGCACGCTGCGCGTGGCCTGCTCCCAAGACGGAACCGGCGCATCCGCTTCGGCGTAGCGCAGATCATCAGGGAAATCATCCGGCACGTTGTTGAAGTCGAGTGTCATCGCTCGTGCAGAAGAACTGTGCGGAAAATCGGTGCCTTTTGCAACTACTCTTCACGGCTGCCGCTCAGTGTGCTAGATTTGAATCGCGTCGTAAATTGAAACGAAGGATCGGATTTGAGTGATAACAACCGCGAGTAAGATCGAGCAACTCCAATCCACAATCGAAAGCGTCATTCGCGGCAAGACCGATGTCGTAGAGTTGGCTCTCGTCACTCTGCTGGCGGACGGCCATCTGCTCATCGAAGATGTGCCTGGAGTCGGCAAAACGACGCTCGCACAGACTTTGGCGCGCAGTTTCGATTGTACCTTTCAACGCATCCAGTTCACCTCCGACCTTTTGCCTTCGGATATTTTAGGGCTGGCGGTCTACGATCAACGTGGTGGCACGTTTGAATTCAAACGCGGGCCGATCTTCGCCAACGTCATTCTCGCAGACGAGATCAATCGCACGACGCCGAAGACGCAATCGGCTTTGCTCGAAGCGATGGCCGAAGGCCATGTCACGGTTGAGCAAGAGACCTATCAATTGCCCCGCCCGTTCATCGTGCTGGCGACGCAAAACCCCATCGAACATCACGGAACCTATCCGCTGCCCGAATCGCAACTCGACCGCTTCCTGATGCGCGTTCGCATGGGCTACCCTGACGCGGAAGACGAAAAGATCATTTTGCGGCAGCAGTCGCTCACCTCATCGGTTGACCATCTCGCCCCGGTCATGCACAGCAGCGACATCCTCGCGTTACAACAGGAAGTGCGGGAAGTGAATGTTGATGAAGCGTTGGTAGACTATTTGATCCGCATTGTGCGCGCGACTCGGGAGACCGAAATCCTCAGCCTCGGCGTCAGCCCGCGCGGCAGTCTCGCGCTCTATCACGCGGCGCAAGCGCTGGCCTTTATCAAAGGCCGCGATTACGTGATTCCTGACGACATCAAGCAACTGGTTACGCCCGTCTTCGCCCATCGCATCGTCGTCAACTCGCGCTATTCGACAGGGCTGCGACGTTCGGATGAAGCCGAAGCCGCACTGCAAGAGATTCTCAAAACCGTCAATGTGCCGCTATGAGGTTGCAGTATGAATCGGCAGGCGTTGCGTGATTTCCTCATCACCTCTTTTCTGCTTGGCTTATCCTTCGTCATCGCCCTGCTCAGTTCAATTGCTGCCGAACAGAATCAACTGGTGCAAGGCGCGATTGCGGCGGCGCTCTCCTTGATTCTGGCGCTGGTCGGAGCGCTCTATATCATTCCGAAACTGGCGCGCAATATCCGCCTCGAAATTCTGCGCTTCGCCATTCGGACGACGATTACGGTCGAAGGACTATTCTTCGTCGTCCTCCTGCTCGTCATCGGCATTGCGGCCTGGAACACGGGCAACAATTTGCTCTATCTGGTGTTGTCGGCGTTGCTGGCGTTCTTCTTTGCCGCAAACTTTCTCGGGCGCGTCACGCTTGGCGATCTCTCCGTACAGATGCGCTTTCCCGATCATATCTTTGCGGGCGAACCGGCCAACATCACCGTCAATCTGACCAATCACAAACGCTGGATTCCGAGTTTCAGCCTGATGATCGAAGCCCTGTCCGAGCCGCAAGAGAGTCGTCATAAAAAAGCCCAACGGCGCAGCAAGGAGAAAGGCTCTGCGGCTCAACCTCACCGGCCACGTCAATCGGAAGAGATCGGCAAGCTCGCCTACTTTGCGCTTACGCCACCCAAGGCGACGGCTCGTTCGCGCATTGATTACACCTTCGACAAACGCGGGCGCTATCCCATCAACGCCTTTCGCATCTCGACAAAGTTTCCGGCGGGCTTCCTTAAAAAATGGCGCAAGATCGGCGCTACAGGCGAGATTCTGGTCTATCCCAAACCGCGCCCCATCAGCGATTTTTATCACGCACTGCCGATGCTGGCCGGACAGGTTCACTCGAACACGCGCGGCTATGGCGATGATCTGTATGGCATCCGTCATTATCAATCATCCGACCACATGCGAAACATTGACTGGAAAGCGACCGCCAAACTCAACGAGTTAATGGTGCGCGAATACATGCGCGACGATGAGCGGCGGCTGACCATCGTATTCGACACGGCGCGTCCTGTGCGCTTCGCTGCGGCAGTTGATGCCGCAGCGTTGGCCTTGTTTGACCAGCAATTCGAAAAAGCCATCGAGTTAGCGGCCTCGCTGGCCAACCACTTCATCAAAGAGAATGCCGAAGTCGAATTCATCACCTTGGACGATCAATTGAACGTGCCGTCGCGGGCGAGCTATGAGCATCTCTATGAAATTTTGCGCTCGTTGGCGACGCTGACGCCCGCCGAAGAGACGGCAGAACCTTCGGCAAGTCCGTTGGAAGGGTTACTGAAAAACGTGCCGACGCTGACCGACGAGCGATGCTTCAAATTCTTAATCACGGCGGCAGCGAAAGGCACGATTCCCGCAAGCGTTTGGCGCAGCGCACACGTCGTATTTATGGAAGACCTCTGAGGAAAGGCGGAAAGCGGAGTGCTGGCGGATGAATGGTTTGACGGCGTAATCTATCACTCATCACTCCTCGTTCATTGTCTCTGATGGAGAGTTATTTTCGCACCATCTCATACGCCCTGATTGGGGCAGCATTTGTCGGACTGGCACTGACCGGCGAAGTGGATGCGCCGTCTTTGTCGCTCTATGCGCTGCTTTTCGCTGTAAGCTATTACGCCGATGTGCGCAACCTCACGCGCTGGCGACCCTCCGAAGTGCTGTGGCGCGTGATAGCGATTTTATACATTCCCTTGTTTGCCGCCGATGCCATGTTGGTGAGCGGGCGCGTCTTGGCGCTCGTCCATCTGACGCTGTTTTTGTCGGCTGCCAAGCTGCTGCAAATCAAACGCGACCGCGATTGGGTATTCCTCTACTTGCTCGCTTTCTTTCAGATGTTATTGAGCGCGGGGCTGACCTTTAATGCCATCTTTATCGCCTCGCTGACTTTGTTCTTGTTCGTCTTTATTTCGGCGCTCGCCGCTTTCGAGATTCGCCGCGCCCGACAAGAAGTCAAATCCTCTAGCGAAGAGATTATCCTCTCTAACACAGAGGTGCGACCCAATAAACCGCGCCGCAACCCCGTAAGCGAACTCGGCGGGCGCAAACGCTATCTCTTCGGCGCTTCGTTGGCGCAGATGTTGATCGTCGGGGCGCTCACCTTGCCGCTGTTCTTTCTGATTCCGCGATTGGGCGGCGGCGGCGTGGCGCAAGGCTTCGGCGAAAGCGCAGCGCTCACCGGTTTCTCCGAAACCGTCGAGTTGGGTAAAGTTGCGGCCATTAAAAAGAATCAACGCATCATCATGCGCGTGCAACTGGCAGGTAACCCCGGCAGGCGGCTGCGCTGGCGCGGCATCGCGCTCGATCATTACGAGAACGACACGTGGAAAGTTTTTCGGGATAAGGATGGGAAGCGCACTTCCATTTTAACTTCCGGGTCTGTCGGAACGCCGCGAGTCGATTATTCCTTCAAGATTGGCTCCGGGCAATCGAGCCCGCGCAATCCCGTCGAGCAGACAATCGTTTTAGAGAAGAATAAAGCCCGATCTTTGTTTGCTGCCTACAAGCCCGTCAGCATCAAAGGCCCATTTTCTGATGTTGCCTACGATCAACATTCCCTTGCCATAACGAGTGACGACATCCACCGCCGGGTGACCTACAGCGTGCTTTCAGATGTCTCGCGTCCGAGCGAAGAGGAGCTGCGCAGAGAGTTGTCGCCCGATGGTCGCCCTCCGAACTTGCGACCGGAAATCGAAACCTTTTTTTTGCAAAAACCGAAAAATCTCGATCCGCGCATCCGCCAGCTCGCTTTGGAATGGACAGCCGGAAAAGGAAGCGATTACGACAAAGCGCGCGCCATCGAAGAGCAATTGAAGGCTTTCAGCTATTCACTCGATTTGAAACCGGCAAAGAGCGACCCCTTAGCCGAGTTCTTATTCGAAACCCGCGAAGGCCATTGCGAGTACTTTGCCACCGCGATGACCATCCTGTTGCGCACGTTGAATATCCCGGCGCGTCTCGTCAATGGCTTTCAGATGGGCGAGTATAACGACATCAACAGTTCCTACGTGGTGCGCGAAAGCGACGCCCATTCGTGGGTCGAAGTCTACTTCGCGCATCTTGATGCTTGGGTCGAATTCGATCCAACGCCGCCTGCGGGAATCAATAACTACAGCAATGTCGGCATACTGGGCACGGTCAGAAAATATGTGGAAGCGCTGGAATCGTTCTGGCTCGATTATGTCGTCACGCTCGATAGCGACGAGCAGGCTTCGATCATGGTGACCATCCAAAATGAGTTGCGCGACGCCAAAGACGCGGTGCGCGCTTACTATCTGGCATTCACGACCTGGATGAAAGAGGTGACCGCCGCCTTTCTGCTTGATCGTCAATGGAACGTCGGTGCGATATTGAAGTTGATCGGCATCGTACTCGGTTTTGTGTTGCTCTGGCTGACAGCCTATATTCTGACGGCGCATCGTAAGCGCCGCCACCTTGCACCGACAGGCTATGGCCCCTGGTGGCATCGTCTGTTCATCGTGCCGCGCTGGCGAAGAGCACCGGATGAGCAGTCCGGCGCGTCGGCAGTCTTATTTTACGAAGCGATGCTGGCCATTACGGCGCGAGGCGGATTGCTCAAACCGCCGCATCAGACTCCCAATGAGTTCGCCGCGCAGACGGGTTTTGATCAGGTTCGGCAAATCACAGAGATTTACAATCAGGTTCGTTTCGGCGGCGCGCGCCTCAATCGTCAGCAAATCGCGCAGGTATCAGGGTTGCTCCGCCAACTCAAGCAAGCCATCAAACAGCTGCGCGCCCAATCACGGCGGCGACTTCTCTTATCCTCTCTTCTCCCAAAACGGCGGAACCGCACAGGCGCAGTGTAACTCTACGCCCAGCCAAAAAGGCTTTGGTAGCCATTTTCAGGGTGAGCCCACGCGCGACTGAATGAGCGCCGCCGCTACATACGAGTTTGACAACCTTACGCTGTCGAAATAGCATGCCTCCGGTACGAATAAAGGTTAGCGAATATGAAAATCTATGATGTGACTGTCCCGATTGCGAAAGACATGGTCATCTATCCGGGCGATCCTGCCATTAGGATTGAACGCAGACATAAGCTCAATGAGAAGGGCAGCAAATTCAATGTCAGCCGCTTTTCTTTCAGCGCTCACACTGGCACTCATATTGATGCGCCGTTTCACCTCTTCGAAAAAGGCGCTACGGTCGATCAGATCGCTCTGGAATTATTGATTGGTCGAGTGCGCGTCGTCGAAGTGACCGCCCCGCGGATTGACGAAGCCGCTCTCGAAGAGTTCGATTTCACTGCCGATGCCCGCATCTTTTTCAAAACCCGCAACTCTTATTTGTGGAGCCAGAAAAAATTCGTGCAGGATTACGTTTCCATCACTCCGGGCGCGGCGCGGGCGCTGGTCAATGACGGCATTAAAGTCGTTGGCATTGATTACCTCTCCGTGGATAAATTCGATGCCGCAGAACCGGAGACGCATCGCACGTTGCTGGAGGCTGGAACGGTGGTCATCGAAGGGCTTGACCTGCGGGAAATCGAAGCCGGAGATTATGAAATGCTCTGCTTGCCCCTGAAAGTCAAAGACGGCGATGGCGCGCCAGCGCGCGTCGTTTTGCGCGGCTAGGGAACGCCATCTGGCTGAGCATCGTATGGTCAGCGGAATGAATGACACCGATTTCAATCATTTTCTATCGGCAAATCGCGTCTTTGCTGTGGTGCGCGCGGCGTCTGCCGAAACGGCTCTGCGGGCTGCCGAAGCAGCCGTGGTTGGCGGCATTCGATTGATTCAGATCGCCCTGCCAACGCCGGGCTGCTATCGCGTTATCTCCGAATTGGCGCGCACCCATGGCGACCGCGCCTGTATTGGAGCCAGCTCGGTGATGAGCTATGAACAGGTGGATCGGGCGATTAAGAGCGGCGCACAGTTTATCGCTATGCCTTATACCAATTCGATGATGGTTGATCTGTGCCGACGCTACAGGGTTCCGGCTCTGGTCGGCGCTTTGACGCCGACGGAAGTAACTAATGCAGTGGCGCTAGGTGCGGCGTTGGTTACCGTCTTTCCAGCCTCATCACTGGGCGGGCCGTCCTATCTTCAAGAGTTGACTTCGCGCATGCCGGATGTGCGGCTTGCGGCTGAAGGCAATGTTTCGCCGGAGAATATCGTCGATTATTTTAACGCCGGAGCGGTTGCCGTCGCTGTTGGCAACCGCCTCTTTACGCGCGGCGACCTGCAAAATGAGAACTATGTGGCGATAGCCGAGCGTGCGCGCGGCTTGCTGCGACTGGCCGGTGTTGCTTGAGCCACGCCTTCCGTTTGCCGATCTTTTTCGGGTGATTCGCAGACCTTCTTCCCGGCCATCCAACCAAACCTTGATGGAGGAGACGCCGCTTTTTTAAGGCATGAGCAGATAAAGACGACAAAGCCGGGTTGGCGTATGTGGGGGCAACGTCAACCCGGCCTGATGCCAGAGCAGGGGCATCTATCGAAGTTGCAGATTTTCCAGATTCTTCAAAATCTTTTGCGCTTCGGCTCCCCATTTTTCATCGGTTGATTGCGCGATGACCTGTCGCCAGACCTCTTGGGAATCCGCCAGCCGATTAAGACGAATGAGGGTGAGGGCGCGATTAAACAAGGCTTCTTGCAAATGCGGGTCTCTTTCATAAGCGGCAGTAAAATAGCTGAGAGCTTTGGTAAAGTCTTGGGTTATGAAATAGGTGATGCCCAGATCGTTGAGGCATTCGGCAGAGGCTTGCCCCTGCGCTTCAATCTCTAAGAGAATCTTCTGTGCTCGCAGGCTCTCTTGATAATATCCGGATGCCAGATAGGTTTTCGCCAGCAAGAGGCGCGCCGACATCGGGGCATCGGACTGTTCGGCAAAGCGCAGTTCGTTGCGCGCACGTTGGCGATGAGCCTCACTGGTGTCCTGTGCAGTAGAAGACGTTTCAGCGCCGCGCGTGGCTTGATATTCCGACCAGGGAAAGGCACCAGCCAATCGCGGTTCGATTTGTCTTTCGGTTTGCAGAGCCGAAGCGAGTGCGATCCAAGCGCGCTCTTCCGGCGATCTTCGTTGGCTCACCAAGAAATAAACAGCTACTCCGACAATGCACATCGCAACGACTGCTGCGGCATACTGCCAATAGGCACGCATTGGGCTGGGGCGAAATTTGATCACTGGCGCGGTTCCGACGTTGTCGTCGTCTTCTGCAATGAGGCTTCGGATTCGGGCGGTTTGTGCAGCGACTTCCGCAGCCGAAAGTTCGGGGAGATCGGTTATGGATTCTGACACCTGAATATAGAGAGATAATAATTCGCGACAGTCTCGGCAACCGGAGAAGTGGGCTTCCAACCCGCGCTGCCGTCCAGCCAATAAAGTGCCCTCACGATAGGCGAGCATCTCTGCCTCTTTCGGACACCCCGTTTCGATGCTGCTTTGGCCGGTTGTCACGCGTTGCCATAATTTATGCATAAAGAGTTTTGCGTTCATCTGACCACCTTCTCCTAACCATGCTTGCGAGATGCGGCGGGTTGTTGATGTCAATCGTATGCCCAACAGCGACTGGGCGATTTTTTTCAGGAATAGTGTATGGTGCTACCGATCAGCTATGCAATCAGGGGGGATGCAACCTTACGCATTTTTCCAAACTTGCGATTCTCTCCGCCGCTCCACTAGTTCTCGTACCGTCTTCTCATCTCCCTTAACCTACACCCTATATAGACGAAGAATTTTTCCATCACGATGCAAAAAAATGAAAAAAGTTTTCCGGCTGCTGTCGCCCTCCGATGCAGATGAAAGCCTGAAAAGTTGCCGCAATCAATTATCGGGTTTTCAAATGCTCTTTGGCAAACCCCTGATTCGATGGTAGTATGGCCACGCCTCATGGATCAGCACAGCAATAAACAAGGATTCATACATGATGAACGAGGATAAACCGCAGGGCAGAAAAGTCTTACACATCTTTACCAACATTCTCTCTCAACCTGCTCCTGCCCTGCCGCCTGAAGTCCCTTCGCGTCGTTGGATGTACTGGCAAATGACGCGTGCCGTAATCAAAAAAGTCGTGCGCGCCCCGCTCTCTATCCACACCTGGGCAGCCCTCAGACGAACCGTACTGGGGAGCTTTTTACCCGACACCGTGCTCTATCGCTATAAAGCCTATCAACGCGGCGAGTGCAATCGCTGTGGGTTATGTTGCAAGATACAGTTTCAGTGTCCTTTTTTTATTGACGAAGGGGCATACAACACTCGTTGCAGCATCTATACAACTCCGCACGCGCCATCTGCCTGTCTGAAATTTCCTGTCGACCCTCTCGATCTGCACCTGCTGCAAAGAGAGATCGGCCACGCCTGCACCTTCTACTATGAAGGCGCTCCACAAAGGCTCTCCCTGTTGGAATTCGTTAAGCTCTATAGCGATGGCGTGCGCCAACAATTTGCTAAACGGAAACTCAAAGAAGCTCCTGACAGCGGCGACTGACCGCTACCGGCCTTTCCATTACATCCCCTCGTCTGAGAGCCTAAATCGCGTCTTGCAATGCGGACAGGTTACCGGAATCGTCTTCCCTTCAAGCCTCGGCACGCGCAGTCTGCCCTTGCAGGCTGCACAAATGAAGGTTTGTTTGGCGGCCTCAATCTCATAAGCGGCATCCAATTCGGTTTCCAAATCTGCGTCGGGCATAGCGGCAGGCGCAGGCAGAGAAAAGGCTGACTGGCAACGCGAACAACTCATCATCGAGGCGCCTTTGCCAAGCGGAAACACCGGGATGAAAAAGAGCGTGAAATAGTTGCGCACCTGGCATTCGCGTAATTCGGATAACACGCCGCAGACCGGGCAAGTTTGGCGCAGGCGCACGCCGCCTGCGACTTCGCGCTTGACGGGCTTTGTGCCCATGAGGATGAAAATGAAGCTGTACTCGATCATTGAACTTTCGGGCGCTTACGCAGCGTTACCGTTACAGGAACGGTCGCAGAGCGTTCAGAATTTGTTGTTTGGGCTGTGCACCGACGAGGCGTTGAACTTCACGCCCGCCTTGGAGTAGCAACAGGGTAGGGATGCTGCGCACTTGAAATCGCGAAGCCGTGATCGGATTTTCATCGGTATTCAACTTGCCCACCCGCACTCGCCCAGCAAGTTCGGCAGCCAACTCTTCAATGATGGGCGCAACCATATGACAGGGCCCGCACCACGGCGCCCACAAATCGAGCAAGACGGGCAACGATGACTGCTCGACCTCCGTAGCGAAGTTCCAATCCGTAATCGTCAGCGGCTGTGCGCCAACCAACGGGCTTTTGCATTTGCCGCAAATCGCCTGCCTACTGGCGTGCGTCCTCTCCTGCGACAAGCGATTCGCCACGCCGCAATGAGAACAGGTAATGATGTAAGCTTCTCCCGAACGATTCATTGGGCACCCTTCGGATACGGGTTACCGGGCGCGTCAATACTCTTCCCACGCCGTGCAGGCTTCTGAGCAATCAGGTCGCAACCATACTCGCCCGCACGCGCATTTGTGCAGATTCACACTCAGCCCGTATGGCAGCGGCCTGCTGCATTCACACAACTGTGTGTCGGGTAGGGTAGTAACGTCCATAACGACTCGCTTCATCTCCCGCATAATAACCTATTGGAAAAGTAAGCCGCTTCCGACAGCGCGTCAAGGTGCGCCTTACTGCCCTTACGATTGAACTCGGCTGCTCGCCTTTCGTAAGTATGTTATGTTGATAATCGCAGACTATGCGACGCTTCAAAAAAGAGACCGACCCGCCCGCAGCCACCGACGCAGAGAGAGAAAGGGGCAGGCTTTCGCCGCGCGACTTTCTGCGCCTGCTCTCCTATGCAAAACCTTATCGCCTGCGACTGGCCGTCGCCCTCCTCAGTCTGCTGATTTCGGCGGGCCTGGGGCTAGCCTTTCCGCAATTCGTGCGCGTCATCATTGATGCAGCTTTTGTCGAACGCAACGCTCACCTTCTCAATCAGACCACTTTTCTGCTGATCGCGCTGTTTGCGGGGATGGCGGCCTTCAGTTTTTTACGTTCGTACCTGCTCTCCTACGTCGGCGAGCGCGTGCTGGCAGATGTTCGCACACAGGTCTACAACCATCTGACCGGGTTGCCGGTCTCTTTCTTTGCGGCGCGGCGGGTCGGCGAATTGACATCGCGTTTGTCATCCGATGTTGGCGTGCTGCAAAGCGCGACAACCGGCAGTTTGACCGAGTTGCTCAGGCAAGGACTCACTCTCATCGGCAGCGTCGTCATCATCGCGGTGACCAATCCGCGATTGACCTTGGTGATGTTGGCCATCGTGCCGCTTGTCATCCTCGCAAGCGTCTTTTTCGGTCGCTATGTTCGGCGGCTGAGCAAACAGGTGCAAGATCGCATCGCGGAAGCCAACATCGTCGTCGAAGAGACCTTTTCTGCCATTCGCATTGTGCAATCGTTTGTGCGTGAACCCTACGAACGCAGCCGCTATCACAATCGCATCATGGAATCATTCCATCTGGCGATTCGGCGTTCGCTTGCCAGCGGCGGCTTTATTGCCTTCATCATTCTGGTCGTCTACAGCGGCATTGTGATCGTGTTATGGGTCGGCAGCCGCATGGTCGTTGCAGGCGACTTGACTGCCGGTGAATTGATCGCCTTCGTACTCTACACCTTTGTTGTCGGCGGTTCGATTGGCGGCATGTCGGAACTCTATGGTCAGTTCAATCAAGCCATCGGCGCATCGCGGCGGGTCTTTGAAATCCTCGACACCAAACCCGAAATTGCCGATGCTGCCGATGCTAAACCGCTCGCTTACGTGCGCGGGCAGGTGCAATTCGAAAGAGTCTCTTTCACCTATCCCGATGAGAGAAATCTACCGGTCTTAAAAAGGATCAACATTCGGGCTGAGGCTGGTGAGATTATCGCGTTGGTGGGGCCGAGCGGCGCAGGCAAATCAACGCTGGTTACGTTATTGCCGCGATTTTATGATGTCAGTGACGGAGCGATCTTGGTTGACGGGCAGGATATTCGACGAGTGAAATTAGCCGATCTGCGCGGCGCAATCGGCATTGTGCCGCAAGAGACAACGCTCTTTGGCGGCACGATTCGGGAAAACATCGCTTATGGCAAACTCGAAGCGAGCGCCCCTGAAATCGAAGCGGCGGCTCGCGCCGCGCATGCTCATGAATTCATTTCGGAATTTCCTGACGGCTATGAAACAGTTGTCGGCGAGCGCGGCGTGAAACTCTCCGGTGGGCAGCGGCAACGCATCGCTATCGCACGGGCGTTATTGAAAGACCCAGCGATTCTGATACTCGACGAAGCGACCAGTTCACTCGATTCCGAATCCGAGCGCTTGGTGCAGGACGCGCTTGAAACCTTGATGCAAGGGCGGACGACCTTCGTCATCGCGCACCGGCTTTCGACGGTGCGCCGCGCCGACCGCATCACGGTGATCGAAGGCGGTGTCATCGTCGAAGAAGGCTCGCATGAAGCCCTACTGGCACAAGGCGGCCTCTACAAACGCTTGCACGACATTCAATTCAAAGACTACCCTGTGCCGGTCAGTGCCATTGCCGAAACGGAATGACTCCATCGGCCTGCCGGACAGAAAGTTTCGGCGGCAACCGGTGCGAGTCATGATTCAACAACCGCCTCATTTCCCTTTAATGTCGTAGCAAGCGAGCACGCCTTGATTGCGGACGTAGAGTTTGCCGCCGCAAACGACAGGGTGTGACCAACTCGGCCAGCCTTGATCGGCGATGCTAAACCGGCCTTTCTCTTTGTAGCCTGCGGGCGTCGCTTCTGCCAGTCCTACGACATTGTTTTCACTGAGCAGATAGAGATGGCCGTCGGCATAGGTCAACGAACCTTTGCCGACGCTGCGCTCTTTCCACATCACTTTGCCGGTTGCAAACTCGATGCAGGTCAAGATCGCATTCGAGAAGCCATAGAGATAGCCGTTGACCAACACCATGCCGCCGTGATGATTTTGCATCTCGCGGTTGAAATAGATCTCTTCGGCTTTGACTTCGCCATTCTGCACCTTTAGCCCTAACAGCGCGCAGCCCGTCCCATAAGCCGAACTGAAAAATACTTTGTTGTCATGATAAATTGGCGTCGTGCAATTGGCCGTGCGGTTGGCGACCGTCTCGTACCGCCACATCAGCTTGCCGTCGTTGGCGCGCACCCCGACGGCGGCGCTATCAACAAAGGCCATAATGGTTCGTACCCCTTGCACGTCAGCAACGATGCAAGAAGCGTAGCCCGCATCTTCGCTCAACTCTTTACAGGCCCAGACGGTCTTGCCGGTCAGCTTATCGAGCGCAACGATGCCTGCGCTCTGACCGCCGGGGGTGACAATCACGTTATTGCCATCCACTAACGGCGATTCGCTGATGAGCCATTTGATATTGCTGCCGCCGAACTCTTTCAGGATATTACGCCGCCACAAGGCCGAGCCGTCTTTGACGCGCAGACAGGCGAGGTCGCCATTCTCCGAGAGCGCATAGACCCGGTCACCATCTATTGTCGGCGTGCCGCGCGGGCCGGGGCCGCGATCCTGACCGAGTTTCGCGCCCAGCGCAGTCGTCCACACCGTTTTGCCATCGGCGCGATTCAGAGCAAAGACAACGCTCTCATTACCCTTTGTGCCCTGCGTGAAGATGCGGTCGCCTTGTATGGCAACCGTGCTGTAGCCTTCGCCGAGATTCGATACAGACCACGCGGCTGTCGGCCCGGCTTGCGGCCACGATTTCAATAAGCCGGTTTCGTTCGATAATCCCGTACGCCCCGGCCCTTTCCATTGTGGCCAGTCCGGCTCGGCTGCCGTGCGTCCGCTGCTCTCGGTCGTCAGCGCAACAACAAGAATGAAAAGCAGAAGGGAAAAGACGTGTTTGCGAGTCATACCAAACTCCTGTTTTGTGGCGTTCAACAACGCGGATTCACGATCAGGCGAACGCATCTTAATTGGTTTTGCGGGAGAAGCAACGTTAGCATGTCCGCTGAAACGCTCGCCATCGAGGAGATGTAATAAATTGTAAAGCGGCCTATCAACAACGAAAGGAACAAATGGAGGATGGAGGATGAGCAGGAGCGGGAAAGGGGTGAACGATGAGAGAGAAAGGCGCATACACACACCTTCAATTTGCGCTCCTGCCGGTTCGCCGCTTCTTCTCTGATCTCGTATCTGCTCTTCTGCATGTTTCTTCCTTCAACCTTTTTTCGTTCTCCCCTAACTTTTCCTCCTTGTCACGTCTCTATATTCATGCAGGATGCCGCAAACGAACGGCGGCGCACGGAGCAACCGATGGCGACAGTAAGTCCAGAACCGTCCGATGAAATGCTTGTGGTCGCAGCTATACTCGGCGATTTGGAGGCTTTCGGCGAGCTGGCTACGCGCTATCGGGCGGCAGCCGTGCGCGTGGCTGAGTCCATTGTCGGACGCGATGATGCGGAGGATGTTGCCCAAGATGCGTTGCTGCTGGCCTTCAAAGCCTTGCCGACGATTGAACAGCCTTCGCGCTTTGCGGCGTGGCTCTGTGCCATCACGCGCCATCGCGCCCTGCGCTTCAGTCAACGCCAACGACGGCAGGAGAGGCAGCGCGTCGAACTGGATAACTTGTTGCTGGAGAAGGTCAGCGCCTTGGCGCGTCCGTTAATCAGCGATAGCGAAGCCCATAGAGGGCTTCGCCGAGCACTTGAACAAGTACCCGACGATTATGCGTTGGTCTTACGCATGCGCTTTTTAGACGAGGTGCCGCTCAAACGCATTGCAGCCTTTTTCGGGGTGCCGCTTTCAACCATTAAGTGGCGCGTACATCGCGGGAAACAACTGCTACGTGAGCAAGTGGAACAACTTCAACCCGGAGGAACGACGTGGAAAAAGAGAGAGAAATCCTGAAACTCAATAGCGTCTTGCGCCGCATCACGCGGGCGGCCGCTTATTTGGCCTGGAGCCATTCGCAGCCTGATGCGGTGGCCTTTTGCGCGACCCAATACAACAAAGTTCTCGCGCGACTGGGAGAACTCGAACCCGCTATCGTCACGCTCTTTACGCCGGTGGCCGAGACCGCTTCGGCGGATGTCATTCGCCTGGCGGCGCGCGAAACCTTGGCCTATTTCGAAGACGAGACGCCCAAGTATGCCCATCATCATCACCGTCGCGTGCGTGGCTGTCGTCCGGCGCGCGTTTGGGTTGGCTGGTATCCGATGGGCGGTCGTTGCTGGTGATGTGGGTGACGAGCAATAACGGCAGGTGAAGGCTCCCAGTTGCCAATTTCCGCCCGCAGCTAGCAACCGGTAATCGTTAATTTTCAACCGGCAACCCGCAACGGTGGTTGTCAGGGCTAAGAGAGGTGCGTATGGAACGCGAGCAAGAGTTAGCGAAATTGATCAATGTCTTGCGCCGCACGGCGCGGATGGCTATGCAATCGGAATGGACGGGCAGCAGCGCCGATGCTGCGGCATTTTGTACCGAACAGTACAATCGCGTGCTGGCGCGCCTCAAAGAATTGGACGCCAACGTCGGTGCGGTATTCGAGCCGCTGTCGGAGGGCAGCTCGCTCACGGTTGCGGCGATGGCTTGTCGGCAACTGGCAGCTTATTACGAAGATGAGGTCGGTCGCCACAGCGATTGGGGGCATACCTACGGCATTAAATTCGATACCGAACCATTCAAAGACTTCTGGTCGAAAGCGTCACGCGATATTGAAGACCTCGGCGAATTTATTCGAGAAAGCATTGAAGAATGGGCGCGGCAACGCAAGAGTAGATCAAAAGAGAGCGCCAGGGGTCAAGAACCAAAGTCGTAGCACGACAATGCGCGGAGGCAAGAAGCGGCCTCTGACTGCCGATATTCGATACGCGGGGCAACCATCAGAGGCCGCTTCTCACCTGAAGCCCTTCGGTTACGGCGTCGCCGGAGGTAAAAGCGGGAAGAGCCGTTCTAATTCGGCGCACCAATATAGTGTGGCGCTGCCCAATTGTTTGGCGACGGTGAGGATTTGCAGACGCTCGGCATCCTTCAAGGTGCGCGCATATTCCAGCAGCCCTTTCGCCTGAAGCAATCAAGCCGTCGGGCTAGCGGTTTGCCACTTTGAGTGGCCGAGAAATCTCACCAAGCCCCGCAAGACCTCATTGCGGTAGCGACCCGGCGGAGCGATTTCGACAATCCGAAAATACAAGACGCGCTTGTGATGGAAGTAACCCTCTTCCGAGTCTTCGTCTTCAGGGTTCTGCGCTGCCAGACTGGCAAGGCATTGTGACAGTCGCCATTGCCCTTCATCGCTCTGCTTCTCGGCTTCGGTAAATTCCGCTTCCTGCGATTTGAAGCCGAGTTGTTGAACTTTAACCAGCAAGCTTTTCGCTTCTGCCGACTGCCAATGGCGAACGATCTTGGCTCGCCCTT
>CAYXVU010000063.1:0-27484 GCA_964468725.1 uncultured Clostridia bacterium
CAGGCGACCGATTCTGCATGCACCGGATGAACGGCAAACAGACTGCTGGCGAGAGCGGCCAACAGCGGGCTTTCGGTCATCTCTCTGAGTACGAAATAGACCAGTACCGTAACCAGCGCGTGAATGATCAGATTCACCAGATGCCATCCCCAAGCCTGCTCGCCGAAGACCGCATAGGTGAAGGTGAAGAGGACGCTGAACAGAGGGCGATAGTAGGGCGGCGCGGTCATCGCAATATCGCTGCTGACGAATGACCAGACGCTCGTCGTAAAGGCTTTCGGCAGATTGCTCAGGTCTTTGATGAAGAGGTTGTTGAGAACCTGCTGTTGATCGTCGGAGGCGAATCCGTTGGCGAGGGTATTGAGCGATGTCAAGATAGCAAGCCCGAGCGGCACAGCCCAATCCGCCCACGCCGGGAAGGCGCGCCCGAAGAGAGCGCTTGTCGGTAGCGGCGCAACGACGGAGCGACTCGACGCGGGCTTGTCTGCCTTGGTTGGTGACCGGCGCGCGGCCTGCTTGGTAGAACTCTTCATGAAAACATCATTGGGCAGCTTTCCATCGCCGGACTGTAGACCGGCGACGCGAACGAGTCTGCGAATATGTCCTTGCTTGACTGTGAGAGTGGCAAAATTATATCTTGGATTTAGCCAAGTCAAGTGGAGAACTCGCTCACGCCAGTGGAGAACCATTCTTGTAAATTTTTGTACAAGGCTTGTACACAACTTGTAGCAATCGGGTTTATTACGGCAACATGAAGGTTCGAGCGAACCATCAAGTTGCAAGGTTAGGAAGGCGATTTATGAAGAGGATTCTCGTAGTGTGTTTATGTTTCTCCATGTCGGCACTGGCGGCAACGCCGGTGCAACGCGCTTCGCAAACCAAGATGTCGCCGCGCGCTGCGCGCTTCACTCCTTCAGGGCACGATTGGTGCGAGTGGCGCGGCCCTGCCCGTGACGGCACATCGCCGGAAACCGGCTTACCCGAAAAATGGTCGCCGGGGGGCGAAAATCTCATCTGGAAGCAACCCTATGGCGGGCGCTCGGCTCCCATCGTTATGGGCGGTCGCGTCTTTGTCTTCAACACAGCGGGGCATGGCGAGGGCATGCAAGAGCGCGTGATGAGTTTCGATGCCGACACCGGCAAAGTTTTATGGGAGTACAAATTCAACGTCTACTCTACAGACGTGCCGCCGCGTCGTATTGCCTGGTCATCGCCGTCGGGCGATCCGCAAACCGGCAACATCTATGCTTTCGGCGCGTGCAACGAATTGGTCGCGCTGTCGTTTGACGGCAAGCTGCTGTGGTCGCGCTCGCTGACCGACGAATTCGGCGCATGGACGACGCACGGTGGGCGCACTGTATCGCCGATCATCGAAGGCAATCTGGTCATCGTCAGTACGGTCACAGATGGGTGGGGTGATTTATCGCTGCGCCGCCATCGCTACTATGCTTTCGACAAACTCACAGGCGATGCCGTCTGGATCAGCACGCCCGGCGGTCGCCCGTTCGATACGACCTACTCGACGCCTATTGTGGCGACCCTTGACGGCACGCGCTTGATGATTGCCGGAGCCGGTGACGGCACAGTCAACGCTCTCAAGGTCAACACCGGCGAGCCAATCTGGTCTTATCCGGTCAGCAAACGCGGCGTCAATCCCGGCGTCGTCCTCAAAGGCACGACCGCTTTCATCGTTCATCAGGAAGAGAACCTCGATTCCAGTGAGATGGGGCTGTTGGCGGCAGTTGATGCAACGGCGAAAGGCAACATCGGCAAAGAGCAGATCAAGTACGCGATTCGCAATGTCCAACTCGGTCCGGCTTCGCCCGTCATTGACGGCGAACGGCTCTATGAAGTTGACGCCGGTTCGAACCTCTTTGCCTTCGACACCAACACCGGCAAGAAGTTGTGGGAACAGAATCTCGGCACCATTCAAAAGGCTTCGCTCGTTTTTGCGGATGGCAAACTCTACGTTGGTTCGGAAAACGGCAAATTCTTCATCATCAAACCGGGTGCGACGGGTTGCCAGATTCTCGACCAAGACGAACTCTCGCCGCTCGATAAAGTCGAAACGACCAACGTCGAAGGCGATGATTTGATCGCCTCCAATGAACAGATCATCGCGGCGGTCGCCATCTCGCATGGGCGCATCTTTCTGGTCTCGACGAAGAACATCTATTGCATTGGCAGCAAGCGCAAGGCTCCGGCGACACCCTATGTGCCCGCCAAGATCGAAACCGCGCCCGCCGATGCCAAAGTAGCACACGTTCAAGTCGTGCCTGCCGATGTTCTCATCAACACCGGCGCGGCGATGAATTTTCACGTCCGACTCTTTGACGATCACGGTCGCTTCATCCGCGAAGAGGCGCGCCCCTCTTGGGCGCTGGACGGACTCAAAGGCACAGCCGAAAATACGCGCTTCACTGCCGCCGCTGACAACACGCCGCAAGCCGGGATGTTGAAAGCGACGGTCGCGGGCGTAACCGGAATGGCGCGTGTGCGCGTCATTCCACCGTTGCCGCTGACGGAGACTTTCGATGTCTACGCGCCCGATCAAGCGCCGAAACACTGGATCAATCTGACCGGCAAATACGTCGTCCGCGAAATGGATGGCAATAAAGTGTTGGTGAAGAATCCGAAGCCGGAAGCCTTCAAACGGGCGCGTTCCCTGCTCGCCGCGACAACCCTGTCGAACTACACCATCGAAGCCGATGTGCGGGCGACCGAAAAACGTCGGCAGATGGGCGATGCTGGCGTTGTTGCGCAACACTACGAATTGGTGCTCTTTGGCAATAGTCAGAAACTCACTTTGCAATCGTGGCAGATCGAACCCAAGCGCACGGTCTCTGTGCCTTTCGCATGGAAACGCGATACGTGGTATCGCTTGAAACTGGAAGTGCAAAATCTGCCCGATGGCAAAACTCGCATTCGCGGCAAAGCGTGGGCGGTTGGGGAAGCCGAGCCCGCACAGTGGTTGATTGAAAAGCTTGACCCCATGCCGAATACGCATGGCAGTCCGGGCATCTATGCCGATGCGCCGGGCGAGGTCAACGAGATTTACTTAGATAACATAAAGGTGGTGCCAAACAAATGAGAAGCCAGAAGTCAGAAGTGAAAAGCCAACCGTCAGAAGTCAGAAGTTGGAGCGTGGCATTGGTCGCTGCCGCTTTGCTCTTTGCGGCGCTCTCGATGGTTCTGACCCCTGATTCACCCACTCATCAAGCTCTCGCATCAGACCCCGGCAACGGCGATTGGCCGATGTGGGGCGGCACGCCTGACCGCAATATGGTTACCAATATGAAAGGGCTGCCGACCACTTGGGACATCAATAAAAAGACCAATGTCAAATGGGTCGCGTCGCTCGGCTCGCAATCCTATGGCAATCCGGTGGTGGCCGGAGGGCAGGTCTATGTCGGTACGAACAATGAAGGGCTGCGCGATCCCAAACAGACCGGCGATAAGGGCATTCTGATGTGCTTCAAAGAGGCCGACGGCGAATTTCTATGGCAGCATGTCAATGACAAACTCGCCGCTGGTCGGGTCAACGATTGGCCGTTTCAAGGGGTCTGCTCATCGCCGTTGGTCGAAGGCGAAAAACTCTACTACGTCACCAACCGCTGCGAGGTCGTCTGTCTGGACGCCAAAGGGTTCCGCGATGACGAAAACGATGGCCCAGTCAAAGATGAGAAGTTGACCGGAAAGTTTGATGCGGATGTCATCTGGAAGTACGACATGATAGAAGAGGTCGGCGCGTTTCCGCATAATATGTCAAATGCATCGCCCGTCGCGCACGGCGATTTGCTCTTTATCTGCACTTCGAACGGGCAAGATGAAAGCCACGTCAACATCCCTTCACCGAAAGCGCCTTCGCTCATCGCCATCAACAAGAACACGGGCAAACTGGTTTGGGAAGTCAACGATGTTGGCGACCGAATTCTGCATGGTCAATGGTCGCCGCCAACGGTGGCAATCATTGGCGGCACGGCGCAGGTCATTCACGGACAAGGTGACGGCTGGATTCGCGGCTACGAAGCGATGACCGGCAAAAAGTTGTGGGAATTCGATACCAACCCGAAAGATTCAGTGTGGCCGAAGACGCGCAACGAACTCATCAGCACGCCGGTCATCTATGATGGCAAAGTCTATATCGCCAACGGGCAAGACCCGGAACACGGTGAAGGCGTCGGGCATCTCTACTGCCTTGACCCAACCAAAACCGGCGACATCACCAAGAGCGGGGTGATCTGGCACTATGACAAGATTCGTCGCAGCATCTCGACGCCTTCGATTGCCGACGGGTTGGTCTATTACCCGGATTTCAGCGGTTTTCTGCACTGTCTGGATGCCAAGACCGGGCAAGCCTATTGGGTGCACGATATGTTTGCGGCCATGTGGGGGTCGCCGCTCGTCGCCGATGGCAAGGTCTATCTCGGCGATGAAGACGGCGATGTGGTGATTCTGCAACACGGCAAAGAGAAGAAAGTGCTTGGCGAAATGAATATGGGCAGTTCGGTCTACAGCAGCCCGGTTCCGGCCAACGGCGTGTTGTTCATCATGAATCGCAATCAACTCTATGCGCTGGCCAACGCAACGCAAGCCAAGCCCAACCCTGCGCAGCGGTAAGGCTTGGAAGGGATAGAGGGATGAAGGGGTGAAGAGATGAAGGAGAGAGTCGGAAGCGACCTTCCCATCCGTAACCCTCAACCTTCACCTTTCAACCGGAGAGACAACATCCCTTCACGGTGTGTATGCAGTCTTTTGATTTTCAACCTCGCACGCGCGTCATCTTCGGCGCCGGGGCGATCACACGATTGGGCGAAGCGGCGCGCGAACTCGGTCTTCGTCGCGTGCTGTTGGTCGCCGATCACGGATTGCTCGAATCCGGCCATGTGGAGGAAGCCCTCGCGCCGCTCAAGCAAGTCGGCATCACCGCCATACCGTTTCACGATTTCGAAGCCAACCCCGACACCCGCGTCGTCGAAGTGGGACGCGATTTTGCCGCCGCCCATCAAGTAGATTCGATCATCGGACTCGGCGGCGGCAGTTCGATGGATTGCGCCAAAGGCATCAATTTTTTGCTCACCAACGGCGGGCGCATGCAAGACTTTTGGGGCTATGGCAAAGCCACCCAACCGTTGCTGCCGATGATCGGCATTCCAACAACTGCCGGAACCGGCAGCGAAGGACAAAGCTACGCGCTCATTTCCGACGCTGACACGCACCTCAAAATGGCTTGTGGCGACCCGAAGGCCGCCTTTCGCATCGCCATTCTCGACCCGCTGCTGACCCTGTCTCAACCGGCAAGCGTCACCGCCATCACCGGCTTTGATGCCATTGCTCATGCGGTCGAAACCTTCGTTACGACCCGCCGCAATCCCTTCTCTGAAGTCTTTTCGCGCGAGGCTTGGCGACTGCTCGAAGCCAATTACGAGAAGGTGTTGAGCGAGCCGAAAAACGTGCAGGCGCGCGCCGCCATGCAATTGGGCGCGTACTATGCAGGGGTTGCCATTGAGAACTCGATGCTCGGGGCAACCCATGCCTGCGCCAACCCGTTGACCAAAAATTACGGCACCATGCATGGCGCAGCGATTGCGCTGTTGTTGCCTTCGGTTGTGCGCTTCAATGCGCCGGTCGTCGAGCCGCGCTATCGTGAATTGGTCGAAGTCTCGAAACTGAATGGTTGGGATATGAGAACCTCGTCGGGTGTTTATACATCCGAGAGTTTGGCTTTGCGTTTAGAGCGTCTCGCCAAAGTGGCAGGGTTGCCCAATCGCTTGAGCGCGGCGGGCGTGCCGGAGGACGATTTGCCGCGGCTTGCCGCTGAAGCCGCCGAACAATGGACGGGCACCTTCAATCCGCGCCCGTTCGATGTCAATGCAGCTCTGGAGGTCTATCAATGCGCGTATTGAAGAACTCAGGTTTCTGGTTCTTAGTTGTTAGTTTGTGGTTTGCGGGTTTCCATCTGACTGCCAGTGCGATTGCCGTTGTCGGGCCAGTAACTAGCAACTACAAACCGGCAATCAGTAGCCAGCAAGTCTACACGCCTGCCGATAGCTGGCCCTCGTTTCGCGGCAATCTGCAAAACACGGCGATTTCGCTAAGCGGCGTGCCGCGCGAATTGAAACTTTTGTGGACGTACAACGCCGGTGAATCCATCGAATCGTCGGCGGCGATTGTCGGCGGCGGCGTCTATGTCGGCTCGCAAAAAGGCGAACTGGTTGCGCTCTCTTTGCAAGACGGCGCGGTGCGTTGGAAATACGCGACCGCCGGGCCGATTGGCGAATCGTCGCCAGCGGTGGCGGGCGGCATCGTCTACATCGGCGATTTGACGGGCGTGATTCACGCCGTTAATGCCAGCGACGGCAACAAAGTCTGGACTTACAAAACCGGCACCGAGATCAAAGCTTCGCCCACTGTGGTTGGCGATAAAGTGCTGATCGGCTCTTACGACGAAAACTTCTATTGCCTGTCGGCGCGCACCGGTTCCTTGCTATGGAAGTTCAAAGCCGAAGGCCCTGTGCATTGCACGGCAGCGATCAGCGATGGGATTGCCTTCATCTCCGGCTGCGATGAAATGTTTCGCGCCATCCGCATCTCGGATGGCAAAGAGATGTTCAAGTTTCACTCTGGAGCCTATACGGGCGCATCACCGGCCATCGTCGGAGAGCAAGCCTACTATGGCACGTTTAACAACGATGTATTAGGCGTGAATATCAAGACCGGGCGATTGACGTGGCGTTATCAACATCCGCAACGGCAATTTCCTTTTTATGCCTCCGCCGGGGTCGTTGATGGCCGCGTGGTTGTGGGAGGGCGTGACAAGTTGGTGCATTGTTTGAACGCCGCCACTGGCAAACGCCTCTGGACTTTTACGACGCGGGCGCGGGTTGAATCGTCCCCGGTGTTAGCCGATGGCCGAGTCTTTGTCGGCTCGAATGACGGACGCTTTTACGTTCTCGATTTTCAAACGGGCGCAAAGGTGTGGGAATTCACCGCTGGAGCCCCGATCTCCGCCTCCCCAGCCATTGCCGACCGTCGCATAGTAGTCGGCGATCAGGATGGTAGGCTATACTGCTTCGGCTAGAGATTCATCAACAAGGAGCAGATTATGAAAGCGATTTGGCACGACACTGTTTTGGCCGAGAGCGATCAAACCATCGTCGTCGAAGGCAATCATTACTTTCCGCCCGCAGCCCTTCATAGTGAATACTTTCAGCCGACGGCGACGCACACGACTTGCCCATGGAAAGGCGAGGCCAGTTATTACACCCTGGTCGTTGACGGCGAACAGAACAAAGATGCCGCGTGGTATTATCCGCATCCGAAGGAAGCGGCAAAAAACATCACCGATTATGTCGCCTTCTGGAAAGGCGTCAAGGTTGTTGAGTAGCGCAACCCGACGATTGATCGGCAACCCGGAGATCAACGTAAGGCTCATCGCAAAGGCTACCCTCCGGGCTAATGACACCCATTTTTTTCACCACCTATCGCAAGACATTGTCTCCGAAACTTTCCATGAAATCGAAGGTTCTCGCAGTCGGATATATCTGCCTGCTAGTGGTCATCGTCTACTTCGCAGACCTGCGACGGTATCAATTTCTCTTTCGCCCAGTCAGACGCATTCCTTACGGAGACAAGATCAGCCACTTCATCCTCATGGGGTTGTTGTCGTTTGCTGTCAACTTGCTCTTTCAAGGCGGGCAATTTCGATGGGGAAGGCTGCAATTGCTCAAAGGCAGCTTGATTGTTGCCATCGTGGTCACCCTCGAAGAGATTTCGCAATTGTTCATCCAGTATCGAACCTTCGATCTGGTTGATCTGGCTTTCGATTACGCGGGCATCTTCCTATTCGGACAATTGGCTTACTACCTTATCAAGCGGCGGGCGCGGAAAAGCGGCACGCCCTCATAGATTGATGATGCAGGCTCGCACTCTACATCGCTGGCTCGGGGCGCTGATGCTGTTGCCGTTTTGCGCCTGGGCAATCACCGGGCTGATCTTCTTTCTCAAACCCGGTTATGCAGACGCGTATGAACTATTGGCGCTCAAAACCTATCCGCCGAACACGGACGCGCTGCAACCCTTTGCCGCCAACCCCGATTGGCAGAGTTGCAAACTGCTACGCACGACGCTGGGCGATCACCTCATTGCACAGACCCGCGAGGGCTGCACGCACCTCGATCTGGCGACGCGGACGCCGAAGGCACAGCCGAGCGATGAAGAGGTGCGCCGCTTGTTGGAAGAGGCTATTGCCGCTTCGCCCAATCCGGCGCGCTACGGGCAAATCGTCAGCTTGTCAGAGCGGCGCGCAACGACCGATACAGGGGTTCGCATCACCCTCAATTGGGAGTGTCTGACGGTGACGCAACGCGGCAATGACACCGATTGGATTGATCGGTTCTATAAGATTCATTACCTGCAACTGACCGGCTCGGCTTCCACAGATCGCGTCATCGGTTTTATGGGGATCGTTTTCCTGCTCGCCCTCAATGCGCTCGGCTTGAAGCTCTTATTTGTCAGGCGGGCGAAATAGCCGGTCATCAGGCTAACGCGCGTCGATGTGTGTGCCTCTCTTTCTGGCTATGAGAACACAACTCTCACGAAGACTCTCTGCATCAGGCTCACAGCCTTCGTAACCAGAATGCCCTTTCACCTACCACACTCTCTGCTTCTCTCAAATCCGATGAGGCGACAGAAAGATCACCGCCCGAACTCTTGCACCCGCGCCAGACTCTCCGGTGACCACTTCGCCACATTCAACCAGTCGAGTCCGATGTGCACAATGGTCGTCTTGCGGCTGTGCGGATCGTACATAAACATCCCGCTGCTCGTAATCGTAAAGATCGGCACGCCCAATCTGTCGGCAACCTCACGATCCTCAGAACTCGGTTTCGGATTCACACTGTTGGGATGCGTATGCACGATGGCAATCGCATTGGGCTGCCAATCGAAAGAGACTTGTTTGTACTCGTGTGTGCGTCCGGCTTCGCGCGCGCGATAGGAACCATCAAGCATGCGAAAGATCAACACCAATCCCTCTTGCGGACTGGTTCCGGCTTTCGCATACGACCAAGCGTTTTCAAATTCGCGCACCACCTGTTTGCCGATCTTCGTGAAATCGAATGCTGTCCGTTTTTTCGGCGAACTGATGGGCAGCGCTTCTTGATTGGCTGCTTTGCGCAGCACCTCATCCGGCAGATAGATAGAGAACGGATACGCCTGCCCTTCGAAGGTAGCGATCAAAAGGGTGCAGGCCGTCAACCAGGCAATCATGAGCTTGCGCTTCATATCCTTAGAACCTCCCGCGCAACACTGCCATCCCCTGTTCAGGTTGAAAGATTGTGGCTTTCTCTAGGAGGCGAAGTCGTGAAAGCGGCGCTTCGCCTCCTCTCCGGGCACATCACAGAACCTGTTCTAGAGCGTTTAACGGATGGTGTCGGTAAGGGGTTGTCAAATGATGTTAAAGAGAGCGGCGGGTTGTGAAAAGCATGTCCGAGATCGGTAAAAAATGGGACAGGTGCAAAAGGCGCACGGGTTTTCGCCTACGAGAAGCCTCATTGCGCGCTGGCCGGAGAGCGCAAAAAGCCTTCGATTCCGGCGGCGAGGGCGGCTGCCATCTTCTGTTGCCCGTCTTCGGACTTGATGAAGTCGGCATCCTGCGCATTTGCCAGCACGACCATCTCAATCGTGACAATAGGAACGCGAGAATAGATGGAGCCGGTAAGCGCCCCCTGACGCGCGCCGACAAAGGTTTGCGAATCGCCGCGCACCCCGCCATCTTTCAGGAGGCCATGCAAGGCTTCGGACATGCCGCGATGAATGGCTTCGGCGGCAGCGCGACTGCGGGCGATGATCTCAGGGGTCGGGCCGGTGAGGCCATCCACACGCCCCTGCCTGTCCGGCGCGTAAAGCGCAAACCCGGAGTCGGTGCTCGCATCACAATGCAAGCGCACCATCACAGCAGCGTTGGCTTGGTTGGCGATGGCGGCGCGGTCTTTGTTACGCACCAGTTGGGTCTCCGAAGATTTGGTCATCACGACGCGCAGCCCTTTGGCTTCGAGCAAGGCTTGCACTTTGAGGGCGACCAGCCAGACGATATGAACTTCGGTGGTGCCGTTTTGCATCACGTTACCGGCGCTGGTTTCCGAAGGGTGGCCGGGATCAAGGCAAACCACTGATGGCTCTTTGGCGGGCGGCGCGGTTGCCGAAGAAGACTGCGACGATGAAGCGACTGGCGCGTCACTTTGCGAGCCGCATACTTGTAAGGTCAAACAGAGCAGTGCCAGCATCAGAGGTTTGGCCAAGCGCGTTTCTCCTCTCTCATCGTCAGAGTACGAGTAGTCTAGCCTTTGAACCTCCGCCTCGCCAATCACCGATCCGATATCTTGAATCGCCTTCATAGCAAAGTTGCCAAGAGGTAGCAATCACGCAGAGAGCGGCAAGGCAGTCGGTTGGCAGAGTTGCAACAAACGCAGTGATGTGTGAAGAGTATTCCTCACACATCACTGGTCACCGGTCACGGTTTTTTCTCAGGGAAGGCGCTACAGACTTGATATGCGCCGGTCGGGTCAATCGCGGTTTGCCCTTGCTCAATGTGGCGGATGATGCCCTCTTTGTCCACCACGAAGGTTGCGCGAGTGGCAAAGCCCTGCTCTTCGCTCAGAATGCCGTACGTTTTGGAAACTTGTCGTTTGAAATCGCTCAGCAGCGGGAAGGTGACTTGAATGTCTTCAGCAAATCTCTTGTTGGCGGCAAAACTGTCAACGCTGATACCGAGAATCTGCGTCTCTTTGGCTTCGAACTTGGCAATATCAGCCTGATATGCCTTGAGTTCGCGCGTTCAGCCGCCGGTGAAAGCCAGCACATAAAAGGCGAGCACGACACTCTTCTTGCCTTTGAAATCGCTCAACTTCACGGGCTGGCGGTTTTGATCTATGAGGGTGAAGTCGGGAGCCGCATCGCCGACTTTCAAATGCGTCTTGGGCGCTTGCTGCGCGCCGCCGGGCGAGGCAAGCGCGGCGAACAGCAACAGCAATGCAAGCCCGGTGATGACAGGTTTTCGATCTCTCACGATTGACCTCCGTCGAAAGGGTTCGGAATTCCACTGATGGTGGCAGACTCGCAAACCTCGCGGCGACTTGTCAACGGTTTCCGCGTCAGCGATGATGCGCGCGGTTCCCAATTTATAAAAGAGAGGCATCGGTATGTCGGAGAATTATGTCCCTGCGAATGAGCAACTCATCGTCGAAGTCTATACCAACCACTATGAAGCGTCGCTGGCATTCTATTTGAGCTACGGGTTTCGCGTCGTGCGCGACGAAGGCAATTTCGCTGAACTCGGATGGGAAGATTCCCGCCTCTTCATCGAAGCCGTCGCCGATGCGCCGGTCGCCTCTGTCAACATTGGCAACCTGCGCGTTATGGTTGCCGACGTTGATGCGTACTGGCAGTTAGCGCAACAGCAGAACGCCGAAATCATTCACCCTATCGCCGACCGCTACTACGGATTGCGCGACTTTACCATCGCTGGGCCGGACGGTTTGGGGCTGCGCTTTGCTACCGAATTGCGCTAGGCTGCGAAACGCAAAGAGGCAGAGAGGCAGAGACGCAAAGATCGAGAAAACTTTCGACTAGTACCCGACTACCGACTACCGGCTACCGAAACTGACAACGGATAAATGCCGCATTCCAATTGACGAAACCGCATAAAAGCGATAAGTTTGCCGAGAACGTGGCAGCAGCTTTTCCGCGAGGCTTTTGCAGATTTCAACTCGCTCTTCTGAAGATGCAGCGTTCCGCGAACGCAATTCTCAACTCGAGAAGTTCCCAGCCGAAACGACGGATAGGGAATAAAACAGCCTCTGGCAATCATGAAAAGATGGCGGCATCAAAACCATTTTACGGAGGCCATCATGCCGAAATCAGCACGCAGTAAAAAGCAGCCGGGAGCGCCTGTCGAAGCGCTTCCGGCTACCGGCGAAATCACCCCGTCTCAGCCGAGCGATGCAGAGATTGCTCAGCGCGCATACGAAATCTTCCTCGCGCGCGGCGATGCGCCCGGCGATGAGGTGTCAGACTGGTTGCAAGCCGAAGCCGAATTGCGCGGCACGGTGTAATCGCCCGTCTGCGGTCGGATCATTCCAATTGCCCATGCACACTGCGGTGCGCCTGTGGCTGGTCTGTATTGAGAACTTCGCAAGCCCCGGCTTGCACCAACGATTCCGAATAGGAGAGGCAAGCTTATGAGTCATGCAATCAAACGAGCCGATGATGCATCCGGTCATGACAAAAAACTCGACGAGTTGTGCATCAATACCATTCGTACCTTAGCAATGGACGCCGTTCAACAAGCGAACTCCGGCCACCCCGGTACGCCGATGGCGCTCGCTCCCGTCGCCTATGCGTTGTGGGATCGCTTCCTGCGTCACAACCCGACCAACCCGGCGTGGCCTAACCGCGACCGCTTCGTGCTGTCCGCCGGACACGCTTCGATGTTGATCTATTCGATGCTCCACCTGACGGGCTATGACTTGCCGCTCGACGACCTCAAACGCTTCCGCCAATGGGGTTCGCTCACCCCCGGCCACCCCGAATACGGGCACACAGCCGGAGTCGAAACCACTACCGGGCCACTCGGTCAAGGCGTTGCCACTTCAGTTGGCATGGCGATTGCCGAACGCTGGCTTGCCGCTCACTTCAATCGCCCCGATCACGAAATCGTCAATTATCGAATCTATGCCATCGCTGGTGACGGCTGCATCATGGAAGGCGTCTCGCAAGAAGCGGCATCGCTCGCTGGCCATCTGCAACTGAGCAACCTCGTCTGGATTTACGATAACAATCGCATCACCATCGAAGGCAACACCGCGCTCGCTTTCAGCGATGACGTCGCGGCGCGCTTTATGGCCTATCACTGGAACGTGCTGCGCGTCGGCGATGCCAATGATCTGGGCTTGCTTGAGCAAGCCTTACGCTCGGCGCAAAAAGAGGACGAACGCCCGACCCTCATCATCGTTGACAGTCATATCGCTTGGGGCGCGCCCAACAAACAAGACACCTCCGCCGCGCACGGCGAACCGCTCGGCGAAGAAGAGATTCGCTTGACCAAAGAACGTTATGGCTGGCCCTCCGACGCCAAATTCCTCGTGCCCGATGAAGTCAAAGAGCACATGACGAAAGCCATCACACGCGGCCAAGCGTCGGAAGCCGAATGGAACGAAAAGTTCGCCGCTTACAAAGCCGCCCATCCCGAACTAGCTGCCGAGTGGGAATGCATGCAGGCAGGCAGCTTGCCCGACGGCTGGGAGGCCGCTATCCCGACTTTTCCCGCTGATGAAAAAGGCCTGGCAGGCCGCGACGCCAATAACAAAGTTCTCAATGCCCTCGCCAAAATCGTACCCTGGTTGGTCGGCGGTTCGGCTGACCTTGCGCCTTCGACCAAGACGCGGTTGGCAGACGGTGGCGATTTCGAAGCCGGTTCTTACGGCGGGCGCAATCTGCACTTTGGCGTGCGCGAACATGCGATGGGTTCGATTATGAATGGCATGGGGTTGGCGAAGATTCGCACCTACGGGTCGGGCTTTCTGATCTTCTCAGACTATATGCGCGCCTCGATTCGCCTCTCGGCGTTGATGGAACTGCCGGTCAATTACACCTTCACACATGATTCCATCGGCGTCGGCGAAGACGGGCCGACGCACCAACCCATCGAACAGTTGGTTTCGCTGCGCGCCATTCCGCAGCTTTACGTGATGCGCCCCGCCGACGCCAATGAAGTCGCCGAAGCCTATCGCGTGATTATGACCAGTCATGAACGCCCGGTGGCGTTGATTCTCAGCCGTCAGCCGTTGCCGATTTATGATCGCACGAAATACGCGCCCGCATCAGGGTTGCAAAAAGGCGCGTACGTCTTGGCCGATTCGGAGGGCACGCCCGATGTCATCTTGATGGCCACCGGCTCGGAGGTGCAACTCTGCGTCGGCGCGCACGAACAGTTGACCGCCGCTGGCATCAAATCGCGCGTCGTCAGCATGCCGTGTTGGGAACTATTCGAACGCCAATCGGAAGAGTACAAACAATCGGTGTTTCCCAACGCCGTGCGCGCGCGGGTTGCAGTCGAAGCGGGAACCAATCTGGGGTGGCGCAACTATGTCGGCTTGGACGGCTCGATTGTCGCGCGCCGCGAATTCGGAGCTTCCGCTCCACTCAAAGAGTTGCTCAAGCAATTCGGCTTCACCGTCGAGAACGTCGTCGCTGAAGCGCATAAAGCCATCGAACAAGCGAAGAAGATCAGCATTTCGTAGAATGGGATGTTGGTTGGCAACGGTCGGTTGTCGGTCACAGTTGAAGAGCGCAGCGCGCGAATCAAAAACGCATTGCGCGGCACAGAACCGACAATGAACTACCGGCAACCGACAACCATATTTCAGGAGGATATATGAGCAATCCATTAGTCGAATTACAAAAACTCGGTCAAAGCATCTGGTATGACAACATTCGTCGCGCCCTGATTGATAATGGCGACCTCGAACGCAAAATCGCAGGCGATGATCTGCGCGGAGTGACCTCGAATCCGGCCATCTTCGAAAAAGCCATCGTCGGCAGCACCGACTATGACGATGCTCTCCGCAAACTTGTCGCTGAAGGCAAGAGCGTGCAAGAGATTTATGAAGCCTTAGCCATCGAAGACATTCAACGCACCACAGACCTCTTCAAATCGGTCTATGAGAAGACCGGCGGCGTGGATGGCTACGTCAGCCTCGAAGTTTCGCCCTTGCTTGCGCACGATACTGACAACAGCATCGCCGAAGCGCGCAGATTGTGGGCGGCGCTCGGTCGCCAAAATGCGATGATTAAAATTCCGGCTACGCCCGAAGGCATACCGGCTATCGAAGCCCTCATTGCCGATGGCATCAATGTCAATGTGACCTTGATCTTCTCGCAAGAGACCTACGATCAAGTTGCCGAAGCCTATCTGCGCGGCTTGGAAAAACGCCATGCGGCGGGCAGTCCGGTTGATCACATCGCGTCGGTTGCCAGCATCTTCGTCAGCCGCATTGATACGGCAATTGATAATCAACTCGAATTCAAAATCCGCCGTTCGACCGACGATGCCGAAAAAGAGGGGCTCAGCGCCTTGCTGGGCAAAGCGGCGATTGCCAACGCCAAGTTGCTCTATCACCGATTCAAAGAGATTTTCAACAGTGAACGCTTTGCCCCGTTGCGCGCAGCCGGGGCGCGTGTGCAACGCCCGCTGTGGGCGAGCACGGGAACGAAAAATCCCGCCTACAAAGACACGATTTATATGGAAGAGTTGATCGGCGCGGACACTGTCAACACCGTGCCGCCTGCGACCTATACCGCCTTCCGCGATCACGGACTGGTGCGCCCCAGCCTCACCGAAGACCTTGACGGCGCGCGCGCCATCATCGCTCAACTTGCCGATGTCGGCATTGACCTGAAACAAGTCACCCAGCAATTGCAAGACGAAGGCGTCAAAGCCTTCATGGATTCATTCGGAACTATGAGCGGCAGCATCGAATCGAAACAGGCGGCCATCACCAGCGGTCTGCTCGAACGCATGACGGCCTCGCTTGGTTCGTCTGCCGACGCCGTCAAAGCGCAACTCGACCGCATGGAAAAAGAGCAGTGGATTCGCCGCATCTGGAACAAAGACGCGACGCTGTGGAAGAGCGACGAAGCGCATCAAAAGATTATTAAAAACGCGCTCGGTTGGGTTGCCGTTGTTGAACAACTCGCCGACGCAGCCGATGAACTCGCGGCCTTCAGCCAGCGCATTCGCAACGATGGCTTCACTGATGTGATGCTGCTCGGTATGGGCGGCAGTAGTCTGTGCCCCGAAGTCTTTCGCAGAACCTTCGGCAAACGCGAAGGCTTTCCGACTCTGCATGTCCTCGACAGTACAGACCCGGCAACGGTTCTCGATTTTGAAAACCGTGTCAATCTGGCAACCACCCTGTTCATCGTCGCCAGCAAATCGGGCACGACGACCGAGCCGTTGATGTTTTACAAGTACTTCTTCAACGCCGTGCGGCAGGTCAAGGGCGAACGCGCGGGCGAAAACTTTGTCGCCGTCACTGACCCCGGCACCTTAATGGAGCAGATGGCCAAAGGCGACAGCTTCCGCCGCATCTTCCTCAATCCTGCGGACATCGGCGGGCGGTATTCGGCGCTCTCGTTCTTCGGCATGGTTCCGGCATCCTTGCAGGGCTTCGATTTCAAAACCTTGCTTGACCGCGCCGAACGCGCACTGCATGCCTGCATGCATTACGTTCCCGCCGCCGACAATCCGGCAGCGCGGCTGGGCGCGATTCTCGGCATCATGGCCAACAGCGGACGCGATAAGCTGACGCTTTCGATGTCATCCGATCTGGCTTCGCTCGGTTTGTGGATCGAGCAATTGATTGCCGAAAGCACAGGCAAAGAGGGCAAAGGCATCATACCCATTGCGGGCGAGACGTTGGCCGCGCCGGGTGCGTATGGCGATGATCGCCTGTTCGTCCACATCAGCAGCGGCGCGATTGATGCCGAGACTGACAAGAAGTTGAGCGCGCTGGAAGCCGCAGGCCACCCCGTCGTGCGTCGGGTGATGCACGATGCCCTCGATCTCGGCGAAGAGTTCTACATCTGGGAACTGGCTACCGCCGTCGCTGGTGCGACCATCGGCATCAACAGCTTCGATCAACCTAACGTACAAGAGAGCAAAGACAACACCAAGCGCTTGCTCGAAGATTACAAAAAGAATGGCTCCTTCACCGAACAAGCGAGGGCAGCAGAAGACAGCGGCTTGAAGGTTCTCTGCTCTGACGCAACGCTTGCCGCCATCGGGTCAGGCCATTCGGTCGAAGCCTTCGTCAAAGCGCATCTGGAACGCGTCAAAGCCGGTGATTACGTCGCCTTCTGCCAATACATTCAGGAGAGCGATGGCAACGAAGAATTGATGCAAGCCCTGCGTACGCATGTGCGCGATTCGTTGCACGTCGCCACAACAACCGGCTACGGCCCGCGCTTCCTGCATTCGACCGGGCAGTTGCACAAAGGCGGCCCGGATAGCGGCGTCTTTATCCAAATCACTGCCGACTTTGAAGAGGATGCGCCCATTGCCGGAGAGCCCTTCACCTTCGGCGTATTAAAGCAGGCGCAGGCGCTCGGCGACTTCGAATCGCTCGCCTCGCGCAATCGTCGCGCCATTCGTGTGCATCTTGGCACCGACATCACCGCCGGTCTTCGCAAGCTGCTCGACATCGTGCAAAGCAGCTTTCCGATCACCCAGGGGCAGGCAGGCTAAAACAGAATTCGGAATTCAGAAGCCAGAATTCGGAATGCGAGGATGGAATTTCGCAGGTTATCTTTTGCGGACTACTCGCTTCTGATCCATGCATTCTGAATTCTTGATTCTGTATTCTGGAGCAATTATGGCAACAGCAAATTCGATTGCGCTGGTTATCTCTGACATTGATGGTACGCTCATCACCTCCAATCACGAAGTAACCGAAGGCACGCGCGTCGCCGCAGCGAAGCTCTACAAGCATGGCATCACGCTGTCATTAGCCTCTTCGCGCCCGCCACGCTCGATTCGCCCGCTTGCTGAAGCCTTAGCCTTGCAATCGCCCTTTGCGGCCTTCAACGGTGCGCTCGTTACCACGGCTGAAGGCCAAGTCGTCGCCCGTGCCACCATCGCACCCGAAACCATTGCACGCATCAAAGCCGTCGCCGATGAACTCGCCATTCACGTCTGGCTCTATGACGACGAGCAGTGGTACGTCAATGCGCGCACCCCCTTTGTTGACCGCGAAGAACATACGGCGGGCTTTGCGCCAAATATGGAAGACTTTGAGAAGAAACTCGGCGAGCCGCTGCCCAAACTCACAGTGGTCGGCAAACCGGAACTCGTCGCCATCGCCGAAGAGCGCGTGCTCGGCGAGATGGGCGATCAAGTTTCGGCGTCGCGCTCGAAGCCGCGATTCTTAGATGTGACCGCTTTCGGCATTCACAAAGGCTCGGTAGTCGTTCGCCTGAGCGAAATGCTCCGCATTCCGACCGGTGGCATCGCGGTAATCGGCGACGGCCCGAACGATGTCGAGATGTTTCGGCAAGCCGCCGTGAGCATCGCAATGGGACAAGGGGTTGATGAGGTTCGCAACCATGCGAGTCACATCACCAGTTCGAACGACGATGAAGGCTGGGCGGAAGGCATTTACCGCTTCGTTCTCGGCAATGCTTAAAGGTCATCGCCGGTTGGCAAAGGGTTGTTCTAATTTCCGACTTCTGACTTCTGTAGTCCAGGTTCTGATGTATAATCCGCGCGCAGTTTTTAGACTTGATATTTGGGGGTTCTATGGCAAGTAGCAAAAGTTCAAAAAAGGCAAAGCCGTACTCGCCACATCAGAAGACGCAAGCAACACCGAAATCGAAAATTTTAGCCATTGACATCGGCGGCTCAGGGCTGAAAGCCGCCCTGCTCGATTACGAAGGCAAGATGTTGACTGAACGCCTACGGATTACGACGCCGCATCCGCTAACCAAACAACTGCTCGTTGATAAACTCATTGAACTGGTCACGCCGCTTTCCGGTTATGACTTTATCTCGGTCGGCTTTCCCGGCGTGGTGCGCAAGGGGACGATCATCACCGCGCCTAATTTGGGAACCGAAGAGTTGCGCGGCCTCAATCTGGCCGCCGAACTCACCAAACGACTCGGCAAACCGGCGCGCGTCGTCAACGACGCCGATATGCAAGGGTTAGGCGCGATCAAAGGCAAAGGCATCGAGATGGTCGTCACTCTGGGCACCGGTTTCGGCACGGCGATGTTTCAAGACGGCGAACTCGCTCCCCATCTGGAGATTTCCCACATGCCGTTTCGCAAGGGGCAGGATTTCGATCAGCAAATCGGCGACAAGGCGCGCAAACGGTTAGGCAAAAAGGCATGGAATCGCCGCGTGAAAAAGGCGCTCGAACTCATGGAGGGGCTAACCAATTTCGACGTGCTCTATATCGGCGGCGGCAACGCTGAGCGCATTGATTTTGAGTTGCCGAAAAATATGAAACGGGTATCGAACGAGTTTGGCGTGCGTGGCGGCGCGTGGCTCTGGCGGAAAGGCAAACGCAACTGACACCGCAAGCGCAAGGAAAAGGACGAAAGTATGGCACTCAAAATTTTGAGCAAAGGTGATGCGCGCGTTCGCGTCTATAAAGATAGTAACGAAGTAGCCCTCAAAGCGGCGCGGCACTTTGCTCGCCTCGCCGATCAATACGTCGTCGGCTGTGGACATTTTTCGGTAGCCCTATCGGGCGGCTCCACGCCGCGCGCGATGTTTTCGATTCTTGCCGAGTCGCCGTTTTTGGAGACCGTGCCTTGGTCTTCAATCTATTTCTTCTGGGGCGACGAACGCACAGTCGCGCCCGACCATGCCGATAGCAATTACCGCATGGCTTATGAAACGCTGCTCTCGAAAGTTGACGTGCCCGCCGCCCATATCTTTCGTATTCCGGCGGAAATATCCGATGCAACGACGGCGGCTGAAGAATATGAAAACACGCTGCTGCAATTCTTTTTAACCGGCGCGGGCAAAAGCACCTCCGGCACAGCGCCGCTCTCGAATGTGCCGCGTCTCGATTTAGTCTTTTTAGGCATGGGGCCGGACGGGCACACAGCCTCGCTGTTCCCCGGCACAACGGCGCTCAAAGAGACTGAGCATATCGTCGTCTCGAATTGGGTCGAAAAGTTCGACACCCATCGCATTACCTTGACGGCGAAGACGATCAATAACGCGCGCAACGTGACCTTCTTAGCCGGAGGCGCGGACAAAGCGGAAACGCTCAGAAATGTTTTAGAGGGTGAGTACAAACCGGAAATCTATCCGAGTCAGTTGATTCATCCACAGAGCGGCTCCCTGTTGTGGTTGGTTGATGAAGCCGCTGCGCGTCTGCTTAGTGATTAAACCCATTCCGCGAATTGACGCGAATCACTACCAAGTAAGATACGATGGTTCGCGTAGATTTGCGGATCAAAATTCCGAGAGGTGGAAAAAACATGTCAGCAAGCACACAACCCAAAACCGCAAAGATCGGCATGGTCGGACTGGCCGTGATGGGCGAAAACTTAGCGCTCAACATCGCGCGCAATGGCTTTCCCATCGCCGTCTTTAACCGCGACACAACCAAAGTAGACAAGTTTCTTGAACGCGCCAAAACGCATGCCGAAGGCCAACAAGTCATCGGCGCGTATTCGATGGAAGATTTCGTCAAATCCATCGAACGCCCGCGCAAGATCATTCTGCTCGTCAAAGCCGGAGGCGCGGTGGATGCTGTCATCGAGCAACTCAAGCCTTTGCTCGATCAGGGTGACATCATCATAGACGGCGGCAACTCGTACTTCGAGAACACCATTCGGCGCGAAAAGGATTTGAAAGCCGCCGGTTTCAACTTCATCGGCTGCGGCGTGTCGGGCGGTGAAAAGGGCGCTCTCTGGGGACCCTCGCTGATGCCCGGCGGCGACAAAGCGGCTTATGAAGAACTCAAACCCATCTGGGAGAAGATCGCCGCGCAAGTTGACGACGGCCCATGTGTGACCTATGTCGGCCCGGATGGCGCGGGGCACTTCGTCAAGATGGTGCATAACGGCATTGAGTACGGCGATATGCAACTGATCGCCGAAGCCTATGACATCTTGCGCAATGTCGTCGGCTTGAGCGCAGCCGAACTTGCAGACGTGTTTGCCAAGTGGAACGAAGGCTCGCTCAACTCATTCCTCATCGAAATCACCGCCAAGATTTTCACCGTCAACGACCCGGAAACCGGCAAGCCGCTGGTGGATTTGATTCTCGATGAAGCGTTGCAAAAAGGCACGGGCAAATGGACTTCGGAAGTCGCGCTCGATTGGAGCATCGTCATTCCGACGATGCAAGCGGCGGTGGATTCGCGCGTGCTTTCGACGCGCAAAGCGGAACGCGTCGAAGCGAGCAAGCAACTGGCCGGGCCTGCAAATGCCTACACCGGCGATAAGCAAACGATGATTGACGCCGTACACGATGCGCTCTACGCCAGCAAAATTTGTTCGTATGCACAAGGCATGAACTTGATTCGCAAAGGCTCGGAGATGCATAACTGGAACATCAACCTTGGCGAGTTGGCGAGAATCTGGAAAGGCGGCTGCATCATTCGCGCCCAGTTCCTTGACAAGATCAAACAAGCCTATCAACGCCGCGCCGATCTGCCGAACCTGTTGCTCGATCCCGATTTCAAAGCATGGGTGTTGGAAGCGCAACCGCGTTGGCGACAAGCCGTAACGACGGCGCAATTGTCGGGCATTCCGGTGGCAGCGATGGCGGCGAGTTTGTCCTACTTCGATGCCTATCGCACGGCGAATCTGCCGTTGAATCTGACCCAAGCGCAACGTGATTTCTTCGGCTCGCACACCTATATTCGCACAGACAAACCCGAAGCCGGTTCGATTCACACCGAGTGGGAGGAATTGGCTGGCAAGTAGAATTCAAAATTCAGAAGGGGAGCGGAGGCGCTGCGCGCCGACTTCCTGGTTTCTTCTGAGTTCTGAATTCTCGCTTCTGAATTCTGTTAGAGAGGAGACGTAATGTCGACAACCAACGACAATCCATTACGCGAAGGAGTGAGGCTAGAACGCGCTGCTGAACCTTGCACGGTTATCATCTTTGGCGCGTCGGGCGATTTGACCAAACGCAAACTGGTGCCCGCCCTTTATCGGCTGACGCAAGAGCGGCTGTTGCCCGCAGAGTTCGCCATTCTCGGATTCGCGCGCTCGGAGATGAGTGACGACGAGTTTCGCGGCAAGATGAAAGAGGCAATTGCCACTTACTCCGAAGCGAAGCGTGTTGATGAGGCGGTGTGGGAGAGCTTCGCGCAAGGCATCTTCTATCTGACCGGCAACATTCAAGACTCGGATGTCTACGCGAAGATGCGCGAGCGTTTGGACGAGATTGATCGGATACGCGGCGCGGCGGGCAATCGCGTCTTCTATCTCTCCATCGCCCCCGGTTTTTATGGCGAAGCGGTGCGCCAACTGGGGGCGGCTGGACTGGCCAATCCCGAAGGCAAGGGGTGGACGCGCATCATCATCGAAAAACCGTTTGGTCGTGACCTTGAATCGGCCAGAAAGCTCAACAACGAAGTGCTTGATGTCTTTGACGAAGAACAGGTCTATCGCATTGACCACTATCTCGGCAAAGAGACGGTGCAGAATTTGATGGTCTTGCGCTTTGCCAACGGCATCTTCGAGCCGATCTGGAATCGCCAGTACATTGACCACGTACAGATCACCAATGCCGAAGCCATCGGCGTCGAAGATCGCGGCGGCTACTATGAAACCGCCGGTGTGCTGCGCGATATGATTCAAAATCATGTCTTTCAAGTGCTCTCGCTGGTGGCGATGGAGCCGCCCATCGGCCTCTCTGCTAATGCCGTGCGCGACGAAAAGATCAAAGCGATGCAGGCGGTGCGCCCCATCGCCGTTGATCAAGTGGGTGAATTTGCCGTGCGCGGTCAGTACGACGCCGGTTCGGTCGGCGGACAACCGGCAAAAAGTTATCGGGAAGAAAAAGATGTCAATCCCGAATCGAGCACAGACACCTATGCGGCAGTAAAACTCTATTTCGACAATTGGCGTTGGGCGGGTGTGCCCTTTTACATTCGTTCGGCCAAACGCATGCCCAAGCGTGTGACCGAAATTGCCATTCAATTCAAACAAGCGCCGCATCTGCTCTTCAGTCAGGTGCAGCAGCAATTGGAACCGAATGTCTTAGTGATTCGCATTCAACCCGATGAAGGCATCACCCTGCGCATTGGCGCAAAAGTTCCCGGTCAGGTGACGCGCATTCGCTGGGTGAACATGGATTTTCGGTATGGCGCATCATTCGGCGTCGCTTCGCCGGAAGCGTATGAGCGGTTGTTGCTCGACTGCATACTGGGCGATTCGACTCTGTATGCGCGGCGCGATATGACCGAGCGCGGATGGGAGATCGTCATGCCGATTCTAGAAGCTTGGCAAAGCAATAAGCCCAACTTCCCGAATTACGAAGCCGGAACCTGGGGGCCGCGTGAGGCTGATGAGTTGCTCGAACGCGACGGCAGAGAGTGGCGCAGACCGTAGAACAAGAAATGAAGGGATGAAAGGATGAAGGGATGAGAGCGCAATGAGGAGAGCGGCAAGGCTTCTTCACCCCTTCACCTGCTCATCCTTTCATCTGCCAGGGGGAGGTATGAGTACAGCAATCAACTTTGGAGCAATCGAAAAAGAGTTAAGTTCATTGTGGAAGCAAGCCGGAGAAGATGGCGAGAGCGGCGTGATTCGTTCCTGTCAGTTGAATCTCTTGATCTATTCGCCCGCCTCCGGCGATGTGCGACTGGTAGACGACATCATCACGGAAGTCTCTGCTGAACGGCCGGTGCGCGCCATTTTGATGATTGCCGACCGGGATTCACAAACGGCTGCGCTGGAAGCCAATGTCACATCGCATTGCACCATTCCCGATGGCATGTCGAAACAGGTCTGTTGCGAGCAGATAACCATTACGGCCAGCGGCGAACGGGTCAACGAAATGCGCTCGGCAGTAGTGCCGCTGTTGGTTCCCGACCTGCCTGTCTACTTGTGGTGGAATGCGGTTCCGCAACTGACCGACAAGGTGTTCCGCTATCTCGGCGATGTGTCCGACCGAGTCATTATTGATTCAGAAGACTTCGCCGATCAACACGGCGATGTCATCCAGTTGGCTTCGATCATCCGCGACAATGGGGCGTGGACGGCCTTTACCGATTTGAATTGGGCGCGATTGACGGCGTGGCGCGGCTTGTTGGCGGGCTTTTACGATGTGGCGGCCTATCGTCCGTTGCTCAATCAACTCAGCCGCATGACCATCGAATATGCGCCGCGTCATGGCGCGGACGAACTCCCGGCGCGCGCCATGATTTTGGCGGGGTGGCTGACCAGTCGCTTGAAGTGGAAGCTCCAAGCCGATGGCGTGCGACGAGAAGGCGGTAAGACGACCTTTCAGATGAACGCCGACGGACGCGATGTCATCATTGAGTTCGTGGTCACAGCGAATGCCGAAGTCAAACCGGGCTACATCGTCTCCGTGATGATCGCCAGTGCGTCGGATGCTGCTTGTACCGTTGTGGTCAGCCGCAGCGCGGATGGCAAACGCATCGAGACGAATGTCTCGCTCGGTGAAACGCGACAAGTACAGCGCGTGCTCAGTTACGATTATTGGACAGATGCCGCGCTCATTGGCCGCGAGTTGGAAATTCTCGGCCACGACCGCGTCTATGAGCAGGCCATCACGGCGGCGGGTAAACTGGTCGCCGCATTAGGATAATTCAGGGGTCAATCACGAGTGGCCAATGGCCAACACTCGGCGGCTGGCTTTGGCAATCAGCGTACTCCCAATCTGATGACGCCGATGCGCTCCTTGTGGGCCGTCTGGGCATTGGTCACTGGCCGTTCATTACTGAAGAACAATGTTGAAGAGAATCAGTTGGCCGCTTTCGATCAGCTTTGTGCTGCTCAGTATTTATGCTTTTCTGCGGCTGGGCGGCTTCGCGCAGCAGTCTAAAGGGCTGCGCTATCTTTTGGCCGCCGCTCTCATCGCCGCCAGCGTCGCCATCGCCCGCCTTGTCAATCTCCTCCTCTTCGACATCCTCTTTCAAAAGCGTAAAGAGAGAGAAGCGCCAGGGTTGTTGCGCGTATTGGTTTCGATTGTCATCTATGCGCTTCTGATATCGCTGATTTTTGGACTCGTACTGGAACAGGATTTGAGCGGCTTATTGGCAACCTCGGCAGTCGTCTCGGTGATTATCGGTTTGGCATTACAAGACATTCTCGGTAATTTCTTTGCGGGGGTAGCTTTACATATTGAACAACCCTTTCACATCGGCGACGCCATCAAACTGGCAGATGTTGTGGGTCGCGTCGAATCGGTCACCTGGCGCACGACAACCGTGCGCACCAATAATAACTCCATCGTCATGTACCCGAATGGCAAAGTCGCGCGCGAGACGGTCGAGATTTATCCGTATGGCAATGACAATCGCCGCGTCTTGCAATTCCCTGCACCCTACGGCGTACCGCCCGAAACCATCATCCCGCTGGTGCGGGAAGCGATTCGCACAGTGCCGAATGTGATTGTCGAACGCACGCCGGTCGTTCGCATGGCAGAGTTTGCCGAATCGAGCATCACCTATGAAATTCTCTACTGGGTCAAAGATTATATGTGGGTTCCCGACATGGATGCGAAGATGCGCGAGCGCATCTGGTATGCCTACCGGCGCAGCGGCATTGAGATTCCCTTCCCGCATCGGCAGATCATTCACGTTGCCGCTCCTGTTGACAGTTCCGACTCCGACCGGGTGGAAGAGATCATCAGTCGTGTCGAGCTATTCGAACCCTTGTCGCCGGAAGAGCGCGAGGACTTGGCCAAAAGCGTCGGGCGCTATTTGTACGCGCCCGGCGAGGTCGTCCTGCGGCGTGGCGAAGCGGGCGATTCGATGTTTATCATCACACGCGGCATCGCCGAGGTTCGCTTGCCGTCTCCGAACGGCGCAGCGCAGACATTGGCGGTCTTGAGTGTAGGCAACTTCTTCGGCGAGATGGCGCTCTTTACTGGCGAGCCGCGCACAGCGGATGTCAACGCCGTCGAAGAGTTGGAACTGATCGAAATTCGCAAAGTCGCTATCGAGCAGTTGCTCCAGCAAAACGAAAAGCTTGCCGAAGCCTTCAGTGCGCGCATCGCCGAGTTGCAGGCGCGGCTTGCCGAACATACCAGACGCTCGGCGGAGCAGTCCGAACAGTTGCAGCCGAAACGAATTCTGCAACGCATCAGAAGTTTCTTCAAACTGAGGTAACACGGGCAACCGATGATCGCTTGGCAAACCGCACACTCGTTTCTGGCCCGCACCGTCTTCGCCCTTTTTCAGGAGAAGACTCTCTGGCAACTCATTAAAGAGGTCGCCGACCAGTACGACGTGTGGCCGGTGACGATCATCTTTTCTCTCACCGTTATCGTGCTGGCCATCCGCCTGCCAATCGAACGGCGGCGCATTCGCGCGGCGCTCTCGATGTTGGGCGTCGCCCTTTTTCTGCTCTTCATTTACAGCCTTCTGCATCTGGCGGGCTTTACGGCGCTTGCGAACACGATCAAATGGGTGGGGCTTTCGTTGGGCGGCGCGGCGATTGTCAATCTGGCTTCGGTCTTCGTCTTCAGCTTTGTTCTGAGCTTCTTTCGTTTCAGCGCGGCGCGCATCTTGCGCGATTTGATTACCGCGCTCGGTTATATTGCCGTTGGCTTCGCCTTGCTCGGCAAAGCGCAAGTGTCGCTTTCGAGCATCATCACGACATCGGCAGTATTGACGGCGGTGATCGCCTTTTCGCTGCAAGATACGCTGGGCAATCTGCTCGGTGGGCTGGCGTTACAGATGGAGAATTCGATCAACGTCGGCGACTGGATACGACTCAACGAAGTCGAAGGTCGCGTCAAAGAGATTCGTTGGCGCTATACGGCTATCGAAACGCGCAACTGGGATACGGTCATCGTCCCCAACTCGGTGCTGGTGAAAGGGCAGTTTCTTCTGCTCGGTCAACGCACAAACGAACCGCTCCAACATCGGCAATGGATCTACTTCAACGTAGACTTTCGCGTCTCGCCGACGGAGGTCATCAACGCCGTAGATCAGGCTCTGCAAGCCGAACCCATTGCCAATGTCGCGCGCGAACCGAAGCCGCATTGCATTCTGATTGACTTCAAAGAGAGCTATTGCCATTACGCCGTTCGTTACTGGCTGACCGATTTGGCAGTGGATGCGCCGACCGATTCCATCGTGCGAGTGCGGATTTACTTCGCTCTCAAACGCGCGAACTTTCCGCTTTCGATTCCCGCGCAAAGCATCTTTCTCACGCAAGAGAGTCAACGCCGCAAAGCCTTCAAACATGATGAAGAGATTACGCGGCGGTTGCGGGCACTCGATTGTGTCGAACTCTTCAATCTGCTCAACGAAGAAGAATTGCGGCGGCTGGCCGAACGCTTGCGCCCTGCGCCCTTCACCAACGGCGAAGCTCTCACCCGTCAGGGAGCCGAAGCGCACTGGCTCTACATCATCACCAAAGGCTCTGCCGAAGTGAATTATGTCGCCGCAGACGGCGCGAGCAAATGCATAGCCGTTTTGCGCGCCGGAGACTTTTTCGGCGAAGCCGGACTGTTGACCGGAGCAAAGCGCACGGCGACGGTGACGGCGCTCGAAGACATCGAATGTTACCGGCTGGACAAAGAAGCTTTTCACGACATCTTGCTCGGTCGCCCGGAGATTGCCGAATACATTGCGCAGGTATTGGCGCGGCGGAGGATGGAGTTTGAAACGGCGCTCAGTGACCTCGATCAGGAGACCAAGAAGCGTCGCATGGCGCATGAAGAGAAAGCCATCTTTCGCCGCATCATCGAATTTTTCGG
>CAYXVU010000064.1:0-27021 GCA_964468725.1 uncultured Clostridia bacterium
AATGTGGCACATCTCTTCGGCTGTGATTTTGTTCGATAGCCCGTCGCTACAAAGCAGCAGGTAGTCATCCTCCCTCAGTTTGAAGGAGGAAAGCGCATAGGCAACCGTGGGCTCGACTCCGATGGCCTGCAAGATGATGTTTTTGGGAAAGGCTGCGACTTGCTCGGCGGCGAGCAGTCCTTCATCCACCAGCCGTTGCACTAAGGTCTGGTCTTTGGTCAGTTGATAGATTTTCTCGCCGCGAAACAAGTAAGCGCGCGAGTCGCCGGTCTGTGAAATGTAGGCCGAATGGTCATGGATCAATACGGCAGTCAAGGTCGTTCCCATGCCGCTCAAATCGGGGTTTTGCAAGCTCAGTGAGAAGACGCGATCATTGGCCAACTCGGTGGCGCGCGCCAGACGCGAAGCGGCGCTTTGCTCAGCCGATGCCAAGCTCAAGCCGTCGCGCAACTCGGCGATGGCCAGTCGGCTCGCCACCTGTCCGGCAGCCGCGCCTCCCATACCATCGGCGACTGCCAGCAGAAATCCGCGCTCGCCAATGCTGTCGGTTTCGATGGCGGCTTCGTTGCCGACCTTGGAGGTTGTGAGATTGGTCAAGGCAAATGCGTCTTCGTTTTGTGCGCGTCGCTGACCGACATCCGTACGCGCCGAGACGGTAATCACCCATTCACGCGGGTCGCTTTGATCGGCGTCTGAGCCTTGGCAACTCGTCGGCAATTGCCTTTGCGTATCACGAATCAAAAAGTCTGTGTTCATGACATCCTCCCCTCACGGCAATCTGCAAGCCGAATGCCGCGAGCATTAGATGTAGGACATCAACATTTAGCAGCCATCGAGCGGAAGAATTTGTATGCCGTTTGTACGCCTGTATGCGGGGTGCAACCGATTTTGCCGCAGGCGGCGGCAAGCAGTCCGGCTACGCGGCATAACTTTTGCTCACTTGGACTGGAAGTTTGTATGTTGGAGTGACTGATTCATTGTGCTTGAGTCATATGCGATGCGAGTTGACTTCAACATACAAACTCTTCTATCGACAATCAAAGGATTAGCTCTCATAGCCATCTGGGGAGGCGGCGATCCTGAAGGGCGCGTCCGCAGCCGTCACAAAAGCCTAGTCTGCAATTCAGACACCGTGTGTATGATCTGAATGCAGCAAGCAGGGATTGAGCCATTGCTTGTGCGGCCAAGAGGGAGAGACAGCTCCTCTCAACCTCTCTCCTTAGACAAAACTGCGTGCAATTTGCGAAATTCTTTCGGGGCTGATTCGCGTCAGAACGACTGCCTCATTTGGCATTGTGCTTGCTAATAATAGAAGCGACCACCGCCGGTTTCGGGCAGGCCCCTGATCCAGTTCCCTCGATTCGACCACGAAGGCGGAGAATTGAGTTTGATCATGACTGCTGATGATGATAGAGGCAAAGGCGAAGAGGAGATGGTTGTAGACGAAGACATGACAATGCCGTCGCCGTTGATGTTGGATCAACTCAAAGACGAGTTTCTGACCACCTTGTCGCATGAAATTCGTTCGCCCATGAATGCCATACTCGGTTGGGTGAGTCTGTTGCGACGCGGCAAGCTCAAACCGGATGAAGTCGAGCACGCCTTAGAGATCATCGAACGCAACGCCCGACGTCAGGCCCGACTCTTTAATGACCTTCTGGATGTGAGTGACATTCTCAATGGCAGAATGCAACTTCACCCCCATTCGTTGCTGCCCGTCTATCTCATCGAAGAGGTGATTGAGTCGTTCCATTTAGCGGTCACCGCCAAAGCCATTGACCTGCAAACCGAGCTTGACCCCTATGCCGGACCGGTGTTGGCCGATGCCAGTCGCTTGCAAAGCGCCATCTGGAATCTGCTCTCCAATGCCATCAAGTTCACGCCGCAAGGTGGCGCCATTCGGGTGCGGTTAGCCCGGCGCAATGGGATGGTCGAAATCGCCGTCTCGGATACCGGAGTCGGCATTGATGCCGATTTTCTGCCGCACGTTTTTGATCGCTTTCGGCAGGAAGACAGCTCCAGCACGCGGCAGTTTGGCGGACTCGGTTTGGGGCTGGCGTTGGTGCGCCACTTAATAGAACTACACGGCGGCACCGTAAGTGCCGAAAGCGCAGGCATTGGACAAGGTGCAACCTTTACGCTACGGTTGCCCATGCTTACGCCCTCCGCTGATTCGTTGCCGCATAGGAGTAGATGAGCGTTAGCAGAGTGCCTGAACGGGAGACTTCCAACCCATGCCTAGTCTACCTCAGAGCTTTATTTTACTGATCGGCGAAAACTCGATAGTGCGCGAACTGCTCCAGCAAGCCTTTCAGCCGGATGAGGCGCACCGCTACTTCATCATCGAAAAGGAGAGCGGCCAAGAAGGCCTCGACGAACTCGAGAAATTCCCCATCAAAGCGGTCATCCTCTGCGCGCCGCTCGCCGATATGACGGCGCAGCAATGGTTGATCGCAGCGCGCGCACGATCACTGGCACAGTCTCCTGCCGTTATCACGGTATTGGAAGAGAATGACCCGCAAACGGCGCGCGCGATCAGTGATGCAGGCGGGCAGTTTTGTCTTGCGCGCCCGCAATTGACTGCCGAAGCCTTGCGGCAGATGGTCGAACGCGCAATTGAGTTGACCGAAAATCGTGAGGCTGCCTCATTGTCGAATTTGCCCAAAGAGGGGATGCCCGACAATCTGCAATTCATTCGCTTTCAGCGCTTCGCCGATCATGATCGGGTTTTGCAAGATAACGACCAACGGTTAGCCCTTACCTTAGAAGCGGCGGAGGTCGGCTATTGGGAATGGAACATCCCCCAAAATACGGCGGTTTTTAGCGGCTATGCTGCAACGATTTTCGGCATTGACCGAGAGAGCTTCGATGGCAACTCTGCCAGTTTCTTTCGCCTTGTTCACCCGGACGATTATCCGATTATTGAACAGCGGCAGCGGCACCTCTTCGATTCGGAGGGCGAAAAGCCCTTCGAATACCGCATCATCAGACCCGATGGTGAAATGCGATGGTTATTAACGCAAGGGCGCACCTATTTTAGCGATTCCGGCCAACCGCTGTTGCGGTTGGGGATCGTCCGCGATGTCACCGACCGCAAGCTGACCGATGCGGCGTTGCGCGAAAGCGAGAAGCTGAATCAAGCGGTTCTGGATTCACTTCCGGAAAGCATCGCCGTCGTTGACCGCAAAGGCAATATCGTCGCTGTCAATCGCGCCTGGATGGAGTTTGGCCTTCATAACGGCGCGCAAGAGATTGCCAGCCGTTTGGGAATCGGCGCCAACTATTTGACCGTGTGCAAAGAGGCCAAAGGCGAATATTCGGAAGAAGCGTCGGCAGTTTGTGAAGGCATTCAAGCCGTTCTTGACGGCAGGCTCGAACACTTCAAGGTGGAGTATCCTTGTCACTCGCCTACCGAAGCCCGGTGGTTCTTATTGCAGGTGACGCCGCTTTCGCTTGCACAAAGTGGTGCGGTCATCTCGCACCTTGACATCACCGACCGCAAAAAGATCGAAGCCGAACGCGTCGGCCTGCTTGCCGAATCGCAACTGGCGCGGCAGACCGCCGAAGCCGCCAACCGCGCCAAAGATGAATTTATCGCCCAAATTACGCACGACCTGCGCTCGCCGCTCAATGCCATCTTGGGCTGGACGAAAGTGCTGCGCAATAAAAAGCTGGACGAAGGCATGATGGCGGAAGCGTTGGAAACGATTGAGAAGAGCGCCGATAAACAGAAGAACTTGATTGACGACCTGCTCGACCTGTCGCGCATCACGAGCGGCAAACTGCGGCTTGATGTGCGCCCGCTCTCTTTGAGTCAAGTGATTCGCTCGGCGATGGAAGTGATGATGCCAGCTTGCGAAGCCAAAGGCATTGATTGCATCACCGAGTTGGCGACCGAGGCCGATGCCATTTCAGGCGATTCAACTCGCCTCGAACAAGTGATTTGGAATCTGGTATCGAATGCCGTCAAATTCACTCACGGCGGCGGCAAAGTGACCGTTCGCTTGGAGCGCGCAGACCCCTACGTTCGCATCAGCGTTACCGATACCGGGCAGGGGATTTCCGCCCAACATCTGCCCTACATCTTCAATCGTTACTGGCAACCGGGCGACGCAGGCGGACGGCGCACCGCCGGGTTGGGGCTCGGTCTCTCTCTGGTTAAACACATCGTCGAATTGCACGGCGGCACCGTAACCGTCGAGAGCAAAGGCGAAGGCAAGGGCGCACGTTTCATCATTAACTTGCCCTATCGCGCCGTCCGGTTACCGAGCGAGGAAGACCCGGCTGCGCCTTCTGTCGAACAGACCGCCCAACCGACAAAGAGCGCGCCGCGTGTGCCCGCTGCCTCCGTGTTGGCCGGTCTGACTATTTTGGTTGTTGATGACGAGCGCGATGCCCGCGAGTTGGTTTCGACCATTTTGCGGCAGTACGGAGCAGAGGTTCGCATCGCCGCTTCCGCTTCCGAAGCCCTGCGTTTGATTATCGAAGCCCAACCTCTGCCTGATTTGCTGGTCTCCGATGTCAGCATGCCGGAAGAAGATGGCTATTCCTTGATTCGCAAAGTCCGAACCTTATCCGTCGAGCAGGGCGGTGGCATGCCTGCGGTCGCTCTGACCGCTTATGGCAGGATGGAAGATCGGATTCGCGCCTTGACCGCAGGCTTTCAGATGCATCTGCCCAAACCGATTGAGCCAACAGAGTTAATCCTGGTCGCCGCCAATCTGACCGGACGCGACACGGGCGACCTTGAAGTTTGACGCTCGCCGAACGCAAGAAGGGCGTGAATGAGTCGCGCTCTATACAGGCTCAACGAGGTGTGGCAACTCGCCTTCAACCGTGCGCGATGCTAACTGGGCTTATTGAGCCTGCCGGTGAGGCTGGCGATTACGGTCGCCAATTCGACGGGCTCGACCGGCTTGGGTACGTGATGTTGAAAGCCTGCGGCAAAGGCGCGCATGCGATCTTGCGCACGCGCGTAAGCGGTCAAGGCGATGGCTGGAATCCTACCGTTTTTCTCGGCGGGCAACGTGCGCACTTTGCGAATCAACGAGTATCCGTCTTCTCCCGGCATGCCGATGTCGGAGACCAGCAAGTCAAACCGTTGCTCGGTCAACTGCGCCAGCGCTTCACTGGCCTCCTGAACCGTAACGATGTGCGCGCCATAACTGGTGAGCACCTGTTTAATCAACTGCCGCGCATCCTCTTCATCATCGAGAACCAGAATCGTCAATCCGTCGAGAATCGGTTCGACTTGCGTCTGCCGTTGCCACGAAGCCGTCGGCTGCGCAGCGGCGGGCTGAGCGGCATCAATACGCATCGGAATGATAGGCAGGCGAACGATAAAGGTTGCGCCTTTTCCCTTACCTTCGCTTTCGGCTCTGACCTGACCGCCGTGCATCTCGACCAGATGGCGGACGATGGCCAATCCCAAGCCGAGACCGCCATGTTTGCGGACGCTCGACGAATCGGCTTGACGGAAGCGATCAAAGACATAGGGGAGAAATTCCGGCGCGATGCCTTGCCCGTTATCGCGGATCGTAATCAAGACTTGCGACTCATCGCGGGCGGTCTGAATCTGGATTTTGCCGCCTCGATGTGTGAACTTGATGGCATTCGACAGAAGGTTCCAGATAACCTGTTGCAGCCGATTGAAGTCACCGGAGACGGCGCTGGCCGAAGCCTCGAAATCGCCGACGATATGGATGTTTTTGGCATCGGCAGCCGGTCGGACTGTCTCCATCGCCGCTTTGATGACATTGACCGGATCGAGGGTGCGGACTTCGAGGCGCAGATTTCCGGCGACGATGCGCGATATATCGAGCAAGTCCTCGATCAGACGCGCCTGATTTTCGGCGCTGCGTTCGATGGTCTCCATCGCTTTGGTTTTAGCTTCGGCATCGAGCTTTCCGGCGCGCAGCATGCGCGCCCAACCGAGGATAGCATTGAGCGGAGCGCGCAATTCGTGCGACACGGTGGCGACAAACTCATCCTTCATGCGATTGGCATCTTCGGCTTGTCGGCGGGCGGCCTGTTCGCGCGCCAATAGCTGGTTGCGCTCGACTTCGAGTTGACGCTGTTTGCTGACTTCACGAAAGATCAAGACCGCGCCGATGATCTCCCCTCGGTCGTTGCGAATCGGTGCGCCGCTGTCATCAATGGGAATTTCGCTGCCCTCTTTGGTAATCATCGCCGTATGGTTAGCTAAGCCGACGACGACGCCCTCCTTGAGTACCCGCGTGATAGGGCTTTCGGCAACTTGATGAGTCTCTTCGTTGATGATGTGAAAGACTTGAGTAAGAGGTTGTCCGACCGCCTCATCGGCGTCCCAACCGGTCAACTCTTCGGCTGTCCGGTTGATGAAGTTCACTCGCCCGTCGCGGTCAGTGGTGATGACGGCATCGCCGACACTGGTCAAGGTGACGCGCCACCATTCCCGCTGCTGGCGTTCGGCGGCTTCGGCCAGTTCGCGCGCGATGACCTGTGCCTGCAATTCCTCGTTGCGTTGGCTGAGCGCTTCGGTGCGCTCGGCCACTTTATGCTCCAACCCTTCGTTGGCGATTTGCAAGGAGCGTTCAGCAGCGCGCCGTTTCGTAGTCTCTCGAAGGATGGCGACATTGGCCAATGCAAGCGCCGCGATGCCGCCCAGACTGCTAATCAAAATGATGGTCAGCGTGTTGCTGACGGTGGCATTGAGGATGCCCTCTCGTTGTTGAAGCAGACGCAACTCTTCTTCTCGCATTTCGCTGATGACCAGTCGAAGCTGCTCCATAATCAACCGAACGCTTTCACCCGAAGCTGCCACTCCGGCGGCTGTCAGCCCTTCTTGCCGACGCTTTTGGATCAAATCATTAGCAAGTCCGAGTCGTCGGCTCGCCAACTTCTCCAACGCATCAAGGCGACGCTGTTGGTTGAGATTATCAGCCGTCATCTGGCGCAGCCGTTCCATCTGCTGCGGCAAGAGCTGTTTGCCCTTTTCATAGGGGTCTAAAAACTCTTCATCACCGGTCAGCGCAAAGCCGCGCGCCCCGGTTTCAATGCTGATGGCTGAAATCAGTACTTCTTCGATTTGCACAATCACATCTTGGGTATGGTCAGCCCGATCTAATGCGGACAATAGATGGGTCATGGTGCGATACGAGATTCCGGCGATGACGATGAGCAGAATCAACGCCAGACCGAAGGCCAAGGGGATTTGTCGTTCGAGAGCCAGTTTCATGCAGAACCTCTCCGCTGAAGCAGAAGATTTCGACGGTCAGAGGATGCGTGTGACCGTCCCATACAAACACATGATGGCCGGATCAACCTTGGGCATTCGAAAAGCTGCCGAAAACGTGTGCCGGGGAGACACCGGTTGATCGCTTGCGGGAGACTGAGCTGCCGGACGCTACGAATTCAATTGAGTTCATCGCGTCTGGCGATGGTGATGCGATTGACGACAACGGGGTCCAATGGCCGATCCGTCCCTTTCCACAAAGGCGCTCTGCCGATAGAGTCCACCACATTCATCCCTTCGATGACATTGCCGAAGATCGAATACTTGCCGTCCCAATTGGGATAATTGGAAACGCAAATGAAAAACTGACTCGTATGACTATCTTCGTCGGTGAGTCGTCTGAGCGCCGACAACACCCCGCGCGCGTGATGCAGGCGTTTGGAAAACTCTGCGGGCACGGTCGGCTGACCGGGTTGCCCGTATCCCCAGGTTGCCGGGTCGCCGCTGATCGTATTGGGGTCGCCGCCTTGAATGGCGACCGTCACCTCTTTATTTTTAACGACGCGAAAGATCTTGGTGCCGTCATAAAACCCTTCGCGGGCGAGCTTCTTAAAGTTGGCCACATGGCGCGGCGCATCCTGCAAATAGAATTCGACAACGATGCGACCGTAATTGGTTTCGAGCACCCCAACTTCATCGGCGCTGCCCGCATCAATGGGGCTGCATGAATTAAAAATCAGCGAGCCGCATAGCAGCCCGAATACTACGAAAAAGAGTTTGACCTTCATGAAATCTCGTTACCCTTACAAAAAAGACGAATGACGAAATCTGTCAAAGCGATGAACGCTTACCCGCAGGGTTGACCGGCTCCCCTTATCGGTCATCCGTTTTCGAGTCTCTCTTTGAGCAGTTGATTGACCATCTGCGGATTGGCTTTGCCGCCGCTCGCTTTGATCGTCTGCCCGACGAAGAAGCCGATAAGCGTGATCTTGCCGGACTGATATTGCTCAAGCTGTTTGGGGTTGGCCGTGATGACCTGTTCGATCAAAGCGCGAATCAGCGCTTCGTCTGAGACCTGCGCGCCGCCCAAACTCTCAATCACCTCTGCGGCAGACTTGCCGGATTTGTACATTTCGACCAACGCATCTTTGGCCATTTTGCCGCTGATCGTGCCGTCATCAATTTTGCCAATCAACCCGGCTAATGCCGCCGCGCTCACCGGGCTATCGCTGATTGTCGTATCGCTATATTTCAACTCGCGCAGTAATTCGTTGAGAATCCAGTTGGCGGCTCCCTTCGCGTTGCCGCTGGCTTGGGCGACGGCTTCGTAATACTCGGCCAGCGCGCGCGAGTCGGTCAGCGCCGCCGCATCGTCAGGCGACAGAGCATACTCGCGAATCAGTCGCTGCCGTCGCGCTTCGGGCAATTCGGGCAGGGCGGCTTCGACTCGGCGGATGGCATCGCGGCTGACGGCGAGCGGCGGCAAATCGGGTTCCGGAAAGTAGCGATAGTCATGGGCTTCCTCTTTCGAGCGCATCGAGAAGGTCTTCGCCGCTTTCTCGTTCCACAAGCGGGTCTCCTGCACGATGCTTTCGCCGCCTTCGAGAGCAGCGATTTGCCGGTCAATCTCGTAGTCTATGGCGCGTTGCAGAAACCGGAAGGAGTTCAAGTTTTTCAATTCGACCTTCGTGCCGAAGCGTTCCTCGCCGCGCAACCGCACCGAGACGTTGGCATCACACCGCAAGTTACCCTCTTCCATACTGCCTTCGCATACCTCAACATATTGCAGGGTACGACGCAGGTATTGCACATAGTCGTAGGCTTCCCACGACGAACGGAAGTCCGGTTCTGAAACGATCTCAGCCAATGGCGTGCCGCTACGATTCAAGTCCACATAGGATTTGCTGGCCGACTCCGGCATCCCTTCGTGCAGCGATTTACCGGCGTCTTCTTCAAGGTGCAGGCGGGTAATGCGAAACCGTTTCATCACCCACTCAACGGGCTGACCGGCATCGTTGCGCGTAGCGGTCGGAATCTCGACCCATCCGCCTTCGGAGAAGGGACGGTCGTATTGCGAGATTTGATAACCCTTCGGCAAATCGGGATAGAAATAGTTTTTGCGCGAAAAGACTGACTGCGGATTGATCGTCAAGTTGAGCGCCAATGCCGCGCGCGTTGCCATCTCGATGACCTGACGGTTTAAGACCGGCAGCGCGCCCGGCAGCCCCAAACAGACCGGGCAGGTGTTGGCGTTCGGCTCATCCCCGAAGCGCGTCGCGCACCCGCAGAAGATTTTCGAGTCGGTCTTGAGTTGCGCATGAATCTCAAGCCCGATGACCGCTTCATACTTTTCTCTCATAGCTTCCGGATGACGGGAAAGAGGCTATCGTGGAAGGCCGAGCCATGAATCTCGATCTGAAAGATTCGTTACTTGTCCTCCCTCCTTTATCTCCTATGTAAATTGACGGTCAGTATACCATCTGCCCTGCGCGCTTGAATAGGCGAGCGAATGCGCCGCCTACAGGAGGCAATGGAATGATCGGAGCCATTCAATTTTCAGAGCCATGATTGAGGAGAAAAATTAGACTGCGAGGGAGCGCAGATTCGATGGCGATTCAGGCATCGAGTGAGACTCTCCTCATTCATCCGCTCCCTCAGCGTTCCGCTCGGATCGAGGGTTAATTGACCCTGCGGAATGAGTGACAGGGAATAATTGCGCTGCCTTCGGCGATCTTCTCCGTGAGGGTATAATGCGAATCGGAGCCGTCGTCGGAAGCGAGCGGCGCAGCGAAGCGAGTTGCAAGTGGAGATTCTGAAACTCGACATCCAAAAGACCGAGCCGGACAGGTTGTCCGAACGCGAAGTGCGCTTTCAAGCCGCATTGTTGGCTAGTCTGGCCAGCCTTGCCGTCGCCTTGCTCCTGCGGTTTGGTTTCGATGCGCCTCTGGTGCCGGAGCTGGTCGTGCAACTCTTTTTCGCCATCGCGCCCATTTGGATGGTGGAGATCGCCGTCGGTCTGCTCGGCTCGTTTGCCAAACACCTCGCCTTTCTCGCCTGTCTTGTCCTCTATCTTCTGGCGCTCATCGGTGCAGCCATGGGCTATTTACAATACCTCGGCGCGCGCCCTTCCGCGCAGCGTAGTCGTTGGTCGGCCATCGCCTTCGGCGTTGCCGTGTGGCTGATGACGATCTTGGCGTTGCTGCCGCTGCTCGATGTTGGCCTGTTTGGTCGCTACTTGCCGCAAGGCGCGATTTACGCATCGCTCACTCTTCTGCTCGCGCATCTGGTCTATGGCGTGACGTTGGCATTGGTTGCGGTCATCTACATCGAAAAACCGGAGATTGCCGCACGCCATGAGAGATGGCTTGGTCGGCGTCGCGTGCTGCGTGCTATCAGCTATGCGGTTGTTGGCGTCGCCCTCTACGATATGGGCGGCTCGCTGTGGACATCGCTCTTTCTGCGCGGCTCCGGCAGAGTGAAGAATGGCGACGGCGTCTTTCCCAACCTCAATGGTCTGGCGCTTGAGGTTACGCCGACGAGCGATTTTTATGTCGTCTCGAAAAATCCCTTCGACCCGCAGGTTGACCGCGAACGTTGGCGGCTGGAGATCGGAGGACTGGTTGCCACGCCGCTCGCTTTTACGTATGACGAACTGCGCGCCCTGCCAGCGATTGAAGAATACGCGACCTTGCAATGCATTGATAATCAAGTAGGCGGCGATTTGATTGGCAATGCGTTATGGCGCGGCGTGCGCCTCAAAGATTTGTTGGCGCAGGCCGGTGTGCAAGAGAGCGTTATAGACATTGTATTGACGGCTAGCGATGAATACCGCGATTCGATTCCGTTGGCGCGCGCCGTCAGTGAAGGCGCACTGCTGGCCTACGAAATGAATGGCGAACCCTTGACCAAAGAGCATGGCTTTCCCCTGCGCCTGATTGTGCCCGGCATCTACGGCATGAAAAATGTGAAGTGGATCAAAAAGATTGAAGCTGTGAGTTATGACTTCAAAGGTTACTGGCAACGTCGCGGGTGGGATGATCGCGCCGAGTACAAAACGATGTCACGTATTGACGCGCCCGCTGCGGGGGTGCAAGGTGCGACGACGATTGCCGGTATCGCCTTCGCGGGAGATCGCGGCATCAGCAAAGTTGAAGTGTCAACCGACGGCGGCAAGACTTGGGAGGCAGCGATGGTCAAAGATGCCTTATCGCCCTATTCGTGGGCGTTGTGGCAAAGGGCTTGGCAACCAACGCGTGCGGGCAAGCAGGTTATCATCGTGCGCGCCACCGACGGGCGCGGGGTGACGCAAACGGCGCAGTCTGAACCCGTCGCGCCGAGCGGCGCCAGCGGCCATCATCGCAAGAGCGTCGAAGTCGAAGGTTGACGATTGGTCAGCGAAGGTAAGGCAGCCCAACCAAAGTGCGCGTTTCTCTTGAGAAGGATTGATAACCGACTTGACCCTTCCTTTGCTTGTCCGTGAGTTTGCCGGTGAGCAATCGGCTAGCGATAGAGCATTCCTCTGAGACTTTGCAAACGGTTTCTCAAGCAAGCCTTCGAAGGAGCGATGGCCTGCGCTCAATTGCTTGGTAACGCTCTGTTCGACTCCTGCCCGATGTTCGACTCTTCTCCTCATCATCTTAGCCACTGGAAGACGGATTGACTGTGACCCCTTCAACTTTTGATCTCCTTCATCTTGCCTTGCCGCTTGCTCAATCGAGGCATAGATGGCAGTCTTCAACTTTCAATTTGCAACCGGTGACCATTGACCATAGCTTTTCATGAAGAAACCGAATCCAACTCCGTTGCCTATCGAACCGATGTCGCGTGCCATCTATCCCTTCACCGCCATCGTCGGGCAAGAAGAGATGAAGCGGGCGCTTTTGCTAACCGCGATTGACCCACACCTCGGCGGCGTCGTCATCTTTGGTCATCGCGGCACGGCGAAATCAACTGCTGTGCGCGCGCTCGCTGGTCTGCTGCCGAGGTTCATCAAGGTCAAAGATTGTCTCTACGCCTGCGACCCCGATTGCGTAGCCGACCTGTGCGCGGATTGTCGTGCCCGACTAGCCCGCGAAGGGAATTTGCCGCGTCAGCGTGCTCGCGTGTCGGTTGTTGATTTGCCGCTCGGCGCAACGGAAGACCGTGTCTGCGGCACGCTCGATATTGAACGCGCTCTGGTCGCCGGAGTGAAAGCCTTCGAACCGGGTCTGCTGGCGCGCGCCAATCGCGGCTTTCTCTACGTCGATGAAGTGAACTTGCTCGAAGATCACTTGGTTGATGTGCTACTGGATGCCGCTGCCAGCGGTATCAATGTTGTCGAACGCGAAAGCATCTCGGTCACTCATCCGGCGCGCTTCGTTCTGATCGGTTCGGGCAATCCCGAAGAGGGCGAACTCCGACCCCAGTTATTAGATCGCTTCGGTCTGTTCACCGAAATAGCCACTCTCACAGACCTTGACCAGCGCGTTGAAATTGTCGAGCGGCGAGACCGATTCGAACGCAATAGCGCGGGCTTTCAACAGGAGTTTCAGGCCGAACAGATGCGGTTGCAGCGGCGCTTAATGAGAGCCAAGAAGCGGTTGGCTGAGGTGCAAATCGAACGCGCTTTGCTTAAACAGATCGCTCGGCTGTGTGTCGCGCTGGAAGTAGACGGCCATCGCGGCGAGTTGACGATTGCGCGCGCGGCTCGTGCCCTGACAGCCTTTGAAGGGCGCACACTGGTCACCGCGCACGATGTGCGACGAGTTGCCGTTATGGCTTTGCGCCATCGCTTGCGCAAAGACCCGCTCGCCCCCATCGAGTCAGGTGCGCGGATTGAACAGACGCTGGCAGTGGTCTTCGCCGAACAAAGCTGAGAGTCAAGGAAAGACGATGCCGACCCGCTGAGTTGCCAGATGATGCAGATGAACGCACGACAACGAAAACCCATTGGCGAACCGGCTGTGTCAGCCGTCTGGCTAGGGGGTGAATGGCTCAAACAAGCTCTGCTGTTGTTAGCTATCGAACCTCGTTTGCAGGGCGCGATGGTGAAGGTCGGGAAGGGAAGCGAAGGCGCTCTGCTGCTGCAACTCTTTCGTCGCCTGATGCCGCCTGCAATGCCTTGGGTGACTGTCCCCCTCAATGTAACGGAAGACCGTTTGCTCGGCGGGGTTGATTTGGAACAGACGGCGAAGAGCGGGCAACGACAAACGGCTGTTGGACTGCTCGCCGCTGCGCATCGAGGAGTGCTGACTGTCGCGCATATCAATTTGCTGGATGCCAATTCGCTGGGTCAGATTGCGGCGGCACTGGATGCCGGTGTGGTGCAACTAGAACGCGAAGGGCTGAGCCAACAGTTTCCCGCGCACTTCTCTTTGCTAGCGACTTACGATGCGCAGGGTGACGAGGTTAGCTCGCTGTTGCGTGAGCGCGTCGGCTTGTTGGTCGAAGCTGCGCCGGAAGATTCGCTGGAAGGGCGTACAGCGAGGCTTCAGCAATTGCTTGATGAGACGGACAGCGCCGCCGCTTTCGACTCGGAACTGGTCGCTCTGCGCTTGCGAATCCACGAAGCGCGGCGGCATCTGCCCAACGTGCGGGTATCAAAACGAACCTTGAGAACGCTATCGGAACTCACTTGGCAGTTGGGCATTGAAGGCCATCGCGCCGATTGGTTTGCGCTCTGTGCAGCGCGCGCCCATGCTGCCCTTCAAGGGCGCAAGACCCTTCACGATGAAGACCTTCTGGCAGCTATCTACCTCGTGCTTCTGCCACGCGCCATAACCGTGCCTTCGAATGAGGAACACCGCGAGCCGCAGGTCGAAGAAGAGCACACACCGAACCGCGAACGTCCACAGCGCCGGGAGACGACCGACACCGCGCATAATGATGATGATGCGAGCGAGACAGTACAGGATTGGTTGCTGCAAGCCATAGATGCGAGGTTGCCTGATGATGCGCTGCCGACTGCGCGTCTGCAAACTCGTCGGCAAAGTTCGGGGAGACGCATTGCGGCCAGCAACCGCGCAGGCGGGCGGTACGTTCGGGCAACAGCCAGACGCGCGAGCGAGTCGAAACTCGCCATTGATGCTACCCTACGCGCCGCCGCTCCCTGGCAAGGTCTTCGACGCAGCGCAGAACGTGCCCCTCAAGGCGTGAAGATTACGACCGACGATTTGCGATTCAAACAGTTTCGCCGACGCTCCGGCATGCTCTTCATCTTGGCAGTGGATGCCAGCGGCAGCATGGCGGCCAATCGCTTTGCGCAGGCGAAAGGGGCGCTCATCCGACTCTTGCAAGAGGCCTATCGGCAACGCGACAAGGTTGCGCTCATTCGGTTTCGCCATGACGACGCGCAGGTTTTGCTGAGGCCGACGCGCAGCGTCGAGTTGGGCAAGCGACTGATTGACGCCTTGCCTGCTGGCGGCGCGACGCCGCTTGCCAAAGGTCTGCTGCGCGCCTTGGAGCTGGCGCGAGCCGCTTATGCCAAAGATCGTATGCCCGCCGTCATTGTGTTGTTCACCGATGGCCGCGCCAATGTTGCCTTACGACGCAAGGCTGGAGGGAAGGCGAGCCTGCAACGTGCAGAGATCGAAGCCGAATTGCAACAGTTGGGCGCAATTTTGCAACGCGAAGCCATCAGTTCGCTGGTGGTGGATACAAAGTCGCGGTTTGTTTCGACCGGCGAAGGGCAGCGGCTTGCCGAGTGGCTGGGCGGACGCTACATTTATTTACCGCGCAACGGCGAGCTTACACGTGAAAAGTTGTTGCCGACAGACCGCAGGCAAGAGAAGCGAATAAAAAGATAGACATCTTCCTTTGCCGATGTGGTGACGGGCTGCCGCTTGTATTTTTATGACCCATGAACTGCGAATCGAAGAACGCGACCGCCGCGTTTTAGACCTCTACGAGCGCCTGTTGGAGATTGAGCAACGCTTGATTCCGACCGGACTGCACGTCTTTGGTCGCCCGCCAGGGGATTATGAAATCGTTGATTTGCTCCGCATGGTTGCCTCCTTCGACCGCCCCGAACAGGGCGTGCGCGCACTCACAGAATTGATTGCCGAAGGTTTGGGGTTGCCGCCTTATGCAGAGTTGTTGCAAGCGAGCCGCACCTCCGAGCTGCGCTTACAGCAGCGCGAAGAGGTCGAACGAGTGGCGCGCGAAGCCATGAGTCGGTTCGTCTCTACCTCAAGCGAAGCGGCGAGCCGGTACTTGCAATCGCAAGCTGCGGTTGCCCGCGCCGATACGGCGAAGCTCTTCGGTCTGCTCGCAGAGTTGCGGCACGGGCTTGAAACCAGTCACGAACTGGATGCGTTGATGCGGGCGCTCGGCGGCGGTTACATTGCGCCCGGCCCCGGCGCGGACATCGTGCAAAATCCGGCCATCTTGCCAACCGGTCGCAATACCCACGCCGTCAGCCCCTACCGCGTACCTTCGCCTGCCGCCGTGCGCCGCGCGCAGCCCATCGCCGATGCCTTGCTGGCGCGTCAACAGAGTCAAAGCGGGCGGCTTCCCGAAACCATCGCGATGGTGTTGTGGGGAATTGACAATATCAAAACCGAAGGCGAAGCGTTAGCACAGGCCTTGCACCTGCTGGGCGTTGTGCCGAAACGGGATCGCCTCAATCGCGTGACCGACATCGCTATCATCCCGTTGGATAAATTGGCACGCCCGCGCATTGATGTGGTGATGATCGTGTCGGGCATCTTTCGTGATCTGTTCGGCGCGACCATGGGGCTGCTCGATGCGGCGGTCAAACGCGTAGCCGCGTTGGATGAACCGGACGAATGGAATTTCGTTCGCAAACACGTGCGCGCCCGCATGAATGAGCAACAGATGGCGTTTGACGAAGCCGCCGTGCGGGTCTTTTCCAATGCGGCGGGAAATTACGGGACGAACGTCAATTTCATGGTATTGGATAGTCAGTGGGACGAGAGTGATGAACTGGGTGATCTGTTTATCACGCGCAAATGTTTTGCCTACGGGCGCGACGCACAGGGGCGCAACTTTGATGGGCGCGAAGCGCGGCGGTTGTTTGAGCAGGCGCTTGCCGGTGTCGAAGTGACCTATCAAAACCTCGACACCTTTGAAGTAGGAGTGACCGACGTAGATCATTACTTCGAATATCTGGGCGGCGTTACCAAAGCGGTAGAGAAGCAAGCGGGCGTGCGCCCGAATGTCTACTTGTCCGATGCGCTTTCGCCGGTCGCCAAAGTGCGAACCTTGGAAGAGACGATTCGGTTAGAGACGCGAACCAAGATTTTGAACCCCAAATGGCATGAAGGGATGTTGAGACATGGATTCAGCGGGGTTGCAGAGATCGAGCATCAGGTGACCAACACCTTTGGTTGGTCGGCGACAGCGGATGCGGTTGACGACTGGGTTTATGACAAAGTGGCCGAAACCTTCGTGCTCGATGAAGCGATGTTGAATCGCCTGCGCGCGCTCAACCCACATTCGGCGCGCACGCTGGTCGGGCGCTTGTTGGAAGCGGCAGGGCGCGGCTTTTGGTCTGCCGATCAATATGTTTTGGAGAGGCTGCAAGCCGCGTTTGCCGGACTTGAAGACCAGTTGGAAGGCATAGCTGGTTGAGGCAAACGATTCGGATGCGAAGCGTGAATTGAGAAGCGTATGTTGGTGATTCCGGCGATTGATTTGAAGGGCGGGCGCTGCGTGCGATTGATCGAAGGGCGTGAAGCGAGCGCCAAAGTCTATGATCGTGACCCGCTCGAAGTCGCGCACGCTTACCAAGCGGCGGGCGCGGAATTGATTCATATCGTTGATCTGGACGGCGCATTCTTAGGCGCACAGTCGGACAATCAACAGATCATTCGCAGGCTTGTCGAATCCATCTCTGTACCGGTCGAAGTCGGCGGCGGTATCCGTTCGCTCGCCGAGATTGCCTCGCTGCTCGACGAAATCGGCACGCGCTATGTCATTTTGGGGACGGTTGCCGTCGAGAATCGTCCGTTGCTTGATGCCGCCCTTGCCCGCTTCGGCGAAGCCATCGTCGTCGGCATTGATGCGCGCGGCACGCAGGTAGCAACGCGAGGTTGGACGGAAGAGACTCGTGTGGACGCGCTCGAACTGGCGCGGCAAGTTGCTGACGCCGGTGTGCAGCGTATCATCTACACAGACATTACACGCGACGGTCGGTTGGAGGGCGTGAACATCGAACTGACGTGCGATGTGGCGCGGGCATCGGGGGTGCGGGTGACAGCATCGGGCGGCGTCGCCTCGCTGACAGATCTTGCCCGGCTGCGCGAGTATGAGGTTGATGGCGTTGATTCGGTCATCATCGGCAAAGCGTTATACGAGGGTCGCTTTACGCTGACTGAGGCGCTGCGAAGGAGCATTTGATTCGCTCGTATATCAAGACCTCCGGTTTGAAGTCAGTGGTTAAATATCTCTCGACACCGATATGGGTATCGCTCGTCGGGTAAGGGCGCGATGAGCGACGAATTTCGTTGAGAAGGCGATTGTGCTGGCAAAACGAATCATTCCTTGTTTGGACGTAGATGATGGCCGCGTGGTCAAAGGCATTCGCTTTGTTGATCTAATAGACGCGGGCGACCCAGTCGAACAAGCCAAACGCTATGACAGCGAAGGCGCGGATGAGTTGGTCTTTCTCGACATCACGGCGTCAAGCGACAGCCGCGCCATCGTGAAAGACATGGTGCGGCGGGTTGCCGACTCGGTCTTTATTCCCTTTACTGTGGGAGGCGGGATTCGCACCGTCGAAGATATGCGCGAGATACTGGCGTCAGGGGCGGACAAAGTGTCGCTCAACACGGCGGCGATTCGAAACCCGGAGATGATCTCGGAAGGCGCGCGCGCTTTCGGTTCGCAAGCTATCGTCGTCGCCATTGATGCCCGACGAGTGAGAGAAGACGGGGAACCGAGAGCAGAGCGGGAGGCCAGCGAAGAGGGAGGCCGGAAAGATGGAGGAGAAGCGTTAGCCCCTCATCCCTCTGTTCTCCCATCCCCGCATCCCGTTACGCCGCGCTGGCAAGTCTACACGCACGGCGGGCGCACACCGACAGAACTGGACGCGGTTGAGTGGGCGCGACGTGCCGAAGCGCTCGGAGCCGGAGAGATTCTGCTCACCAGTATGGATGCTGATGGTACGCGCGACGGCTATGACATCGAGTTGACGCGCGCCGTTGCCGAAGCCGTCACGATTCCCGTCATCGCTTCGGGCGGGGCCGGTCGGTTGGAGCATTTGCGGCAGGCGCTCGGCGAAGGCAAAGCATCGGCGGTGCTGGCCGCTTCGATCTTTCACTTCGGTGAGTTCACGATTGGAACAGCAAAAGACTATCTGCGGGTACACGGTTTGCCGATGCGTTAAGCGGCGAGTGAAGAGACTATGCCTCTTCGGCAGATTGCTCCATTGTGGCGGCGGGAGCAAATGCAAGCGGAGATGAGGCGGTAACGGTTTCATCTGGCGGATCATCGGTTCGAGAGAGGGTTACGGAGATGAGCGACGCGAGAGTGGCGCAGGTCAAATATGATGAGCGCGGATTGATTCCCGCCATTGTGCAAGATGTTGAAAGCAGCGCGGTCTTGATGATGGCCTATATGAACGCCGAGTCATTAGCAAAGACGCTCGAAACCGGAGAGAGTTGGTTTTGGAGTCGCTCTCGACAAGAGCTTTGGCATAAGGGCGAAATTTCGGGGAATACGCAGCGCGTTGTCGCCGTGCTGTTGGATTGTGACCGCGATACCTTGCTCGTCAAAGTCGAACCGCGCGGTCCGGCTTGCCACACTGGCGCGCAGACCTGTTTCTTCACGGCGGTTGCCGATTCTTCAAACGATAGCGATTCGTAAGCAAACCACCCCTAGCGATCTCCATAAGTTGCCTGAACCCATACGCGATGGTTGAGCGGCGGTCTCTGACCGCCGTACTCATATGAACGGCTTAGCGGTCAGAGACCGCCGCTCAACGGTAGTGAGGCGGCGTGTCCTTCGAAGGGGTCATTGCTTTCGTTTGAGTAATCGGCGATCTCTCTGCGTCAATCTCCGCGCAGATGATAAAGGTCGGGTGTGTTGACTTCGACGCCCATCAGTTTAAGGTAGAAGAAGAGTTGATACTTGTGATTGATGAGGTGTTCGAAATTGCCAAGCAGAATCGTCAGCGCGGTTTCGCCCTCTTTCACAAAGGCTGTGGGAATAGCGCGCGCCAGATCCTCATCCGTGAGATGGCGAAATCCTTCTTCGATATGGGCGCGATAGTCGCGCAATCGGCGTTGAGCTTCGACAATGGTGCAGGCGTGATTGACGGGCAATTCGCGCAGCTCGATGAAGTGCGCGAGCCGGTCAGGATGAATGGCATAGAGAGCAGCGCAAACGCCCGCGAGGCATTCCAACAGGTGGCCGAGTAGGTGGTTGACGCGCAAGGCGTCGGGCGTGGGTTGCCATTGCAGTTGCTCAACCGGAAGAAGCGCCAGCAGGTGTTCGAGGCGCTCGATTTGCTCAAGAGTCTTCGAGAGCAGGGAAGTGGCAAGTGGAGCGGAGGCAGTCACTGTTTGTCGGTTAGTTGCTCTTTGATTTTTTCATAGAGCGCGGCGAGCAGACTTTTCATCGTCTCTTCGCCGTTGTAGTTGAGCCTCATCTTGCCGCTATCGAGACCGAAGAGGGAGACGACAAATTCGGTTTCAACATCATAGCGCAGGGTCAGGCTGTTGCTGAGGAACCCCCACGCTGCGCCAGGCAAGGCGTTCAAGTTGATGGTGAGTGGCATATCGAGAGTGGTTGCCGCTTGAGCGGGCAGGGCAACCTCTTTTTCCAGTTTGCCATCGGCCACATATTCGTCATTGAGTTTGAGGCGGTAGCTTGCGTCTTTGAGTTTTAAGGGTGCGCCGGGGTTTTTGATCTCAAGGGTGACGGTCGCTTCAGCCTTCTTATCTGACAGCGAAACGGTATGAATACGAATTCGTTTGAACTCGACCTCTGGCTGATTCTGTAGGGCATAGACCGGAAGCCCGCCGCCGCCGAGCAGCAGGAGCAGCCACGTTAGTGTGATCGGTCTTCGCAACATAAGAGGTGGCGAGCGGCAACGATAAGAATACAGAATAGAGAACTCAGAATACAGAATTCAGGAGAAACAAAGAAGTCGGTATACCGCCTCCGCTCCTCCTTATATGTGCTGAACACGGGCTTCTGAATACAGAATACAGAATTCTGAATTCTGTATTCTCTCAACCGTCATACATCGAAATAGAGTTGAAACTCCATTGGCGTTGGACGCAGGCGAACGACATCAATCTCTTTTTGGCGTTTATGTTGCAGCCAGCGATCAATCAGTTCTTCGCTGAAGACATCGCCTTTGAGCAAAAACTCGTGGTCGGCTTCCAGCGCTTCGAGAGCGCGATCAAGCGTGCCGGGCAGGGTCGGCACGCCGCGCAGTTCTTCGGGCGAGAGGTCGTAAATATCTTTGTCGAGCGGCTCGCCCGGAGCCAACTGATTTTGAATTCCATCAAGCCCTGCCATCAACATCGCCGCGAAAGTGAGATAGGGATTGCAAGAAGGATCAGGGAAACGAACCTCCAATCGTTTGGCGTTTGCCGATTCCGAATACATGGGAATGCGAATGGCTGCCGAGCGATTGCGCCGCGAATAGGCCAAATTGACCGGCGCTTCATACCCCGGCACCAACCGTTTGTAGCTGTTAGTTGTCGGCGCGGCGAAGGCGGCGATGGCCGCTGCGTGTTTGAGGATGCCGCCCGCATAGTGGAGCGCCAGTTGAGAAAGCCCCGCATACTCATTTCCGGCAAATAGCGGTTGCTCATTCTTCCACAAACTTTGATGGCAATGCATGCCGCTGCCGTTATCGCCGAACATCGGTTTCGGCATAAAGGTCGCAGCTTTGCCATAATAGAAAGCGGTGTTTTTGACGATGTATTTGAAGAGCAACACATTGTCTGCGGTGGCGAGCAGATTGGCAAAGCGGAAATCAATTTCGCATTGCCCGCCGCTGGCGACTTCGTGATGGTGCATCTCCGGTTCGATGCCGACGGACTGCAGGTTCTGCACGATGTCCGAGCGCAAGTCGTGCAGCGAATCTACCGGCGGCAGCGGCACATAGCCTTCTTTGTGGCGCACGCGGTAGCCGAGATTCTCTTCTGTGCGACCCGAATTCCATACGCCCTCAGCCGATTCGAAGCGATAAGCGGCGCTATTGACATCATTGTGATAGCTGACGTGATCGAAGATGAAGAACTCGGCTTCGGGGCCGAAAAAACAAGTGTCGGCAATGCCGCTGGCGCGCAGATACCGTTCGGCGCGTTTGGCAACTTGGCGCGGGTCAAGGTCATAAGCCGCTTTGCTCATCGGATCAACGACATCAGCAAAGAGGCACAAGGTCGGCTCTTCATAAAAGGTGTCCATCCAAAACCGCTTCGGGTCGGGTATCAACAGCATGTCGGATTCGTTGATCGAAGCCCAGCCGCGCAGGCTGGAGGCGTCAAAACCGATGCCGTCTTGAAAGGTCTCTTCTTTGAATTGCGAGATCGGGATGGTCAGGTGATGCCACGAACCGGGTAAGTCTGTGAAGCGTAAGTCTACAAATTTTACCTGTTGCTCGTTGGCAAAGCTCAGCACTCGTTTGGGCATGTAGTGATTTCCTTCCTCTGCGTCTCGTCATCCGTGGTTGCCGCAATGGAGGGTTGAGCATAAATCCGCGTTGCAAGCATCGTCAAGCAGTGCCTGAACGGGCGACAAGGGAAGCTTCGAAAAGCAAAAACCGCTGATGACTTGCATCACCAGCGGCTTTTACTAAGTTTCGAGCCAAAAGCCATGCCCCCATATGCCTTTAGACCCGTAACTTGGTCTGTCGTTTCGTCTGTCGCTTCTCTCAGTGTACTGCTGATTCAAGAGGCCTGCTCGCCTCTCGAAAGGTGCGTTGAATGGAAGGCAGGGCCCCCATCCTCCCTTCCATTCGCAGCTTTCAGTTCTGCATCCCGCAGTTGCTCTGAGCAGAAGAGGTTTCTTTACTTAAACTGTCGAACTGCTAGAACCGCTCTTCACTTGAGCAACGCTTGTGCCACGCAGCATGTGTTGCACTGCCGAATTGGAAAGCACGGTTTGTGGACGGAGGGTTAGGTCAGAGACCTTGAGAAGTTACTTTCACTTTTGATCTCGGCATATGACACCTGTCCTAACAATTTACGTTAGCAGTAGGTGACAATTTGCGTCACTTCTCAGCTCTGATGACAATTTTCGCCTGCCCTGAAATCGTAAGACGGGGGAGATAGCAAACTTTTTTGCGCGAACCGGAGATGGTGCGGTAGGCTCGGCTAACGCAATTTGCGAGGCAGAAGTGACAAGAAGAGTTGTACGGCATTTCTTGTCACTAGATTCATTACGAATTTTGGTAATCCATTGCAGTTGCAGGCAATTGCTTGCATAAGCATAATAGCCTCTGGCTTGCGCCGCAGGATCACTTTGGATTTACCGATAGGGAAGGAGAGATGATGAGTTGTCCAGAAACCGAACGCTTTGTGAAGGATTGGCAGCGCATACATAAACAGACCGCGCAGGTGATGGCCGCCGCGCCGGATGACAAATTGGATTGGCAGCCGGGGGCTGACATCTTCACTTTGCGGCAGTTGGTGAGGCATTTCCCGGAAGCGGAAGCGACGATTGCCCGAACCGCGCTTGCCGGAACGATGCAGAAAGGCGAATTAAATTTGCAGCAGGCGAGTGTTGCTGAGATCATCAACGCCTTTGAAGCGCAGCATCAGGAGTTGGTTGATGAAGTATCCAAACTGACGCTCGAACAGTTGAACGAGAAGGTTGATGCGTTCGGCCAACAGATGCGGCGCATCGTCCTGCTGCGCGCCTTGCTGGAGCACGAAATTCATCATCGCGGTCAGTTGTACACCTATCTGCATCTGGCGGGGGTCAAGCCGCCCGCGCTCTATTGAATCTTTGTTTATGGCAAAACCGACTTCCTCTGGGCGCTCGAAAAAGCAGCGACCGCGCCAGCCGAATCCGTCGAAGCGGCCACCAAAGCGTGAGGGCTTCGTACAGGTCTTCGAGCAGATTTATCGGCTGGTGTTAAAGATCCCGCGCGGTCGCGTGATGACTTATGGCCAAATTGCGCTGTTGCTCGAAGGGCGCTACAGTGCGCGTCTGGTCGGCTGGGCGATGCATGCCACCCCACCAGATGAGAGGAACATCCCGTGGCATCGCGTCATCAATTCGCGCGGCAGCACCTCGACCGGGCGGGTGATTTTGCATGAGCCGGAATTGCAACGCCTGTTACTCGAAGCGGAAGGGGTCATCTTCAATGAACGCGGGGTCTGCAACCTTGCACAGTATCAATGGACGCCGCCGAAGAAGAAGGCTGCCTCTTCATCGGCTCCGTCGCGCCCGCGCAGACCGAAGCGCCAGTGATGCGAAGCCGATCCGAGTTCGGCAAAGAAAGATAGAGGAATGGAAATCACACCGGAACGCGAACAGATCATCCGCGAGAAATTTCAGATCAACCATTTTCCGCAACTGCTCGGCATCGAAATTGACAGCCTCGAACCCGGACGCGCGCGTCTGAGCGTAGAGGTTACAGAGAAACTCTTACAGTTGCAGGGCGTGATGCACGGCGGCGCAATCGCCACCTTGATTGACACAGCGGTCGCCTTTGCCATCATCACCGTCTCCGAGCCGCAGGATCGCTTTACGACCGTCGAGTTAAAGATCAATTACCTGTCCGCCATCCGCGAAGGCCGCGTGGTTGCGGATGCGCGATTGATTCGTGACGGGCGTCGCATTGTGGTCGCCGATTGCGATCTGTTCGATGCGGAGGGACGATTAGCTGCCAAAGGATTGTTGACCTACATTCGCCTCAACGAACGCGAGCGCAAGGACTAAAGCCGGGTTGGTTGGCCTGCAAGGGCGCAGAGGTTTAGGTCAGTTCGATGACCTCTTTGTAGGTCGGAATGACGACGTTCCACTGCAATTCCCGGATGATCTTTTCGCGCAGCGCGGTTGCCGAATCCGGCTCCCCATGCACAATAAAAGTGGTGCGCGGCGGGCGCGGGAAATCGGCCAACCAGCGTAGAATCTCGGTCGAGTCGGCGTGGGCTGACAGACTCCCGACCATTTCAATCCGTGCTCGTACCGGCACCATCTGTCCGTGAATTTTGATCTCTTTCTCGCCTTCCAGCATTCTGCGGCCACGCGTCCCCGCGCCTTGATAGCCCACAAAAGCGACGGTGCTGTTGGAGTCGGGCAAATGTTGCACAAGGTGATGCAATACGCGCCCGCCGGTTGCCATGCCGGAGGCCGAGATGATGATGGCCGGGCCATGAAGCGAATTGAGGTTTTTCGATCCGCTGCGTCCTTGTACGAGGGAGAAGTTTTTTGTCGTCAGCGCATTGCGACGGACATTGGCCAGACGACGCATATCAAAGTCATGATCGTCTTTGTGCTTCATATACAACTTAGTGGCTGACACCGCCATGGGTGAATCAACGATGACCGGGAGGATGGGAATGCGGCCTTCGTCTTCCAACTCGCGCAGATAGTAGATCAGCAATTGGGTGCGGCCTACGGCAAAGGCCGGGATGATGAGTTTGCCGCCGCGTTGGGCGGTATCGTTGACGATCTGAGCGAGACGATCTTTCGGGTCGGTCGCGTCGTGCTGCCGGTCGCCGTAGGTGGATTCGATGAGCAGATAATCGCATTCTTCGGCGGGGGACGGATCGTTGAGAATCGGTTCGTCGTAGCGTCCGAGGTCGCCCGAAAAGATGACCTTTATCGGGCGATGATCGCGCTCAGTGATCTCGACCGCCACATAACTCGAACCCAGTATATGACCGACCGAAACGAAGCGTGCGTGCAGCCACTTGCTTAAGCGGATGGTCTCGTCGTAAGCGACGCCGTGAATCTGTTGCAAGGCGCGGCGGGCGTCGGCCTCGGTATAGAGCGGCAACGCAGGATGATGTTTCGAGAAGCCTTTGCGATTGGCGTACTCCGCATCCTCTTCTTGCAACCTGGCGGAGTCGGGGAGCATTACTTCTAATAAGTCTGCCGTTGCGGCGGTCGCATAGACCGGCCCGGTAAAGCCGTCCCGAATTAGGCGAGGCAGGTAGCCCGTGTGATCAATGTGGGCATGCGTGAGCAATACCCAGCCGAGCGATGCAGGGTTGATCGGCAGGGGGTCCCAGTTGCGCTGCCGCAATTCTTTCAGCCCTTGAAACAAGCCACAATCAATCATTGCGCGATTGCCGCCAACTTCAATAACAAACTTGGACCCTGTGACCGTGCCGGTTGCGCCGAGGAATTGAAGCGTCGTCATGATGAGGCCAAACTAACAAATCCTCTACGCCGCAGGCAAGGGTAGAAAAATTTGCGAAAAAATTTGACAGGCGACGGAACCCGATTATACTTAACATCGTTAAGTCAGATGACAGTGTTAAATCGAAAAGTTGCAATGGGACTGAAAGCGCGGCGTGAGCGCGAGAAAGAAGAGTTGCGTCAAGAGATTCTTGACGCGGCGCGCGAGCTCTTTGTCATAGAAGGGTACGAGAACGTTTCGATGCGGCGGATTGCCGAAAAGATCAACTATTCGCCGACGACCATCTATCTCTATTTCAAAGATAAGGCAGACTTGCTCTATCAGATTTGCGAAGAGACTTTTGCGAAACTGGTCAACAAGGGCGACAAGATTATGGCCGAAAACGCCGATCCGCTGACCGCTTTGAAAAAGATTGGACGGTACTATGTCGAATTCGGATTGCGGAACCCCAACCATTACATGGTGACCTTCATTCTGCCGCACGAGCATGGGATGGATAAGGAGAAGACAGAGAACTCAACCGGCATGCGAGCCTTCAACTTTGTGAAGATGAACATCGAAGAGTGCGTGCAGTGCGGCATCTTTCGCAAAGTGGATGCCGATGTTGCGAGCCAAGTGATGTGGGCAGGCCTGCATGGCATCACCTCCTTGCTCATCGCGCACGGCGATTTCCCGTGGGTGAAGAAGGTAGAGACGATTGACCTGCTCATCGAAGCCTTGTGTAAGGGGCTGATGAAGTAAAAAATTTTTGCAGATGCGCTTAACACTGTAAAGATAATAAGTGCTGTTAAGGTAGACCGTGCGGGGGAGAAAAACTTCCTCCCTGATGATTCTGAGGGTGACAGCAGATTGGGTTGCGCGACCGACGGGCAGCCCGGTTAGTGGGCGATTCATTCACGGCGCTACGAGCGTTGTGAGATTTCATGGTACGGCGAATTCAAAACCGAAAGGGGTTTTTATGAAGAAGGTAATCAGTTCTCTTGTTATGGTGATGGTGTTGGCTCTCGGCCTCGCGTTTGCGTCTCCCGCATCCGGCCAAGAAGTGAAAAAATCGGTGACCATCAACCGCGACACCAAACTGGGGGACGCGCAATTATCGAGGGGCACCTACACCTTACACTTCGATCAAAGCAAAGACGGCGAGTTGGTGGTGATGCAAGGCAAGAAAGAGGTCGCCAAGGTTGCTTATAAGATGACCAAGCTGAGCAAATCGCCTGCGGAGAGCACGGTGGTGTACTCGCTAGCTACGGATGGCTCCTTCACAATCAAGCGAATCGAGCTAAAAGGCGCAGAGTTTGCCCTCTCTATCGAGTAGAGCAGGCAGCGCCGATTTTCTCGCTCGCGGTCAGTAATGTGCTTTGCTGGCCGCGAGTTTTTTCTTTACACGCTCTGAATCGGGAAACCCATTCCCCGAATCAACGCGCTTGCCACTATCCTCACCTGTCGGTGAATATCGGTTTATAGTGAGTTGCAGCCAACTGGCACTCTTGTATATGCAAGGCGCCGCAAACGGCGATGGCGAGCGCGTCGCTCA
>CAYXVU010000065.1:0-26212 GCA_964468725.1 uncultured Clostridia bacterium
GAAAGGAACTGCTTCGCTACAATCGCCGCCCGGTACGAACCGCTGCACCCTCAATGACCGTGATACGCGCAACAATAGCTGTGCTTGTCAGTGATGACAGGCAGAGTTTGACACCCAACAGAGCGGATAGGAAAGCGAACGGCAGGGTTATGAATTGAAAGGCTAATCAGCCGACACTGAAAATCGCCGTGATTGCGCCGAGGCCGAGCGCCAACGTGATGACAGCAATTCAGGTGAAGCAATTTTTCCACACCCTGCGTGCGCCGTAGCGAAGGTTTTGTCACATTGTCTGCTTAAACTCTATGAGTGGATGAGTGGAAATGATTCGCTCCGGCTTCAGGGTTTAGCAGCCAGACGTAATGCCATGTCCAGTCCATCATCCACACCGCGTAGGAGTTGGGCGGCCTTTGTCTCGACTAGGTAATCAGGGCGCGTGCCATGACGTTTGTGCGCATAGCCGGGCACCGCATTCCAGTATTCATACATCGGCAAGCGGACGCGCACTTTGGAATTGGGCAGCGTCAGCATTGTCTCCACACCCGAATTGTTGCCGTAATAGCCGCCGCCGGTTTCTTCGCCGATAAAGGTAGCGCGCTTGAGGTGATGGGTCACGGCACAGAAATCCGCTGCTGTCGAAAACGTGCCGCCATCAATCAGTACGAATACTTTGCCGAGGAATGGATATTTGCCCGGCGGCTGTTCGGCCACACCCGGATGCCCTTTCGCCGTAATCAAAAAGCCGCCCGCTGGATTCGGGGTTGTCCCTTCGCGCAATTCGGTTTCCGTAGCGGCGTCCCAGTTGGTGTGTTCTTTGAAGGTAGGAGTGAGGGTCTTCAGGTTGATGTGATCGAAGTAGCGGAAGGGCTTGTCTGTCAGGTATGACACGAGCATCGCGCCGTACATATCGTTGCCGCCGCCGTTGCCGCGCAAATCGAGGATGAGCGTTTTCGTGCCCTTCTCGCGCAGGCTCTTGAAGGTATTCTCCATCCATTGCGGATAATCACGCCCGCCAAAACTGCGAATTCGGATTTGCGCGATCTCCGGGTCTTTCAGAAATCGCAGCGCCAGGTTGTCGCGCGACCATTCCAACTTGGCGAGGTTGGCCTGCGTCTCGGCATTGATGGGATTTTGATTCTTGGCACGCTCGGCTTCCGCGACGCCGGTAAGTTTGGCCGTCACGGTCTGACCTGCTGCGTCTTTGGCCTTCACCGTGAACTCGGTGGCCTGCTCAACCAACAGCCAGTAATTCCGTGCGAAATTCCGCGCCAGTCTGACCCGCTTGCCGGTTTCGATGTCACCGTCGGCAGGCAAGACCGCCAGCAGGCGTTTGAGCAATTCGTCCGTCTTGTGTCCATTGATCGCGCTGATTTCCATACCGGGGCGAATCGTCCTGTCATCCGGCGTATCGTTCAACAAAACGATCAACCGCTGTCCTTCAAGAATCACGCGCAGCGGAAACATTGGCGTGCTGCCTGCCTGCGCGACTGTCTCTTCATCCGGCATTGCGTTCGTATGCCCGCACCGGATCGGAGCGAGCGTTTGCATCACGAATCCGTAGAACTCTGCCTTACTCAGCGCGCGGTTCAGCTTCGCCCGCTGCGCGGCAAAGTGCTTGTCCATTTCGGCCTTTGGTGTGAAGCGATACAGCCCAGTGTGTGCTTCCTCGAAAGCCTTGCGTAACAGGTCGAAATCCGCTTGCGCCGCTGCCGGTTGCAGCATTTCGGGGACGACTGGTTGCTGCCAACCGGACGTAACAACAGGGACGACCAGCACAAGGCTGAAGAAGCTCAATGACAAAATCGGCAATAGATGTTTTTTCATATGAATGTTCCCGCTCCCGTATCAACGGCCAGACGATTTCACCCGCTGCCAACACTTGCGAGATTACACGCATCTTGTCCGGCGTAATGCGCCAGGCACACTTGCGCACAGCCAAACCATAGACAAATTTTGTACCAGTGACGCACTCGAAGGTAATTGGTGCAGAGAGGATATGATTTACGCAAAACAAGCTGATTCTATCGTCCGCTTTTGGGATTCGGAATTCCCACAAGCGACCATCAGCCGTTGCTGCTCATCAGTCGAAGCTGAAAAAGTCATCCGACAGCCTTCAACCATAATCTCTACAGGAAGGCTCGCATCAACTTATCCAAAGAGGTCGCTTGTTTTTGCACTAGCGGGAAGCCGATTGAGCATCGCCCTTTGACGAAGTAAAGCGAACGATTTGATTATAGGTGGGAACTTTTTGAGTCGTTGGCGGGACCGGCAGCGATTCTTTCGGCTGAACGGTTGCAGTTGGAGGAGGGGTTACGATGCTACCGCCGCGCAGTGAAACATAACGCGTATAGATCGTCTTCACATAATTCTGTGTTTCCTGAAACGGAGGAATGCGAAGGCCGTAAGCTTCGACGGCTCCTTCTCCGGCATTGTATCCGGCCAGAGCCAGTCGCACATCGCCCTGAAACCGGTCTAACAACCAGCGCAAGTACTTTGTGCCGCCGAAGATGTTTTCCCGAACATCGAAGATGTTCTTCACTCCCATGCGCATCGCCGTTGCTGGCATGAGTTGCATCAGCCCGGATGCCCCTTTGGGTGAGATTGCCACTGGATTAAAGGAGGATTCGGCTCGCATCAAAGAAAAGACAAGGAGCGGGTCTAGTCCATAGTGCGAAGAGGCTTCATGGACAATGGCATCAATGGACAAGTTACCAGAAGAGACTTTTCGAGCAACGGGCAAGGCAGGAATGAGAACGGGCTCGCTACGAACTGTGGCTGGTTCTTTCTTCTCTTCCGCCCTTGCTTTATTTGAACCGGTTGATGCGGCCTTCGTTTTTGAGGCCTCACCAGCCTTGAGAGGGATGGGAGACTTTTGCGGAGGGGACATCGGGCGCTCCTGTGCCATTGCGACACCGGCAGCCAAGCTCATCAAGAGAAGGGTGAGGATGCTCTTCAAAATTTACCTACCTGATATTCATGCGCAAGAGGTCTGCGCCAGCTTCGTCACGCAGGAGCAGGGTACATTTATCTTTTTCGGTTAGGGCTTTTGCTTCGAACATAATGACGCCGGTGATGGTTTCAGCCGATTGTAAAGAATTCTCACTCTTATTCTGACGCACCTTAATGTCCAATGTTTTGGTTTCGGTGCCGGTATTGATTTCTAAAGCCAAGCCGCTGAAACGAAAGTCCGCCCCGGAGTTATTCGAGATCGAGTATCGCAGGAACGCTCCTTCGTCAAAGATATAAATGCGCGGATCGAGAGTGATGACTACCTTTTGCACTTCTGCGCGAGTTCGATTGATCTTCAACTCTTGAATGCCCAGCGCCAACCCGTTAATAAACTTCTCTTCGGCAAGTTTCCGGCTTTTATCCGTAGCCTGTTGCTCAACCTCTAAAGCTTTGGCTTCCGCAACCTGAACGATGCGTTCGGCTTGTTGAGTCGCCGTGCGCACCATCTGATTGGCATCCTGTTGAGCCTTTTGACGAATGTTGTCAGCTTCCTGACGAGCTGCTTCCGTCACCTCGGATTTATGAGGTTCGTTTGATTCCGTCGGCTGTTCACCGTTTTGAATCTCCTTTTTTACCGGTTGAGCAAGTTTCACCTTGACGACATAGTAGGCCTGTTGAGAAGGTACGACTTCCAATTTGAAGTTGAAAATGGCCTCTTCTTTTCCGCCAATTGTGATAAAGACGTTGCTGGAGCCTTTGGAAGCAACCGGTTTCACATAGACATCTTTTCCCGGATTGGTTTGATCGCCACTCTTTTGAAAGACGAAGGTACCCTTGCCACTTTCCGGATCATACAGATCGCCGCAAACGATCTCTTTCACTGGCTCGTCAAAAGAGATTCGAGTCGTAATGTTTTGCGATGTATTGATAACCCCGATCTGATCCGAACCCAAAACCAATGTCCGAACGGGTTGGGGCGTCGTTCCATCTTGCGCGCCCGCAATCAGCCAACAACTGAGCAACCAGACAATCAGGCTCACGGTTCTCCGCTTCAACCTCAAACTCCTTCGTTCAAAATGCCGCTCTCGGCAAACGGCTATAGCTTACAACAAACCCATACCGGCTATCTAGTCAAGGTATTCGAATCAATCCCGTTAAAAAGAAAGTGACGATAAAGATAAGCAAGAGTGCGAGGGCGATAATGGCAGATCGAGCGATCCGACCTCTGATATGAGGTGGTCTCGGTTTTGATTCTCCGGTCAACCAGCCGCGCCACTGACAATCTGAACAACGATAGGCCTTGTAGGGAGTGACGCTTCTTACCAACCGCTCACGAAAGCCTCGTGAATGGGATCGGTGTACAGGTGAACCGCAGCGAGGGCAGAACTTTGAGCCATACACAACTCAGCTCCACTGAATGAGCTTCGAAAACTCACCAACCCAGTCACCTCATCTGACCGGGCAAAGAAATATCATTCTAGATTCGATTAGGGATTCGGAGAGCTAACCGGGTCATCTTCATCCCCGATTCCAACTCCCGTGATAGCTCCGGCAGCCGCTCCACCTAATCCTAAAATTCCCCAAAGCGGAAAGATGAATCCGCCAGCCGGAACATCACAATCGCAGCAGTTAAGGGTAAAAGTCGTAACTCCCGTTGCGGTGACGCTATCAAAATTTTCGAATACCTTATTCTCGCCGCCCCGAACCACCGTGCCATCAGTGGAACTACTGCTGTTGACGCGCGCTTCGCCAGGTAAAACGGCAACTTCAACCAGCCCATTCTCCGACTTCTCAACCCGCGAGGTAACGCCAGCGGGCAGAATTTGCGTCAAAGAACCGCATTCCAGCATTTCGATCTTCACCTCTCCCGGTGATAAAGTCAGTTTGATCGAGGTATCCGGGCGTAGATGAATGCGACCGAGCGCCCCAAGGTCAATTATCGCTTCGCCATCCATGCGCGTCGAAATCGTATTGCCGCTCATTATGGTTGCGCCGGTCTTCGCCTCATTCCCATTGATATAGACATAGCCGGTTGCGGTCAACGTGCCGCCGAGGTCTTGTAAATTCGGATTCCCATCAATCCAAATAATTTCGTTGCTATGTGCGGAAGCGACAGCCCAGGTTTTGGCCGCCACACAGACGAATAAACAAAAGATGAGGACAACGCTTATGTTTCCTTTATACCCCATACGAATACCTCACAGTGTCCCTTATCACCCAAAAAGAGTGGCGATCAAAAAAAGCGTTCATTACTTGTTTGGCCTTACGGTTTCAACAAGACAACATTGGATTGAAAAGGTTGCTTCACTGACATTATTGGTTCCGATCTCTTTGGCTTCAACATACCGTTTCTGAGCACGGCTCTTCAGCTTGGTGCGATCACGACTAGAGTGGTCTGCTTGTCGTTCTTGATAGATCCAGGCCTCCCCTTGTGTCGCCGAAACGTAGACAGATTTGGTGTAGATCAAGCTCACCTGCCCGCTGACTCCTGCGGGTACGTTCTGCGTCATCGAGCCACAGCTTTCCAATTGCGAATGTACGGTATTCGGCGAGAGCATCAGGCGGATTTGCGTGTTGGGGCGGAGCTGGATTTTACCGAGCCCCCCAAAGTCTATCATCGCATCTCCCTGTGGGCCGGTTAAAACGACATTGCCATTTTGTACAGTCGCCCCGCTTTGCACCTCTCGGCCATCTACGGTGACTCGTCCGCTAACGGTCATCGTGCCGGTAACAGACTGGGCGGCAGGTTGTGCAGCGGTGGCAGAGGTGTGGGCATCATCATCCGCCTGACTCGGCGTACCCAGTCCGGTTAAGACCAGTAAGAGTGCGAAAAAGGCGACACGGGCAATGAATGATCCCACTAAATCAGGCGCATTCGCTTTCATATAAGCCTCCGAATTATCAATCTTTTTGGGGAGCCAAGGACAAAGGATTGATAGCTCTTCTTAAAAATCCCCTTCAGAATAGGCAATGACCTCTTCCTTGTCAATAGTTACGATGAATTGCTCTCCCATCTCTTCTCAGCCCTTACCCGTGTGCCGACGCCGTTTGCTACCTAGCCTTTGTAAGTCGGTAAATCGGTTTTGGGTACCTCTGACAACCGGCGATGATTGCGATCTTTTTCCGATAGCAAAGGCTGGTCAACCATCCAGTCAATCGCCAACTCCGCATCATCCCAAGCGATCCCTCTTTCATCGGTAGGATCATAAAAATCGCTACACTTGTAAAGAAAGTCTGCGGTTCCGGAAAGCACCGAATAGCCGTGAGCGAATCCCTCGGGAACGTAGATTTGGCGTCGGTTCTCTGCCGAAAGGGTGGCGCTCACCGTCTTGCCAAAATACGGAGAGCCGACGCGCAGGTCTACCACCACATCCAGCACTTCTCCGTGAACAACCCAACAGAGTTTGGCTTGTGGGCGCTTCAGTTGATAATGCAGGCCGCGAATAATGCCAAACGTTGATCGCGCATGATTGTCCTGCACAAAATCATCCGTAATCCCGATCTCCTCAAAGCGGTCTCGCCGGTAGCGCTCCAGAAAAAAGCCGCGAGCGTCTTCAAACATCTTCGGTTCGATCAAAAAGACATCTGGGATTACCGTCTCAATTCTTCGCATTGGGCACTTTCAGCCATTCGTCGTGTGGCCTTCCCAAATCGGTAGAGCGACACTCTTCGGCGATAGCTTGGGCAGAGGCGCTTCAGCCCTCTGCAGTTCGCGCTGCTCGTCAGCGGCTCTTTCATCAACCTTCTCCCCCGCAAAGAAGAGATTGGCTTCCGGTAATACTCGACCCAAATAGTCACGCAACGAGTTGGAGTCTCCCTTCTGCACAAAGGCATCCAGCTTTTTGATCAATTGACGGATATGCTCATCCGAACATCCGGCGATTTTGCCGATAAAAATCTTCGGATGCCGGGTACGCGTCATTCGTTCTTCGCTGATCTCTAGTTCTTCAAAGAGCTTTTCACCCGGTCGGATGCCCGTAAAGACAATATCAATATCTTCAGAGGGCTTGAGACCCGATAAGATAATCACGTCTCTGGCCAGATCGAGAATTCGCACCGGCTCGCCCATATCCAAAATGAAAATTTCCCCGCTCTCTCCCATCGCCCCTGCTTGGAGAACCAACTGCGAGGCTTCCGGTATGGTCATAAAGTAGCGCGTCATCTCCGGATGGGTAACCGTCACCGGGCCCCCTTTGCGTATCTGCTCCTGAAAGATCGGTATCACCGAACCGGCAGAGCCAATCACGTTGCCGAAGCGCACTGCAACATAATGGGTCGCAAAGCGCTTATCCAGGTCTTGCACGATCAACTCGGCAAGGCGTTTGGTCGCCCCCATCACCGAAGTCGGACGCACGGCCTTGTCGGTTGAGATCAGAACAAAGGTTTCCGCCCCATATTGACCTGCGATTTCGCCGAGTAAACGCGTCGCCAAAACATTATTCTTCACTGCCTCGCAGGGGTTGCTCTCCATGATCGGCACATGCTTGTGGGCGGCGGCGTGCAGAATCACCTGGGGGGCATATTCATTGAAGATCGTCCGCATACGCGCCTCGTCTCCAACATCCGCCACCAAAGGAACGATGGTCAAGGCTGGACGGCTCTCGCGCATTTCGCGGTCAATATTGAACAGCGCGAATTCCGCCCGTTCAATCAGTAAAATCTTGTCCGGCTCAAATAAGGCCGCTTGGCGCACCAACTCCGAACCAATCGAACCGCCTGCGCCGGTAACCATCACCGTCTTACCGGCAAGGAAATTTCGCATACCCGCCTGATCGAGTTGCACGGCATCTCGCCCCAATAGATCTTCGATCTGAATATCCCGAAAGCGACTGATTTCGACCTGCCCTTGCAAAATTTCGTAGAGCCCCGGAATGATTCTGACCTTGACGGGAACCTCTTCGCACAGTGTCACAATGCGACGAATCTCTTCACGCGAAGCATCGGCAATGGTAATGATCACATGATGAATGTCCCATTTCTTGACCAGGTCGGGAAGATCATCCGTACCGCCTTCTACTTTAATTCCCTGAATGGTCAGCCCATGTTTTCGCTTGTCATCATCCACAAACCCTTTGATGTTGAGCGCCACATCGCCCCGTCCCAAAATCTCTTTGGCGGCCAGCACTCCTGCGCGCCCAGCGCCAATCAGCAACACAGGCTTTTTATCGTGGCTCCCCTGTGTTTGACGCTGCCGCTCATAATGCTCATAGAGCGCTCGGCGCAATACCCGTATCCCCAGTACGCCGCCGTAACAGAGCACCGTATCCATCAGAATGATCGACAACGGCACGCGCAAATCCTGTAAAGCATCCGGCAGCGGGGCGATGCGAATGGTCAACAACGGCAACAATGACCAAATAGACGCCTTGAGGAAAGGCTTGATCTCTGCCATCCCCACATACCGCCATATGAAAGAATGCGCGCCGACCAGCGAAAGCGAAACAAACTGAAAGAGAATGACATAGGGTAGTTGGGTTAGCGCCCGAAAGGTTTGCTCTTTACTGAGGACGAAATCGAATCGCAAGAGGTAGGCAAGCCCAAATGCCAATACCAATAGGGTCAAATCCAAAGCAAATTGTATATTTTTCGATAAAAACCCCGTCCACCAAATTCCCCTTTGCGGTTTCTGTACCTGGTTTGCTGATCCCATATCGGCAATCCCCTCGGCTTGCTGCCTGATGATTTTTTTTCCTGCATGATGAGGCATAGGTCACCTGATCTTGACAAGTGTCTTGTAGACGAACCCAATAGGGTCGAATCCGGGGGAAGACATTAGAGTTCGCTGCGCCAGTGGTGTAGGGAGTCTGAACTTTTCTGAGGGCTTACGTTGCCAACATCTTCACACTCATCTTGTACGCTTGGCATTATGCACAATCCGGCTGATTCGTTCAAGATTATCAATCGTCAAACTTGACCCGCTCGGTAAACAGAGCCCCCGTTGAAAAATTATCTCGGATGCCTGTCCGCCGCGCACGCGGCAGTCGGCAAAGACGGGTTGCAGATGCAATGGCTTCCACACCGGACGAGCTTCGATGTTCTCTGCTTCCAGCGCCAAGCGAATATCCTCTCGCGTCGCCCCGAACCGGCTTTCATCAACCGTTATGCAGGTTAGCCAACAATTCGATTGGCCATACTCGGCTTCTGGCATCAGGGCAATGCCCGGCAGATCAGACAGGGCATGTTGATAAAACTCCCGATTGCGCCGCCGCTGTGCCATGCGCTCCGGCAGTTGTCGCAACTGACCGCGACCCACGGCGGCCAGCAGGTTGCTCAAACGGTAGTTGTAACCAATCGTCGAATGCTGATAGTGGGGGGCAGGGTCGCGCGCTTGAGTAGCTAAAAACCGCGCGCGCTCAATTAACTCGGCATCATCGGACAGCAACATCCCGCCGCCCGACGTAGTAATAATTTTATTGCCGTTGAAAGAGAGCACCGTGAGCTTGCCAAATCTGCCTGCTCGCTGCCCTTTGTAGGTGGCTCCCAGAGCCTCCGCTGCGTCTTCGATCAGAGGCAGCTCGTACCGATTGCAAAGGTCGAGTAGCGCATCGTAATCGGCGCTCTGCCCGTATAGATCAACGACGATTACCGCGCGCGGCAGCCGCCCGCGCGCAGCACAGACGCGCAACTCTTCTGCCAACAGACTGACATCCATATTCCAAGTCGCAGGATCACAATCAACAAAGACCGGATGCGCGCCAAGGTAGACAATCGGATTGGCGCTGGCGCTAAAGGTCAGCGATGAACAGATCACCTCATCGCCGGGTTGAATGCCGAGCAATAAGAGCGAGAGGTGCAGTGCGGCAGTGCCGGATGAGAGCGCCGCCGCGTGACCGATGCCCACATACGACGCAACCTCTTTCTCAAAAGCATCCACGTGGGGGCCGAGCGGAGCAATCCAGTTTGAAGCAAATGCCTCTTTAACCAACTCCAACTCTTCCGTACCGAGATGCGGCGGCGATAAATAGATTCGCTGGTTCATTCCAATTCTCTCATCTGAAAATCAGTAGAATGCCGAGTCCGACAAATAGGGTTTGCAACGCATAGCTCACCCCCGCCACTTGGCGGGTCGTCAATCCTCGTTTGGCCAGATAGTCATAAAAATGGCTGCGATCCCCGGTGAAGGGAGAGACTCCTCTTCGCATCCGCCGTGCAATCGCAAAGGCGGCATCGAATACCGGCACACCGATGAGCAGAATACTTCCCGCAAGGCTTCGCACTTCGCCCCTCGCAAAACTTACAGTCAACGCCAGTGTTGCAACCATGAAGCCGACAAAGTAGCTGCCGTTATCTCCCATAAAGACGGACGCCGGATGAAAGTTGTAAAACAGAAAGGCAAGGAGCGCTGCGCCGAGGCCGCAGGCAAGAATCATTACCAACCACATTTCGAGGTACATCCCAACCCACGCGAATCCGATACAAGACAGCAAGGTTACCCCTCCGGCTAATCCATCCATACCGTCCTGCATGTTCACGGCGTTGATCGCTCCAACGACGACGAATACGATGAAAGCCGCGGCCACTGCGTAGGTGATGGAGTTTGACAAAATCATCGTCGGTTTGGGAAACAATCCAAAAGCAAACCCGCCCATTGCCAGCCCGACGCCTGCAACCAATTCAATCATCAAGCGAACGCGCGGCTTTACAGTAAAGCGGTCATCGCTCCAGCCAAGCAGTGCAACTCCGATCCCTAATCCGACGATCAACAATACGCGGTTGAGGTAGCTTGCCTGTTGACAGGCATACAGGAGTAGCGCCGCTAGAGAGCCGAACGAAATACCGAATCCTCCGACGAAAGGAGTCGGAGCCGCATGAATCTTCAACGGATCAACTCCGGCGGCATCAACCCAAGCCCACTTGCTGGCGAAGCGTTTGAAAAACCAAATGGCAATGAGCGAAATCAAAAAGGCAGACGAAGTGATCAAAAGCGTCAAGGTTGTCGTCATCCTCCGCTGATTGACACAGGCGCAAGAATATCGAACTCTCTCGCAATTGCCTGCGCGGCGTTGATAAGGGCAGCCTGAATGAGCGCCATCTGCGACTCGCGCAAACTGGAATGGCAAGGAATCAAGATCAACCGTGCGGCTAAACTCCTCGCTTGCGGCAACTCATCAGGAAAGCCGTTGAGCATCGGGTACGCCGTCTCGGTCTGCACTCCAAACTGATGCAGAAGGTTTCGCGCGCGATAGACGGCGGCTTGCGCGTTAGCCTCCTCAACATTCACCACGATTGGGAATAGGTGCGGCAATCCTTCTTCGCTTTGAGAGAGCGGGGCAAAAGCTGTGGAGGATGCCATCGTTTGAAAGAGAAAATCGCTGTTTGCTTGTTGTCTTGCGAAAATTTCGTCACGGCGACGCCACTGTTGCAAGGCAACCGCCGCTTGCAACTCGCTCATCATCGTCGCCTTGAGAGTTGTCAAAACCCATCGCGCTTCTCTCTCCAGCCCGATTGTCGGAGCCGTTGCGCCGGGCAAAAATTTTGGGATTCGCTCACGCCCAAGACTGCGCGCAGCATAATTGGCGAAGCGGGCTGTTTGTTTCATGAAACTAGCTGATTTCGCCGTCGCCGCACTTCGCGCTTGCTCGGCAAGGTCTTCTCTCTTGACCAGCAAGACGCCTCCGCCAACGCTTGTCAGCGACTTGAAATTAAAACTCCAGACGCCGACATCGCCGCGCGTGCCGCACATCTGCGCCGTGCGGCATTCCCTTCTCCCCGCCTGATAGGCCGCGTCTTCGATGACGGGAACACCCAACCTTTGCAACTCTGTGTAATTTTGATCTAACCCGTAAGTATTGGGCGCGACAATCGCATCCACTTCACTATTGGCAATCGCTGCACGTAATGACTCGAGGTTGAAGCGAACCGAGTCGGATTCGCAATCAATCGGAACAATAATGGCAGATGCAGCCCGTAATCCTGTCAACACAGCCGGACAAACATAACCGGGCACGGCAACGCGCTTGCCTGCCAACTGCGAGACAGTCAAAGCCAACGCCAGTGCGTACCGCGCCGATGAAACCAGCACCGGCGGCCAGTCAGCCAACTCGTCTTTCAATTCCAGCGTCAACGCTCGGCAATACCGGTTGCCCTGCCCCCACGAGGCAAGCGTTTTCAAGCCTGCAAAAATCTCTGCCCTCTGCCAATCGGGTATATTGATGCGGATATGCATTAGCGTTTTGTTAAAGCGATAACCTGATAATCGCAAAATCTGCGCGGGGCGAGTTGGCCGATCTGTTCCCCTACGCGATAACCCGCGCGCGTCAATCGTTCAAACTTAGCAAAGGCATTGCGCGCCATCAGCAAGCGCACCGGAGTAAAATGGACTGCCGTCCATTCGCTTAGCTGTGCGCCCGCATCCTCAAAAATCTCGATCACCTGCTTTGCGCTTAGTTGACAGGTTCGCACCAATACCGGAAGGCGATGAAACGGGTCAATCATCACGATCTTGCCGCCGCTGCGAGTCGCGCCAACCATGCGGCGTGCGATTTCCGGCAGCTCGTCAGCGCGACAGGCGCTGGCCAAACAGGCCATTGACAAGATCAAGTCGAAGCTCTCTGCCGGGTAATCATATTCCTGCACGCTGGCAGCAATGAAGCGTGCATTCAATTGCGGATTGCGTTTCGCGGCTTCGGCCACCATGGTATCCAGGTCAACACCAACATAATGGTCGAATAAATCTGCCAGCCGTGCGCTCAGCCTGCCGGTTCCGCAACCGAGATCGAGAATCTGTTCACGGCGCTCCGGCAAGTGGCGTTCGATGGCTCGCCATTGGTCGTCGTGCGCGAGTTGGTTGTAAGCGGGGTTCGACCACATCACCGACAACCAACCGGGATCGGTCGCGCGCCCCCGCCAGAAGCCCACAGCATCGGGCGGGGTGTAGACAAAGAGTCGCTTCAACCGCTTCACCGCGTTCATCCGATCATTCCTTCTTCGATGGGATTGGTGCTGCCCGAAGCAAGAAACCCTTTGCCGTAATACAAGGCTTCCGCTAATAACGGAGCCGGGTCACTGAGACGAAAGTCATCAAAGCCATCGGCGCGCGTGCCGAGCATTGCGCCAATCGCTTTCATCGCTGGCAGCAGACGACCGCGCTTGCCCAGATTGAAGAGGTGCATCAACTCGCCGACTAGCCAACGTGATTTCACACCGAGCCGATATGATTCCACCGGCTTGACATCGCCATCAATCGCCATGCGATAAAGCAACCAAGGGAAGTCCACACCGGCGCGGACAGCCAGATCGAGCGCCCCCCAAAAACGCGGATTGATTTCGATCAACGATGATTGCCCGCTCGTTTCCTCATAGTGGAAATCGAGATGAACGACGCCGTGCCATTGTAAACTGTCCATCAGTCTCCGCGCTTCGGCGATGAGGTGAGGCACGGCAACGCTTTCTCGAAAGACGCTGGTTCCGAATTGCCCATCTTTGCAACGCAGATAGCGTTCGCAAAATCCTGCTCGATACTCGCCTTGATGGTAGAGCAAACAGACACCATATCCGTTTCCGTGCGCGAAGGCTTGCACCATTGGCCAGCGGTTGGATTGCAAGCGATAGGTTTCGATGAGCCAGTGAAACTTGGCTTCACACTCCTGCGGCGAGGAAACGATGAAAACCCCTTTCGCGCTGTTTCCAATCTGCGTCTTCACGACGATGGGGTAAGAGAGATGCGTTGCGCGCGCCTGTAGTTCTTCGCGCGATTGGGGCACAAAGGTATCGGGAACAGAGACTCCGGCAGCGCGTGCGAGTTTCACCGTCTCCCATTTATTGATGGTGCTGGCCAATACATCGGCATCGCCGATTGGAATCAAAATGTCTTTTGGGAACCGGTCGCGGAAACGGGCAATCGTCAAGATGTCTTCGTGGCCGGGTATCAAGACGCGAGCGCCGGTCTTTTTCAGCGCCGCTATCAAATCTTCAATAAAGCCTTCCGGGTCACGGTAGGGATTGCGATAGCGCGAAAAGGTTTCGTGATAGCGAGAATAGCGGCACATCGCCAGTTTCGAAGTATCCCCAACGTGAACCTTTACTCCGCGCTGCGCTAACGAATGGACAATCACATAAGAGACCCGACACCACCCGTACGTAACCAAAGCAGCAGGCAAACTCTTCATGCCAATCAATCTATGACCCGATGCGAAGCCTTCGCGGCAGATTCCGTGTCCCCGGCAACCGATAGCCGACGACCCGCTATGGATTCTTCTTCGATGAACTCTGCCAAATCAATGAGAATCTTCTGTTGGCTGAACTGTTCTTCGGCAAGGGCACGCGCGCGGCTGCCCATACCAACAAGGCTCTCTCGTTCAGGATTCAATGTCTCGATGGCATCGGCAAACGCCTCCGCATCATCCGGCGGCACGGCGATGCCGCATTGATGTGTGGTCACCAGTTCACTCATCCAGCCGGGATAATTCACCAGAACCGGTTTGCCCACTGCCAGATAATCGAAAAACTTATTCGGCGAAGTGCCATAATAGAACGCCGGGACATTCTGCAAAATCTGCATGCCGACATCGAGTTCCGCAAGAACTTGGTTGTATTGCGATTTATTGAACAGTCCGACGAAGACGACGTTATCGAGCCCTTCTTTGGCAGCGCGCTCCTGTAAACGCAATTTTTCGCGCCCATCCCCTATCAACACAAAGACCACATCCCGAACGCCACGCCGTTGCAGCACGGTGGCTGCATTCAAGACCGCATCCAATCCGTTTGCGATACCATGTGTGCCCGTATAACCGAGCGCAAATAGGTTGTCAGCGACAGGCAAAATTCTGCGCGGCAACCGACCGAGCGGGCGCAGTCGCTCGGTATCGCTGCCGTTGGGGATCATAGCGATTCGCCGGGCGGGGATGTTGGCTTTGCGTTCGATGCCGGTTTTGATGCCGGGTGCAAGCGCAACCAACTTGCGGGCAAATTTGTAGGCTGCCCATTCCCACAGGTAGAGAGCGCGTTTGATGACCGGGTTGCGAATAATCCCCATCTCGATGGGCAAATCCGGCCACAAATCGCGCACTTCGAAAACATACGGTGTGCCGCGCAGCAACCGCGCGCACAACGCGGGCAGACTCACCGTCAGCGGCGTCGAAGAAGCAAAGAGCAAGTCCGCATCGCGGCGCACGACTTCGTAGCAAGCGAGAAAGCCGAAGAGGAAGAATGACCACACTCGTTTGAGAAAGCTCTGATGATTGGAATAAAAGACGTTGATCTGTACGATGCGAAAGCCATCCAACTGGCTCACTGTCACTCGCCGCCGCTCATTACTTTGCAATGAGCTATCACGCCAGTTGTGTCCGCAGATCACCGTCACCTCGTGACCGCGATCTGCAAGCGTCTTTACGAGATTGTAGCCGCGTACGCCTGCTTCCCCGCGAGCAGTAGCAAAGTGCTGCTGTACGTACAAAATTTTCATGCGAAAAGTTCGACAGTGAGGCTTATCACTCTGTTTAGGCTCGATAGATAAGCCCGAGCATCTTGAGGGCTACTTTTGCAGCTTTGATCTTATTCGAGCCGACCCCCTTGGATTCTCCCGCACGTTTGCGAAAGACAACAGGAATCTCGACAATCCGCATTTGCAATTGCAGCGCCTCGATGAACATATGCGGCGAAAAGTGATTGCCGCGCACGTGTAACCTCTCTTGCAGCCGTGCAAAAGCATCGGTACGAATCGCGCGAAAGGTACAACCCATGTCGGTCAAACGAGTGCCCCAAAATCGTGTCTGCACTAACTTGGCAACAATTTGATTCGCCGGGTTGATGAGCCAATCCATTTGAGTATCGGCTTCGCGCAACTCTTGTGTAGCGCGCGTCCCCAGAACCAGATCACAATTCTCCAAGTAGGCAAGGAACTTCTTCACATCGCTGCTGCTGAAAGTCATATCGCCTTCGCACAAAACGATGACATCTGCGCCCTTCGCCGCTTCGGCTAAGGCGCGCATACAACAAGAACCATAACCGGGAATCGTTTCCGTGATAACTTCATCTGCGCCCGCTTCAACGGCTTCTTGAAACGTACGATCCATCGAGTTGTTTTCAACAACGATCACCTTATCAACCTCTGCACAGGCTTTGAATTCGCGCACGGCATCACCGATGCAAATCTCATCGTTATAAGCTGTCAGACCGATGTGAACCTTCGCTTGTTGCAGAGGGCGAAAATGCGTTCCTTGATGCGGAACAAAGAAGCGGTGCAAAACAAATAAGACCAAGAAGGCTAAGGCTCCTGATCCGAGTAACAGGATAAGAAACAAGCGATGCAAAATCACAAACCACATGGGCGCATCAATCAGAAAGAGCCAGATGACAGATGAACCGCCATACAATCCGCCAAAGATCAGCGTCGCCGTCACCGACCATAGCGTCAATCGCCCGATGAAGCGGACAGCCCCGGCAACCGGTTTGACTTTGTGGCTGACTGCCTGCCTGTCTTCTGCAACCGTAAATTGGGAATACGAATCATTCTTCATCACGATACAATTGCCGCCTTCACGGTATGGGCTTTGACCGCACATAAAGCAGCCACCGATTCGCATAGCGTTTCGTGGGCTCAATCCCATCGAGTGGCTCATTGATAATGAGGGCATCAACTTCGCCATTCGTAAATTGCGCACGCGCCTCTTGCGGAGTCAAAAATCCGAAACGCGCAGCCAGATCGGGTTTGATCCAGATTCGCATATCGAAACCGGAGTGATTGCCGGGATAACTCATTACCGCCGCTTGAGCGACAAAATCCTGTTCTTGTGCATCGAAGACACGCGGCAGCGCGAGAATCGCATCCTTTGGTATTCTGCTCTTCGAAGCAAATTCGGCGACGGCCTGTTTCTCAATCATTACCGCCGCGCACCGATCTCCCAATCGCTGGATGGACTCGGAAGATGACTTGCCAACCGTGTAATAGAAAAAATTATCGAAAGGCACAATGATCTTACTCTGCGGCTCAAGCGCGCGAAGGTCTGCGGAAACTTCATCTAATACTTTGAACTCATTCAATTCTGCGGGCAGACGAACCGAGTAGAGAATGACGTTTCCCATCACCAGTAAGCCAAGCAGCGTAGGGGTCAATAGCCTGTCATAGCGATTTTCGGGCAAACGAATTTTCACCCAATTACTAAGAATCGGCATACTCATTGCAATAATGACCGTCACAACCGGAGCTAAGGGTAGCCAGTATCTGGGGAATACCACACCGGCATCGGCCACCACTTTGATGGTCATTACCGTCGTCAACAAGGCTCCCGCAACTGTCAGCCAGCGTCGCTGTTTGAGCAACAGCACTAATCCAATCAAAAACCCTAACAACAACCAGAACGGCACAACTTCGACGGTCGTAAGTAAGGCATTCGTAACCCCAAGTGGGCTTCCTTGGCGGGCAATGTTGCCGATCACGGTTTTCACAAAGCGCACAGGGTCTGTCCAGATATAAGGGCAGCCAATCGAAAAACCGATAAAAGCAGAACTTGCAAAAATCAGAATCGCGCGCCATTTGGATCCGGCAAAGGCCGAAACCGCAACGGCGACGACAAAAAGCAACAGCGGTACGACCGTTACTTTTGAAGCAACTGCTAAACCAGCAAGAACTCCGGCCCAGGCAACCTGCTTTTTGCCAACGGGATTGGCCAGTACGGGCGATAGCGCTGCACTGCCGAATGCAAACGCTACGCTATCCGGCACCGCCATATATGAGTGCGACCACAACATGGGAACAGTTGCCAGACTGAGCATCGCCATGAGACTCGCGGCGCGGCTGCCGAGCAAATTCGCAAACGGCGCAAAGAGGGAGGCGAAACAGAGGCTGGAAACCAACACCACAGTCAACCGCACGAGCAATAGCGCGTGCCAAGGCTCTCTGTACATCTCCGAAAGATAGGCCACAAACGATGTCGGAGATAGAGAGGTTGCATGACGAATGAAAAAATCGGCGAGGAAACAGGGGACAGCCAAGATATGCAACGTACCGGCTGGCCAAATCAAAATCGCCGAAGGAACGCCGAGAAAGCGATCTAGTGCGCCGAAGGTCATCTCCAATTCCGAATCATTGAGCAGCCGATTCGGATGGGCAAGCCATAAGCCCGGTAAACGTGTAAGAAAAATTACCGTCGTAATCGCCAAAAATTCGAACATTCGATACTGTAGAGAATCCTTTTTTTCCTCTCGCAATATCCAATTTGCTCTCATAAAATTGTTATCCCTGTGATCGAACTCTCGTCGTTGGCTTGAGCAAAGTCTCTCCAACTCACCTGCAAAGAACCTCGGTCTTTGACCACAGACAGTCCCCCGTCTTCAGCCATGTTGATCTGAGCTTCTCTGTCGAACGAGATAACGGTCTGCCATCGAACAGGCAACCTCACCCTCTCTCGTCGCAGCAAAGCCGCAACAGATTCTTTGTGCAAGTATCGCTTCGAAAGCCACCCGTAGGATGAATCCAGCGATGAAATGATTGGCTTCACACACGGCGAAGTTTTGTCACCGGCGCTTCCAAATGTAAATACCTTTAACAGGAACTCATGGGGCTGGCTCAGAATCCGAAAAGAATTATCGAGAGGCTCTGCGATCTCGGCCTTCGGAAATAACCATTGTGAAGCGAGGTCGTGAATGCCTTCGCCTTTCACTTCATCAGTAACAATCAACACACAATCGTCAAATAAAATCAGAGACCGGCGATGGCTGACTCCCAATCGTCTCCAATAGCCATCATGTTCGCCTTCGAATCCTTTCACGCGCCCGGTTTCGTCCATCCAGTGACGAATGACTCTGCCGCGATTCCAATGAAACCAAGTAAACCGTGGCCCGCGTTCCATCTGATCGAGTCCATCAATCTCCACTGTGTTATGGGCGCGCGTTGCGGCTAAGCCATTGTTCCAGGGCGGCGCGCTGTTATAGCTATAGGTGCCGGGGTCGGCGACGATATTTTCGCCGCGCCACCACAGGTCAAGGTGCAACATGTCAGCTTGCGCCGGGCGGTCACGATACTCACAGCACCGAATCATCGCCCACGTCTCTTTTCCGCGCAGCGTGTAATACCCTCCGCTTTGTGCTGCCAAATCGGCTCTGGGAGGCGCATTCGTCGGGGCAGCCAGAGCCTGTGTGCCTGCCATCCAAAGCAGCGGCTCCTCCCATGCGCCACTCGTAAAAACCCGGCCTCTCTCGGCAATCCAATGCGCCAAACCGAGCGTCGGTCGGTAATCTTCAAACCCACAACTATCGAGTCGAAATAACACCGCACCGTCATTTGAACCGTAATTCGGCGCTCGCCCGCTCTCCTCGTCCGTTAGTTGGTAGAGAAATTGTGCGGCCTTTGCGAAGCGCTCCCGCAAGGTTGCGGACAACGGTTGGCCATTCAATTCGCCGAGTCGAATCGCCCACACGAAGCTTTGCAACATCAACCGATGGTAATTCATTGAGTGCTGCACATAAGCGCCATCGTCATAGATTTGCCGACCGGCTTCCTGCTCTAACACCTTACGACCGAGTATCTGCCATCGGGCTGCTGAGCGAAAGAAAGGAAAGAGCAAGCCGAGTGTCCATAAGGCCAAGGCTTCAGTGATCGCGTGGTTATTCTTTTGCGAGATGGCATAACCGATATTGCCTTCGATGCGGTCGCCGTGCGCTGCCAGCATCTCGACAAGCAAGGTCACACGCTCCGCAGTCGTTGCCGCTGCATCGAGTAACCCGAACAGCGCGAAGCAGCAAGCAAATACGCGAATGGAACACTCTTGCCCGCACATCCAATGTGCGCCGCTGTTGGGCGGGTTCTCCTTTTTGAAATTCTCGACAATCTGCCAGAAAGTTTCTGCCTGCTGTTGATCTCCGGTCAGCCAATAAGCACGCACCAGCGTGTACGCGAAACCGAAACGCCCAGTCTCCCACAGCCACTTCACATCAGAGTTACCGAAATCTGTTAGCCGACTCCAATGCACGGGCGGCCAACGCTCATTAGTTTCCAGATGGCGATGCCAATCAATCGGCCATCCGGCATCGAGCAGGTCGCCGGAAAAGAAGCGGATTTTTCCCTGCTGGACAGCATCTGCTTCATGAAGCAGATCGGTTGCTGCGCGATAGCTCAGCATCTCGCTCAATCGCTTTCGATAATCTGGTCGCTTTGCAGGTTGAATGAAAAAACGTTGACACGCATCTTCACGCAAAAAGGTCATCAGTTGGTCGGCTGACAGATCATTGGCGATTTTTTCAAGGCGATAGGCTCGCCAGTCGCACAGGGGAAACTTTCGCTCGAACCAGCCGAGTTTCCGCTTGATGGCATAGCCTGCGCGATTGGCCGCCCAACCGGCTCCCATCTGTTTAATAACGTTGAAGACCTGTCCGACACGCATAGGCTAGTAGACTTGCACCTCAACCGGCAGGCCGCTTTGTAATGATTGCATTACGGCGAGGGCTGCACGTGAACTGTTCAGTATCGAAGAATAGGCAATAGGAGGTTGCTCGCTTTGACGCAATGCTTCAAAGAATGCGCGCAACTCTGCGCCGTGTCCCTTGTCTCTGCCGGAAATTTTTCGGGTCTGCGCCCGTGCCCCTTTTGAAAGCGTCAGGGTTTTGAAATCGTCAATCACGGCGATGCGCCCGCCGCCGAAAAGTTCGATGCGCTCTTTGGCAAAGCCTTTATCGCCTCCGGCAAAGTAATTGATCGAAGCGACCGAACCATTATCGAATCGCACAACCATAGCGGTTTGATCGTCGCCCGTTCCGGCAGCGCCGCCCGGGCTAACCGCTTCCGCAAAGACCCGCGTTATCTGACCGCGCAACAGATAGCTTGCCAGATCGAGAGCGTGGCAAGCTTCGCCGATGATTCTCCCGCCGCCAACTTGCCAGTCTTGTGTCCAATGATCAGAAGGAATCGCACCCGCATTGAACCGATACGTTAAAGTCAACGGCGATTGCACCTCGGTGAAAAACTCCGAAGCCATCCGTGCCGCAGGAGAAAAGCGACGATTGAATCCGACTGTCCACAGCGGTGCGTTTTGGCCGAGCGCCATCAACCCCGCTTCGAATTCGTCGAGTTCTTCATCGGTGATAGCTAACGGTTTTTCGATGAAGACCGCTTTGCTTGCACGGAGCGCCGCCATTGCTTGTTCGCTATGCAGGTTGTGTCGCGTGGTGATAAAGATCGCCATGATCTTTTCATCTGCGAGAATCTCATCAAGCGCGGTCGTTGCATATTCGAAACCGTGCCGCTCACCGCGAATTGTCGCGCTCACCCCTCCTGCCGAGCAGATGGCGCGCGATTTGACATCCGGAATTTGAGCGAGCAAAGGCAACAACACCAGCGAAGAGAAGTTTCCCGCGCCAACGAATCCGATATTGATTTCGCCCTCTCTTTTCGGCTTGTTTGCGCGGCCAGCGGACAGAGCAACCCGACGCTCAATCGCGCAATCATCGGCTAGCGGCGGGTATTGCAAGACGATGCCGAGATACGGCTCGCTGCCGGTTTCGATAAGCTCATAGGCTCGCTCGGCTTCACTGATGTCGAACTTATGGGTCGTCAACCGCGCCACATCAAGTCGCTTTTCGGCAATTTGCTCTAACACCGCTTCGATGTTGCGTTGTTCCGTCCATCGCACATAGGCATAAGGATAGTCGTGTCCGTGCTCTTCATAAGCAGCGTCATAGCGCCCCGGCCCGTAAGAACAGGAGATAATGAGTTCGAGTTCTTTGGGATAGAATTCGCGGCGCGGGACATTCAAACCAACCGCGCCGACGGCGACCAGACGCGCCTTTTTACGTGCGGCGATGGCCGCCAGCTCTAACGGCTCATTGCTCGTCGTCGAAGCGGTGATGAGGACGGCATCTGCACCTTGTCCGTTCGTACTCTCCTGTATGTGCGATAGGAAGGCTTCACGTCCGCCAGTCACAGCGCCAAGTTCGGCAGCCGCCTGACACTTCGCTTCATCAAGGTCGGTGCCGATGACCAGACACCCCGAAGCGCGCAATAACATCACCGTGAGTTGCCCGATCAAACCGAGACCGATGACGGCAACACGATCCCCGACGCCGATAGTTGCCAAGCGCACGCCCTGCAAAGCGATAGAGCCGACGACCCCGTAACAGGCTTCGTCAAAGGTGACCGATTGCGGAATTCGTGCGACTAGATGCTGCGGCACGGCGACAACACCCGCGTGTGCGCCATTGGAAGCGACGCGTTCGCCCGGTCGGAACTGCCGCACATTGCGCCCAACTTCGATGACCACACCGGCAGAAGAGTAACCAAGCACAATGGGGTCTGCGAGTTTTGCGCGCACTTGCCGAAGCGTGTCCAGGATGCCTTCTTGTCGTAGTTTTTGCAGCACGCGGCGCACTTGTTCGGGACGCTCGCGGGCTTTGCCAAGCAGCGATTTTTTAGCAAGGTCAACGACCATCTTCTCCGTCCCTGCCGACACCAGCGAAGAATGATTCGCAATCAAGACTTCTCCCAGTCCGCAAATCGGCGCGGGCACGTCGCGCACCACCGTGTCTCCGGTGTTCACCTCTTGAAGAATCTGTTTCATGATCGCCGGGATGTTCTTGACGTATCACGCGCAAATTTAACGCCAAGTTGCCAAGCAACAATGGCGCAAAGCATCGGCTCCGCACTTTGATGCGGGTACGATAAATCGGGCGATTCGTCAGTTGCGTTTTTCGTTGGGGCTAGGGATTGAAGTCAACAATCAACGAGCGACGGCTTGCACTTGTTGGTCGACAAAGTTGCGCATCCACATTTCGATGCACATCAGCGAATAGATCATATAAGCGGCGTCCACCTCTTGCCGCTCGTTGTGCTCGATCAATTGCTGCACGGCTTGCGGATTGAACAATCCGCGCGCGGCGATGCTGCGTTCGGAGAGGATGTCTCTGACCATCTCTCGAAGTTCGCCGCGAATCCAGTGGCGCAAAGGCGCGCCGAAACCGGTCTTTGGTCGGGTCAAAATCGCTTCGGGTAGAAAAGGGCGCATGGCTTCCTTGAAAGCGGCCTTGATCTGAGTTCCTCGCTGTTTTTCCCCTGCTGGAATCTTCACGGCATAATTCACCAGATCAACATCAAGCAAGGGCACACGAATCTCTACGCCGTGTGCCATGCCCATCTTATCCGTGTAATTCAGATTGTGATCGGGCAAAAAATGTTTCGCTTCCAGATAGAGCATGCGATTGATTGGGTCTTTCTCTTGCGGGATGCGTGCCAGTGTCTGTCGAAGCGGCGCGAGCGTCTCATATTCACTGAGTTGAGAGCGCAACGCGTCGCCATACAGTCCGCGAATCTGCTCATCCGTCGCCCACAGGAAATAGGCCATCAGACGATCTTCGGGCGGGTGATCGGCATAAACGAAATACTTTTGCAGCCGACGCTTGAGCGTGCTCTCAACTCGAAGATCGCTGACGCTGCGGGCTAAGGCTTTGCGCGCCGCACGCGGCAACCAGCCCCAATAGCGTTCCAGATAGAGCGCTACGTGTCGGCGATAACCGGAAAAGATGTCATCGCCTCCGGCGCCAGACAATAAAACTTTGAAGCCATCGGCACGAGCTTGCTGGCTGATTAAATGGACGTTGATACAAGCGGGATCGGCTTGTGGTTCATCCAGCCAATAGACCATCTTTTCCGTGAAGCCAACAATGTCTGAGCTGATGCGAACCTCTTCAAGATCAACCTTGAGATGCTCTGCTACTTGCCGCGCGTAAGGCAAATCTTCGGGATTGTCGTCAGGTGAACCATCAAATCCGATGGTATAGCAACGAATCGGTTCATCGGTTACGCGACGCATCATAGCAACGACGGCGCTTGAATCCATGCCGCCGGAAAGAAATGCGCCGACCGGCACATCGCTCACCATCTGGCGTTCGACCGCTTGCGCGACGCGCTCGCGTATCCCCTCCTCGTATTCGGTGCGGCTGGCTTTGGTGCGCGTGCCGTCATAAGGCAAATCGTAAAAGGCTTCGTGTCGCATGCCGCCGCCCTCGCTGAAGACGAGGCGAAAGCCGGGTTCGAGCTTCTTCACCGCCTTGAGCATGGTGTGCGGCGCGGTCGCCCAAATGAAACTCAGGTGCTGATGAATGGCTTCGGGGTCAAGCGCACGCGAAATTTCAGGAAAGACCAGCAACGCTTTCAATTCGGAAGCGAAGACGATGCCCTGCGGCAGGAGGCTGTAATAGAGCGGTTTGACGCCGAGATGATCGCGCGCCAACAGCAGGCGACGCTCGCGTCCATCCCATAACGCAATGGCGAAGATGCCTTTGAGACGACACACAGCCTCAACCCCTTCTTCTTCGTAGAGGTGCAGGATGGTTTCAGAATCGCTGTGACTGCGGAAGCGATGGCCTTTTTGTTCGAGTTCGCGCCGCAATTCGCGGTAATTATAGATCTCTCCGTTGTAGACGAGGCGCAGCGTGCCGTCTTCGTTAGTCATCGGCTGCCGCCCTTCAGGGCTGAGGTCAATAATCGAAAGGCGGCGATGACCTAAGCCAATACCGCACGACGAATCGAACCAATAATCTTCGTCATCCGGCCCGCGGTGAGCAACCAGCGCATTCATTGCATAAAGGCTTGCCGGTGAGAAATTCCCCCAGTATCCCGTTAATCCGCACATGTGAGGAGAGTATCCTTTATATTCTGGATTTTCTGCTTCATCGAGGCCATCTTTACTCTCACAGACGATGCGTGAGGCTGTCAAACGCGAAAGATGGCGGGGCAGAGGCGGCTTACGGGTGAAGAGCCGTAACGCGATTGGTCTGCTTCGATTTTATGGATTGACCTTCTCCAAGGCTGAGCCATTCGACGAGTTGCGCGGTGTGCGTCTTCCATGAAAACCGTTCCGCTAAATCATCGCAGGCAGGGGCAAGCGGCTTGCCGGTTTGCGTCCAGTCTCTCCACACTTTGACCAACTGTGTGGCGTCCAATGGATCAACATAGGTGGCATAATCGCCGCACAGTTCATGCGCATAGGGGCGATCCGCACAGATGAGAGGTTTGCCCATAGCCATCGCTTCGACCAAGGGATGGCCAAACGATTCACAGATGGAAGGAAAGATGCAGGCATCTACTGATTGATAGAGCGTCAGCAAGTCTTCTCCAAACTTCTGCCCGACCGCTTGTAAGTAACCCGAACCGATCAAGTCATGGGATTCGATCACAGCGCGGTCTGTGGCATAACAGGATTGCGGGCCATGATCGAGGCGAGAGGTGACGACGACGCGCACCGGCAAGCCTTCTTGTTTTGCCAAGGCAAGGGCGTTGAGCAAATAGCCGAGGTTTTTTTGCAGCGTATAGTTCATTACATAAAGAAAAGTGAGCGGCGCATGGCTCACCTCGACCTTTTCAGGGTGCAGGGTGCGGCGCGCATGATGCTGTTCAAATAGCGCGCTAATCCCATAGTGATTGATTGCGCCAAAAGGTTGTAGTATCGGAATCTTCTTTTCGACTAACTGGCGCATCGCTACACTCGGATAAACGATCCGATGACAACCAACGGCTCCGGCCTGAATCAACCACCTTTGAATCCGACGTGTCAGCCGATGCTTGACGGTTTCGCGTTCAAGAAATTCGTCATCGAAATAGATCGCGTTGCGTAACAAGGTAATTGTCGGCGAGTTCTTCACAATCGGCGAAAAGCTGCCAGAGCAAAACAGAGCATCAACCTTCTTGAGCTTAACCAAGATTGGCAAAACGAGTTGGTCGAAGATCAAACGAGTAAGCGAATTGCGTGCGGCAAGTGGCAGCACACATACCTCAACCCAATCGGGCAGTTCATGGTCATTGAGCGGTGCAGGGAGCAGCAGAATCAATCGGACATCTTTGTCCGTTAGCTGCGCGATGAGCTCCGGCAAGACGGCGCGCAGATAGGTGATGCCGCCTCCGACTTTGGCGCCGAGCCAATGAATGCAAATCGTACCGTGTCGAAAACGCATAGGTTTCCTCATAATGGTGAGGTCTTTTGATTTCCGACTTTGGAGGGGTCAAATCGGTTCATTCATTAGGGGCAAGATTAGGTTTTACCGGCAAAAGCTTGCTTGAAGCAAACCATTTTTTGCGGCCATACATTCGCCTATCGAAACCGTTTCAAGAATTCACTAATACGAAAGTGGCTACGTCTTTAATTTTTGCCCCTCAACTCCGTCGCGCACGCACCGCCATGACACGGGAATAGACTCGTGTCGCCGCGCCGCCAGTCTCGATTAGATCAATCAGCATCGGCGCAAGGCGCAAGAATTGCCAAAGTATTCGGCGAATGCGCGAGCGCAGCGCGTACCGTGTCGAAAACGCATAGGTTTCCTCATAATGGTGAGGTCTTTTGATTTC
>CAYXVU010000066.1:0-25965 GCA_964468725.1 uncultured Clostridia bacterium
TCAAGATCGAACCGAGCCGCGCAGTGTTGACCGATGCGCTGGTGCGGCGACTGGCCAAAGCGGCGTTAGGGATTGAAAAGATTTTCGGCGGACGCGATCAAGACATCGAATGGCTTTATGCCAACGACACGCTCTACATCGTGCAATCGCGTCCCTACATCGTCACCAATCAGTAAAGCGCGACTCGGTTAGCCGACGCGCTTAGCTTGGTCGCGCCAGTATTTATCGCGCAGCAGGTTCTTTTGCACTTTGCCGGTGGCGGTGCGCGGCAAAATTTCGATGAAGTCAACGCGCTTCGGGCATTTGTAATGCGCGAGGCGTTCGCGGCAAAACTCGATCAGTTCGCTCTCCGTCGCCTCTGCGCCTGGCTTCAAAACCACGATGGCAAACGGCACTTCGCCCCACCGTTCGTCGGGCGCAGCAACGATGGCGGCTTCCAACACCGCCGGATGTTTGTAGAGCAAACCTTCGACTTCAATCGAAGAGATGTTTTCGCCTCCCGAAATAATCAGGTCTTTTTTGCGGTCTACGACTTCGATGTACCCTTCGCTGTCAATCAATGCCATATCGCCAGTGTGAAACCAACCATCAACGATGACGGCATCGGTCGCTTCGGGTTGTTTCCAATAACCCGCCATCACGACATTGGCGCGGGCGATGACTTCGCCGACTTCACCGCTATCGGGTGGCACGTCTCTGCCTTCGTCATCCACAACGCGAATGTCTACGCCGAGCATCGTATATCCGGTCTTCGTCTGCACGCGGTATTTGTGTTCGGCTGGCCAACTCTCCATATGCGGTTTGATCTTCGAAACCGTGAGAAACGGCGAGGTCTCCGTCAGCCCATAGATTTGAATCACCCGCCAGCCGAATTTCTCTTCTGCGCCTTGAATCGTCGCGGTCGGCGGCGCGGAACCGGCGGTGGCAATGCGCGTGTTCTTTGGCAAGGCGGCAAGCTGCGCGTCATTGAGCGGGTGATTGAGCGCCATGTTAATCATCGTCGGCGGCATCGCAGCAAAAGTGACGCGCTCGCGGGTCAGCAGGTCGAAGAAGACCGCCGGTTCGAACTTTTCGATGATGACATGGGTTCCGCCCATCCCGGTGACGGCATACGGCAAGCCCCAGCCATTGCAATGAAACTGCGCCAGCGTGTGCAGGTACACATCGGTTTCCGTGATGCCGAATTCGCAGATCGAATTCATAGCGTTGAGGTAGAGGTTGCGATGGGTGAGCATTACGCCTTTCGGCCTGCCCGTCGTCCCCGATGTATAGAGCAATGCCGCTGCTTCGTTTTCATCAATCTCTGCGGGCGCGGGCGGCGTACTTGACGATTCGACAAGTAGGCTCTCGTAATCGCGCCACTCGTCGGTAGCCGGTTGGGGCTGATTGCGCGCAACGAAGTAATGTTCGATGGTTTCGAGTTGACTGCGAATGGGTTCGATCAGGTGGGTCAGCCCTTCTTCGATGACGAGAACCTTCGCGCCGCCGTGATTGAGGATATAGAGAAAATCGTCCGCTACCAGTCGAAAGTTGAGCGGCATCAGAATCGAGCCGAGCAACGACGTGCCGAAAAAGGCTTCCAGCACGCGATGCGAATTTTGCGAGAGGATGGCGACGCGCTCGCCTTTTTCGACGCCGAGACTGCGCATCGCATTCGCCCAGCGATTGACGCGCTCGCCGAACTCCGCATAAGTGAGTCGCAAGTCGCCCGATACGACCGCTAGTTTGGTCGCATGCGCCGCCAGCGCGCGTTTGAGAAAGTCATACTCATTGAGCGGAACGATCATCGCTATGACTCCTGATGAAGGGATTCGCCTAAGCGCGCGGGAGCATATCATAACTTCCAATACGCGCCCATATTGCTATAGAGATTGAAGTGAGCCCCGGATGGGGACAGGGAGTTATTGACATCGAACCTCTCCGTCGGCACTGACTTCTGAGACGCGCTCACAGCCTTCGTAAGCAAGGGCAAGTAGTTCGATCTCCAGACCGTCACCGGCGGCGAGGGTGAGCGCCGCGCCGCGCTCGACGGCGCGTTCAAGTACGGGCATCGCGGCGCAGGGTTCGAGCGCAAGGTTATAAGTCGAAGACCACCAGGGATAATCGCGCCCGCCGCCATAGACTTGCCAGTACCACAGAGTTTTGAAAACGTCCGCCGGATAGCGCATCGCAAAACCGATGCGCTTAGCCGTGTTTGTCACCGCAAACCAACCCTCTTGTAGACCTTCTAAAAAGACCATGTCTTGCGCCGCAACATCAGGCGCGGGGATGAGCGAAAGATCAACCGGCTGACCATTGCAACCGACGGCCATCGGCCAATGGCTCGTCTGATCGGGTTGCAAACGCGAACGGGTAGGGTTGAACTCCGCGTAGGTCTTAATCTGACAGGCGGGCAGATCAACGCGACAGCTTGCATCTAAAAAAGGCCAGCCGAGCGCCGGATGGTGACCCCACAAAAAATCTACCGCTTGCCCGCTTTCGTTCGTCACGCGTTCGTGAATTCGCAAGACGGCTTCCTTGCGCCGAAGCGTGAGCGTCTTTTCGAGGTGAAACGGCGTGCGCACCGTGCGTACCTGAAAGTACACACGGATTTCGTCCGGTTCGTCTTTGATGATGATGTACTGCCAAGGGAGTATTAATACTTCCCCGTGCTGACCGATCTCCGCGCCTTGATGAAGAGACTTCGCGCCGCAGTTGGGAAAGAGTTCTTGCCACCCGCCTTCGTAGTAATCCATATGCAGCCCGGCGGCGCGCGCGCTGGTGGGCAGAAAATGGGCGCGCTCGCGTAGCCCCGTCCACGTTCGCCACATAAAATCCGTGTCACTCGGTTTGTGCAAAAACTCGTAGATGTCCGCGCCCTTATCAGCAATGACCGTGACGCGCAGCTTTTCGTTTTCGAGCGTCACCGCTCTGTGCCCTGCTAGAATCATCTCCGTGATTCGACATCCGTAATTGCGATTGTGATGATAAGTTTGATATGTCATTCTCAGTAAACCTGTGCGGCTAGACTATAGGGGATTGAGGCGCATGAGTGAACCCAAAAAAGCGGTCGTCTTGTTAAGCGGCGGGCTGGATTCGACAACTCTACTGGCCATTGCGAAAGCCGAAGGTTTCGCCGCTTACGCCTTGTCGTTTCGTTATGGTCAGCGCCATTTGATTGAATTGGAGAGCGCGCGTCGCGTCGCCGCAGCCATGAGCGTAGTAGAGCATCTGATCGTTGATATTGATCTGCGCGCCATTGGCGGCTCGGCGCTTACGGATGACATCAACGTGCCGAAAGCGCGCGACCGAGAGGCGATGTCGTCCGGCATTCCCGTGACTTACGTACCGGCGCGCAACACGATCTTTTTATCGTTTGCGCTGGCCTGGGCGGAGAGGCTGGCTGCCGAAGACCTGTTCATCGGCGTCAATGCGCTCGACTACTCCGGCTACCCGGATTGCCGACCGGAATACATTGAAGCGTTCGAGCACCTGGCCAATCTGGCAACGAAAGCCGCCATTGAAGGCCGCCAACAGTTGCAGATTCATACGCCCCTGATGCGGATGACGAAAGCCGAGATTATTCAAAGCGGCCTGCGCCTCGGCGTAGATTACGCGCTCACTCATAGTTGTTACGACCCGATGCCTGCCGGACTCAGTTGCGGCAGGTGTGATAGCTGTCAGTTGCGCTTGCAGGGCTTCGCCGAAGCGGGCGCGCGCGACCCGCTCATCTACGTTGAAGAATGAAGCAACCTGCTGTAAAACCTCTGATTCTAAGCCGTCGCACCATCACAGGAGCCTTATGACGAAATCTCATCACCCTGCGGCACTGTTTTTTCGCTGGCGAGCGCGCAGCCTACCAGTTTTGTGGCTGGCGCTGCTATGTGCATTTGCGCCCAATTTGCTCTTCTCCGCATCGGCGCAAACTCCTACGCTCGCACAACAGCCGAGCGCCGCGACGCCTGAAAGTTTAGAATCGTTGCGGGCGCGCCTCGCCGCACATGTCGGACAGCCACGCTACGCGCCTGCTGCTTGGGGGGTGAAAGTCGTCTCGCTCGACACCGGCGTAATCCTCTTCGAACATAATCCGGAGAAGTACTTCAGCCCCGCTTCCAATGCAAAGCTCTACACTTGTGCACTGGCGCTCAATGCATTGGGCGGCGAGCACCGTATCAAAACTTCGCTCTATGCAACGGCGCGCCCGGATGCAGAGGGAACGCTCGCTGGCGACTTGCTCATCTACGGGCGCGGCGATCCGAGTATGGCCGCGCGTTGGTACGGCGGTGATTATTTCAAAGGACTCGATGGGCTGGCGACGGCGCTGGCGGCGGCAGGCGTGCGGCGCATTACCGGCGATTTGATCGGCGACGAAAGCTATTTCATTGGGCCGCGACTGGGTTCAGGATGGGAATGGGATGACCTGCAATGGTATTACGGGGCAGAATCCTCCGCGCTTTCGCTCAATGATAACTCGCTTGATCTCTTCGTTACCCCTGCTGAACGCCTCGGACTGCCCTGTCGCATCACGACCGGGCCGCAGACAGCTTACGTCACCTTGATGAACCGCACGCGCACGGTTGCCAAAGGTTCACCTTCGCGCATCAGCGTCTACCGTCCGGTGGGTGAAAATGTCATCTACGTTTCGGGGACGCTTGCTGAAGGCGACAAAGGCTATACGGGCTACGTCGCCGTATCCCATCCGGCGGGCTTGTTCGTGCAGAGTTTCAAAGAGGCGCTCGCTAAACGGGGCATCACCGTCGGCGGGCGAACGCGCACGGTAGATTGGAAGTACCGCGAAGTCACTCCGCTTGACCTCAGCAAGCTGACAGAGCTTGGCGTTGTCGAATCGCCGCCCCTCAAAGACATCGTCCGCGAAGTGTTGAAGCCTTCGAATAACCTCTATGCACAGTTGTTGCTCTTACAAGTCGGCGCCGTCGCTCAACAACGAGCCGCGCAAGCTGCAAGCGGGCAGCCGCAGGTTGCGCCCAACGCTGCGACCCCGTCGCCCGCCTTTATCGTGCCGGACAAAATAACCGAAGAGATTGGCGTCGAAGCCATGAATGCCTTTCTCTCTGAGGTCGGCATTAAGCCGGGACAGGTCATGCTCGAAGAGGGTTCGGGATTGTCACGCCGCAACCTCATCACACCGGCTGCGACAACCGAATTGTTGCGCTTTATGAGCCGCCACGCGACAGCCGAAGCCTTTGTGCACGGTCTGCCGGTAGCCGGTGTGGATGGCACGCTCGAACGGCGTCTGAAGCAAACACCCGCCGCCGGAAATGTGCGAGCCAAAACCGGAACCTTGCGCTACGTCTATGCACTCTCCGGCTACCTCACGACCGCCGCCGGTGAAAGACTGGCGTTCTCGATTCTGCTCAACAACGCTTACAACGCCGAAAAGAGCTTTTCGGCGCGCGAAGACATTGACGCATTGGTCTTGATGTTGGTCGGCTTCACCGGGCGCAGCCAGCCGCCCGTAAGTCGCTTGCGACGATGAAGGCGCAACAACAAATCAGGTTGCCGCAAGCAGTCCGTTTTTGCGAGAGGGTGTGCAGAGAATGCCTGCCCAACTTTGCTGAAATTAAACTCTTTCTCTCAATCGGTCATTTTGGTATATTCGTCGAGCCAATAAGGCTGCAACATCGCTGTTCGGCGAGGTCTGCACAAACCGTGCGCTCCCAAGTATCCCCCCAACGTCGCGATAGGAGGAATAATCCTCTACGTGCCATGATCTTTGGATCATGGCGTGGCAGAGCGAAGGTTTCTCAACTGATGGGACAGGTGAATCGTCAAGCGCTTATAAAAAACACAAGCTAATGGATTGACCGATACCTTGCCCTGCGACCGGCTCGGAGATAGTGAATGGGGTTGCTAGCGAAACTGAAAAAACGCAAACGCGAAAAAGACGCGCTGGAAGCGACCGAGCGCGGCGGCTCACTGGTGAAACTCGGGCACTACGAGGAAGCCGTTGAAACCTACCGACAAGCATTGGAGTATGCGCCGGATGATAACTATATTCTGCACAGACTCGGTGAGCTTTACACCCAACTGCGACGCTTCGATGAAGCCATAGAGATTTACAATAAAGCGTTGGCCCTCACTCCCAACGACGGGTTTGCCCTCTGTGAATTGGGCGACATTTACTTGCAGCTTCGGCGGGGTGAAGAGGCCATCCCTTATCTCGAACAGGTATTACATGCCAACCCTGACAATACGAAAGCGCGACATCGGTTGGGCAACCTCTTTGAAAGCCTCGAACGCTTTGAAGAAGCGATGAATCAATACAAAGTGATTCTCGATTACCAACCCAACGCCGCCGAGGTTCATTATGAGATGGGGCTGGTATTGCAAAGACTGGAGCGTTTCTCTGAAGCCATCACCTCATTTCGACAGGCGATCCGGCTCAAACCGGAATTTCCCGAAGCCTATTACAAACTCGGCGTCGCCTACTCCCGTTTTGGCGAGACCGAAGACGCGCTCGATGCCTACAAACAGGCCATCCGCTTGCGCCCGGATTATGCCGAAGCACATTACAATCGCGGCGTAGTTTTTCAAAAAGCGGGGCGACACAGGGAAGCCGCCGAGTCTTACCGGCAAGCCCTCGTGGTCAATTCCGACTACGCCGAAGCGCACTACAATTTGGGCATAGCTCTGGTCAAACTCGGGCGTCTCAACGAAGCGGCATCAGCCTTTGCCGACTGTGTGCGCGCCAAACCGACCTTTGCCGAAGCCTACTACAGTTTAGGTACAACCTATCGCCAACTCGGCCACTACGTTGAAGCCGCAGAGGCCTACAAGCGCGCCATTCGTACAAAAGTGGATTTCGTGCAGGCGCACTACAAACTTGGTCAGGTCTTCCTGCTGCTTGCGGATAAACGCAGCGCCCTCAGCCAATACGAATTGCTCAAAACCATAGACCCACCGACGGCAGAAAAGTTCTTTGCGGAAATTTTCTAACTTGACCCCGTCCCTTCAGCCCCTCGCCCTTTGCTATAATCCCCGCCGATGCAGATCAACCGGATGCTGCACGCCGCTCTGTTGGTGCGTGACCTCGACCGCGCCAAAGCGTTTTATGGCGGCGTGCTCGGACTCATAGAAAAACCGCGTCACCGCTTCACCTATCCGGGCGCGTGGTATGACCTCGGAGGTTGCGAGTTGCACTTGATGGTCACAGAGGCGCGGCTTGCGCCGCCCGATGACCGGCCACAACGCGACGCGCATATTGCTTTTCAAGTCGATGATCTGGAGGCGGTTAAGCGGGAGATCGAAGCGGCTGGCCTCAGCTATCGGGAGGGTCGTTCGGGGCTGGCGCAGATCTTCTTACGCGACCCCGACGGCAATTTGCTGGAATTGCAAGCGGGCAAATCAGATTGACAGACTAACCGGGCGCGGGGCGTTTTGTAGCCTCACCGGCAGCCGCGGCGCGCAGCAGACTTTGAGCAACCGCTCGCGGTCGCGCTGCATATCCGCCTGTTGCCTCAGCCATTGGCGCACTTCACCGAGAACGCGCGCCGCGTGGGGATCGGGCGGTTCGGCCAGACGATAGTGAATCCATTTGCCATCACGTCGCGCAGCGACGACACCCGCCCGCCGCAAATAGGCAAGATGGCGAGAAATTTTCGGCTGGCTCATGCGCAAAATCTCAACGAAAAAACAGACGCACACCTCACCATCCCCCAGCAGATTGATGAGCCGCAACCGCGTGCGATCTGCCAGCGCCTTGAACAGAAACTCGGCTTCCATCAAATCATTCGGCTCTCGCATAGTCTGCATTGTAGCACGCCGAAACAAATATGCCTTGACGAATATGTTTTTCCGTTGTACGATGCCGACATATTCGCTTCGGCGAATATGAAAAAAGATGGAGCAAAGGAGACGATGAGAATGACCAGAGAAGAAGAGATCAGCGGAATCAATGTGAAGGCGCTCAAAGCGCATCTTGCCTTAAACGTGCGAAACGTCGAAGAGAGCCTCGCGTTTTATAAACGCCTGCTAGGACTAGAACCGAGCAAAGTGCGGCGCGGGTACGCGAAGTTCGATGTGCAGAATCCGCCGTTAAATTTGACCCTCAACCAAGTTCCTTTCAGCGAGCGCGGCGCATTGTCACATTTGGGGATACAAGTCGCTTCGACTGCCGATGTGCTGGCAGTGCGCGAGCGTTGGATACGTGAAGGGTTAGTGCCGCGCGATGAGATGCAGGTTGATTGCTGCTATGCCATGCAAGACAAGGCATGGGTGAAAGACCCGGATGGCAACGAGTGGGAGGTCTTCGTCGTATTGGAAGACAACCTGCCGGAGAAGGCCGAGAAGACCTCTTCCTGTTGCGCTCCGCAAATCGCCTTGACGCCAGCGCAATGACGACCGACAGGCAATGCGCAGTTGACAAACAAAGAATCACTCGATAGGAGGTGGCCTATGGCAAACGATATTGAACAAGCAGTGAAGTCGCGTTATGGCGCGATTGCGGCGAGTGGGCTGTCGAGCGCGGGCGCGGGCGTGCGCGCGGTGGCCGAAGCCTTCGGCTATTCGCCGGAGGAGATGGCTTCGATCCCCGCCGAAGCCAATATGGGGCTGTCGTGTGGCAATCCGACAGCCTCTGCTAATCTGCGGGTTGGTGAAACCGTCGTTGACCTCGGTTGCGGCGGCGGTCTGGATGTCTTTTTAGCCGCCGCGAAAGTCGGCGAGACGGGCAAGGCTATCGGCATTGATATGACGCCGGAGATGATCGAGCGGGCGCGTCGCAATGCCGAAAAGGGCATCGGCGGCAACCCCTATACCAACGTCGAATTTCATCTGGCAACAATAGATCATCTGCCGCTTGCCGATGGCATTGCCGATTGCGTCATCAGCAACTGCGTCATCAATCTAGCGCCGGACAAACGAGCGGTCTTTCGGGAAGCGGCGCGCGTGCTCAAACCGGGCGGCAGATTCGCGGTCAGCGACATTGCTCTCAAACAACCGTTGCCGCCGGAGATTGGCAACGATTTGCTCGCCTATATCGGTTGCATATCGGGGGCGATGTTAATCGAAGACTACCGTCAGGGACTGCTTGATGTTGGCTTCGAACACGTTGAAATTTTTGACACCCATTCCGATCTGTCAATCTATGCGACAGCCGATGATGTGACGGCCAGCGCCTCGTCCGCAGGCGGGTCGAGTTTGCCCGTTGTCTCGTCAAGCTGCTGCTCGCCGGGGACGGAGTCGGAACTCGGCGCGCGATTCAAAGAGTTGATGAGCCAATATGACATCAACCAATACGCGGCAAGCGTGCGCGTCTTTGCCGTCAAACCTTCTCAAGCGTGAGCCAAAATGATGAACCAGTCGCAACGAGTCTTAATTCTCTGTACCGGCAATTCGGCGCGCAGCCAGATGGCCGAAGGCCTGTTGCGTCACGATGGCGGCGCGGGCTTCGAAGTTTTCAGCGCCGGTACGCAGCCAAGCCAGGTGCGACCGGAAGCGATTCGAGCGTTGCGCGAAGTGGGCATTGACATCAGCGCGCAACGCTCGAAGTCCGTAGATGAATTCATTGGACAAAAGTTCGATACCGTCATCACCGTCTGCGACAATGCGAAAGAGAATTGCCCGATCTTCCCAGCCACAACGGCACGCATTCATTGGAGCTTTGACGATCCGGCGGCTGTTGTAGGCGACGAAGCACTGCGCCTCGCAGCCTTTCGTCGGGTGCGCGATGAAATCCGCGAACGATTGAAGACCTTCATCGCCAACTCTTCGGTTTGAACGCGAAGTCACCGCGAATGATTCGCGCGCCGACTGACGAATGCGCCTCCGAGAGGTCTGATGTTGATCTCTCGGTTCGCGCCGTCATTGAGCCGCCGTCATGAAGCCGCTGCCGCCAAATCGCAACGGGCAGCCTCCTCTCTCGTCGCAGAGGCGATCAACGCCGGGGTCATTTCCATTCGCCTTGAATGACGAAGGCTGCCCAGAAAAAGGGCGATGACCACCGCTTCTCTTTCATCAATTCAAGCTGCGCGGCGCGCAATGCCGCCGCCGGGCGCAGGTTATCTTTGAGCATGCCGCGATAAAAATGCTTCATCAATTCGGCGGTTGCCAGATCATCAACCTGCCACAGGCTGGCAACTACACGCTGCGCCCCGGCATACATAAATCCGCGTGTCAGTCCGATCAATCCTTCGCCTTTGATCTCTTGCCCCAAAGCGGTTTGGCAGGCGCTCAGCACAACGACCTCGGCAGGCAAGTCGAGGTTGTAGATTTGGTGCATGCGCAAAAAGCCGTCTTGCCCTCTGCCCTGTTCATCAATGAGCGATAGCACCAGCCCCGACAACTCCGGGTATTTGCTGTTGAGCAGCCCATGGGTGGCGAAATGAATGATACGAAAATCGCTCAGTTCTCCGTTCAACACCCGCGTGTGATTGGCCTGAAAATCGGTGGCTTTGAGCAGTGATTTCGCAGGTACAAGTGAAGCGATGGCTTCTGCTTCTTCGCGCGAAAACGGCAGACGTGAAAGGCCTGCGCGCTCAGTTCGGGTATCGAACCCGCGAAGGGCGCGCAAGACGGCGGGCTTACCGGTTTCTCCCGCACTTTCCGAGCGCACCTGCAAAGCGATTTCACGCCCTCCACCGATGCGCTTTTTCGCCATCGCGACGCGCGGGTCGTTGGCCTCAAAGACCGGGTCGGCCAACACCGCAACCGCTTTGGCAGCCACCCGCCGACCGGCAATCTCCTGCCGAATGAGCGATAAGACCGAAGCCGATGGCAGGTTGACGATCTCATGGCGGGTAATGATCGGCTGCAATCCGCCCTCTTCCCACGGCACCGTCAACGCGCCGAAGGGCAGGTATTGGAGCGCACCCGGAGCGATGATGAGCAGGCGTTTGCCTTGCCATTGTTCAGCCAGCGGCTCGGCGATAGGGCTGAGCAGCAGACGGCTAAGGGCGAGGACTTCGCGGGAGAACTTCGCGTCGGCTTCAAAGACGCGCGCCCGCCAAGCGGCTTCGCTTTCGCCTGGCTTTGGTTGTCGTGCCGTCAAGTGATGGTAGAGATTGCGCGCTGCCGTTTCGATCTCCCGACGCGGTGGCAGCCGCTGCGCCGAAAGCGAGGTGCGCGTTACCGCCCACAACCAACTCTGCTCCTCGCCAAGCGTGTATTCGAGCAGCACCGTATCTTCATCAAGCAGTTGTTGAACCTCTACGGCGGTCAGCGGCTGCGGTTGGGTGAGCGCGGCATAGCGCGGGCTGGAGGCGCGGAGACGCGCTTCGATCTGCTGTAGTTGTGCGGTCAGGTTTTCGATCTCTCTGGCCAGCAGGGCTGCCGATTGGGGGTTCGCAGGCAGGCTGAAGAGACGGTTTTGCTCCTGTCCCTTGGCATTGAGTTGCTGGCGCAAGCGATTCTCCTCGACCAGCAAGGCGGGGTCGGCTCCTTTGCGGATATCGGCGCGCGCTTCGGCCAGCGACTCCAATAGGCTACGCGCTCGCGTCCGCTCACTGTTTTGCAAAGCAATCAATTCGTATCCGCGCCCTGGCTCCAGCTTGTGCATATCCATCAGCAGATCGGTATAGGCGTCATAGATGGACTGCTTTCTCGCCAAGTAGCTGGAACGAAATCGTTGATTTTGCGCGCGGGCGCGCACCGATTCGGCCAAGGCGATGGCCTCTTCCATCTGTTGTCGCGCCAACGCCCAGTTGCCCTGCTTGCGATGCAGTCCGGCAAGCGCATTGAGGCTCTCCGACTCCTGTTCGGGGTTTCCGAATTGGCGATAAGATTCCAATGCCTCTTCATAGGCAGCAATCGCTTTCGGCAGATCGCCAAGCTGATCGTGCGCCAAGCCCATGCCGTTCAAGGTTTGAGCAATGCCGAGGCGATTGCCGACTTTGCGATGCAGCGTCATGGCTTGCTCGAAAAAGGCGAGCGCCTTGGCAGGCTCTTGTAATGCCGCGTGAATCTTGCCGAGCGTGCCCAGATCGTAGGCTTCATTGAAGGTGTTGCCCGTTTGCTGGTCAACGGCCAGCGCGCGATTGAGAAAGGTGAGCGCCTCGTTGGGCTTGCCTCCCGCCAAGTGGTAGGTTCCGAGATTATGTAACAGGAGGCCGGTTTGGCTGTTGTCTTCGGCTTCTTTTATCACCAATGCTTGCTGCGCGTATTCGATAGCTTTTTCGAGTTCGCCCAGTTGGTAATGGACATTGGCGATATTGCTCAAGGCAATTGATTCGCTCCCCTGACGACGCAGTTCGCGGAAGAGTTGTAAGGCCTTCAAGTGATGTTCCAATGCCTGATAGAGGTCTCCCTGTCGGCGATAGACCTGCCCCATATTGTCGAGCGTGACGCCTTCGCTCCAACGGTCGCGATTGAGCCGTCGCAGAGGCAAAGACTGCTGATAGTAATACAGAGCTTTTTGCGAATCGCCCAGGCGGTTGTAAAGAAAGCCCAGATTATTGAGGTCGAACGCCGTCAATCCGTCGCTGCCAGCCAACAGTCCGAGCGCGCGTTCGTAAGCTTCTTGTGCCAAGAGGATTTCGCCAAACGGCAGATGGATCGCGCCGATACGACAAAGCGCTTCGCGCTCCCGGAGTTGGTTGCCGAGCGCCTGCCAGAGCGTAATGGATTCGTTAAACAAGGCGACTGCTTTTGTCACGGCGCTGCGGTCTCGCGTCGAGCGAATGTGGTTGGATAAGAAGAAGCCTTCACGAAAGAGCGCTTCGGCGCGCACCCGCAGTTGATCGGCTGGCGCAGGAAATCGCGGCGTTTCGGTTCGAATGGCGTAGCGTCCGGCTTCGGCCTGCGGCTCCACCGCCGCAATCTCCAGGCGATAGCGACCAGCCGTTTCGGCAATCAGCACAATCGGCTCTGCGCCTTCATAGATTCCGAATATCCGATCCTCTTCAAACAACACCTTGCCGGTTTCATCCATCACCCTTACGGCAACATTCACGCCTTTTTGTTCAGCTTTCGCTTCAAAAAATTGTCCGGCCTCCAACCGAATTTGATAGGCGTGCAGTTGCCCACCCGCGAGGGTCTTCTCGACTGTCGTATGGGCGACGAGCGCTATCGGCTCATCCGGTTTCGGCGTTTGGCCATAGGCGGCTGTGCCTGCCTGCGCAATCAACGCGGCCAGAAATAGTCTGAGGCCGAGGCGACAAGTTCGCAGACAGAAAATCGGGAGCTTTACCATAATCCTTCTCCTTCGGGTTTGATAGGTCGCCGACCCCTGCGGCTCACCGCGCCAGACTATTTCCGCAAGACGCGGAAATAGTAGCGATTGATCTCTTCTGATTCGCCCTTCGGATTCACAGCCGAAAGCGTCAGAAGGTAATCGCCGAGCGACAGTTTGTTTGTTGGAATGCGGGTGGTGAGGAGAATACTTTCCGCGCTTGATCGGCGCGGCTGGGTGATGGATTGTTGCCAAACGGCCTGACCTTCGACTGTGCGAATGGCGATTTGATAACGCTGCGCGGCGCTGCCGTCTACGCGCATCTGCAAGCGCACCTCGTCAATGCCGGATGGGAGGGTTACGGTTTGCGGACTGCTGCTGCCGCGCACGAGCAGCGGCGAAAGCAGAAAGGAGAAGACGCTCATGCGCCCGGACGGAGTCGGCGGCCTGCTAATCTGACCCGCCAACGTATCACGCTCCGAGCGCAATTGCTCCAATTCGGCAGCCCGCTTTTCGTTTTCGCCGCGCGCCGTAGCGATCTGTTCGGCAAGCTCCCGTTCGCGGCTCTGACGCTCGGTGATTTCGGCTTGCAAGTGGGCGAATTCGTTTTGCAATCGCAGGCGGTCAAGGAAGAGCCATAGGCTGATTGCCACTAGCACCAACGTTGCCGCAGTTGCGGCCAGTCGCCACCAAGAGGGAGAAAAACCTAACCTCTCGAAGAGCTTCGTCTGCCCTGAAACGGCTGGCTCGGCGATTCGTATTTCGCGGCGGAACGCGTCGGCTTCTTCAACCAGATGCTTCGAAACCGCAACTCGCTGACGATGTACGGGCGAAGCCAGATAGTGATGCTCAAAGCGTTCTCTGTCTGCCGCCGCCAGCTTGCCGCGCACGTAGCGATCAACCAAACGGTTCTCGACTTCCCACAATCGTTCGAACGTTTCGTCGTCGGTGAAGAACGCTTCTTCCAAGCGGCTCGCCTCTTCGTCCGGCAAGGCGCCGAGCAAATAGCGCTGCATCAGGTTTTCTTGCGTGTTCGTATCCATCGCTTTTTCAGGTCGCAAGCGTTTGTGCGGGGCAAGACGCCTGCCAACAGCCTTCCACTCATAACTGGCAATCGCATCAATTTCATGTCGCGCGCCGCGAATCTTTTTTTTCTTTTGCCGCCCCCGGTCTGCCCAGACAGAGAGCGACGCATTGCTCCAACTTGTCTCGCAACCGTTGCACGCGGCTGCGCAGGGCGTTTAGCGGGATGCCCAACTGCTCAGCTTTTGCCTGTCGGTTATTGATCTTTCCGCGCCCTTCGTCTTGGTAATACTCCAGAAGCAGTTGCCGGTTTTCGCTCGGCAAAGCGTTCAAACACTTCTCGAAACAGTCGTGCTCCTCGCGGTCATCATCTGCGGATGACAATGGGGCGGCGACCTCCTGCACCTCGTCGAGACTGCGGCGGCGGCTGTCGGGCGCTTTCAGCGTTTCGAGAAAGACCAGTCGCGCGATGCCGTAGCAATAGGTCGGGATGTCACGGATCGTTTCACCGGCTTCCACTTTGCGAACCACGCGGTCGAGTGTCTCGTCAGCGCATTCGTCGGGGAAATGCGCGCCGCGCCAGTCGAAATACTTCACCAGCTTTAGGCGCAGGGCTTCGTATTTTTGCCCTGCGCTCTCGGCCTTGGCGTCGAGGAGGGCGAGAAAGCGATGGAATGCTTCTTCTGTCATTGCCCATTCCGACGATGTTCTTCGCGCGTCGTTCACGGTCTTTTTCTTGTGGTTGATCGAAGTAGAAAATGAATTCGGTGCGTTCGAGACGATTCGAACGCGAGGTTCCCACGATTCAGAAAATCCAAACGGAGGTTGTTTGATTAGCGATGCACGTCTTCGTTGCTCTTCAGCAATGCGTTTCCGTTCGGTTGTAAATCGGTAGGCATTATAAGCTGCGCGCGCTGCGATTGTCACCCATCCGTTTTAGGCGCGTGGATGATTCAAGGGCGAAAAAGCGAAGCGAAAAATTTTTGCGACATGTTTTTCCGAGTTCTGCCACTTAGGTTCGACGAGAGGAGAATGCAGGACTTCCTGAGGAGGAACACCCCTGTTGGCTGATAACCCCAACCCGCCGTCTGCGCAGCCTGTCGGCTTGCGCGTCGGCTGATAACAAGGAGAATCATCATGCTTCGCAAATGTCTGTTGTTCGTTTCGATCTTTTCACTCTTTTCACTCGCCACGTTGACCGTTTTAGGATTCGCATCGCGTTCGACCGCCCCGGCTTCGGCTGCGGTAACGCCGACGACCAATGATTGCCGCGTCAGGCTGACCGTCAACGATCCGATCTTGAACGGCACCCCGGCCAGTCCACAGGGAGCCAGAGTCACCTGGAGCGTTGCCAACGTGCCGCCCTGCTACCGAATTGAGGGCTTCCGCGTTACGTTCAATTTCACGTTGGCAGACGGCAGCAGCCATCAGCGAATCGTCAATGCCGCTCCGACGGCCAACATGGCGGGAGTGGCGCTGAATCTGTCCACGCCGTTACCGCGCCGCGACCGTCCCACCGTGATTACGGCTACCGTTGTGGCGAGCGCCGTTCCCATTGACAACCGCATCGTTGGAACTGAGAACGCAACGACGGAACTCAATCCGTAACGGGCAAGCCGCAACCTTCGCATCTCAACTGCCCGCTTCTGGCATAGACAGGGTTACCAAGATTGACGAGGTCGAAAATCAGCCGCAGCGCGTTTGCGACCTCCCTCAATCTTGTAACTCTTGTCCATTCCAGATTCCCTGACTCGTACGGGATGATGAGTACCAACCTCATCCCGAAAACTTATTAACCCCGGATCGCTGTCCGAATGCTTGTCTGAGCGGCAAGGCGAGAAGCGATCACCTCCTCACGAAACCTGTCCTGAGCGCGAGACCCATTGATTAGAGGTGAGCGATGTGCGAGCGTACTCGAAACTCGATTCATAGACCCGTGCTGTTGATCTGCCGAGCCTTGCTGGCCGCAAGCTGTTTGCTCTGTGCTACCGTCAAGTGGCCGACGCCCGCGTTTGCCGAAGGGCTGACCTTGAGCGCCAACTTCACAGAGCAGACAGCCGTCGCGCCGAGCGAAAAGATCGGCTTGCAACTGAATCGTCCGCTGCAAGCTGCCGATGGCACACTCGCCATCTTCATCGGCCCAACCGATATGACGGCGCTCTTCGCGGTGCAAGAGACATCCCTGCGCTATACCTCGGATCTGCCGCTGCCTGCCGGACAGAGTGACGTGATCGTCTATTTGGTTTCCACCGCCGAGCAATGGAAAGAAGTGGCGCGGTTTCCGCTGCGCGTCTCCGCAAACACGGCGTCACAACCCGCAACCGCCAGCCCGCCCTCGCCAACCGATGCCCCTGCCAACGGCAACCGTCTTCGCCTGACGCCTTCGTTGACCGTCGCCGTTAAAGCCCAAGCTGCGGAAGCGCATTTCCCCGATAGCAACCGCCCGGCGCGCACACAGTTCACCGATCTCTCTCTGCAAGGCAGTTTGACGGCTGCGGCAGGCGATGGCGCACTTGGCTTTCAGAGCCAGTTTGATGTCGCAGGCTCCAGCTTTCGCGGTGAAGCCTTGCGCTTCGCGCAAGAAGGAGACGAAGCGCCGCGCTTCGATCTGGCCAGTTACTTGATGCAATTTCAAGCGGGCAAATCAAAGATTCAAGTCGGCCATCTGGCCTTCAGTTCCAACCGCCATCTCATCAATAGCTTCGCCTCGCGCGGCATTTCGATTACGCTGCCGGTCAGCTCACGCGGGGACTTCTCGCTGGCGGCGATGAACGGCACCAATCTGGTCGGTTGGGCGAACTTCATCGGCCTCAATCGCCGCAAGCACCAAGTTTTCACCGGCACGCTCGGCGTCGAACTCATCGGCGACAGACCCGGCGGCCTGCGCATCGAAGGCGGAGCCTTACACGGCTCGCTGCTGCCCATCAGCAATTTCAATCAGGGCAATCTGACGGACGCGGAGCAGAGTCGCGGCGGCAGTCTGCGGTTGCTGGCCAGCGACCCTGCCGGACGATTCAAGCTCGATGGGGGCTTTGCACGCAGCCGCTTTACCAATCCCGCCGACCCGCTCTTAGAGCAAGGCTTCAACAGTGTCAGCGTACGCGAAACGGCGCGCAATGCGCGTTACTTTGAGGCCAGCTACGAGGTCTTGCGCGATGTGACGATCAGCGACACCCAGAAAGCCGGTTTGACGGTCAATTATCGTCACGAAATGGTTGACCCGCTATTTCGCAGTGTTGCGGCCTATCATCAAGCTGACCGCTTGCACAATCAAGTTGAACTCGTAGCCCACATCGCGGAGGTCACGGCAACGGTCGCGCACCTACGCTTTCACGATAATCTCGACAATCTCGCTTCGATACTGAAGACCAATACGCGCAAAAGCAGCCTGCTCGTCGGCGCACCGCTGGCTGCGCTTTTCTCTCGGACGAGCGATTCGTCCGAGTGGTGGCCGCGCGTCGGCTATGGAGTGGATCGCACCCATCAAGTAGGCGACGGGCTGCCGCTCAACAGCGGGTTTACCAGTCTCAGTCAAGTTCCCGATCAGGTCAGCAGCAATCAAACAGCGCTAGCCGAATGGCAAGTTCGCAGCTTGCGCTTCGGTTATCGCTTCAATCGCTCGTTTCAAGACAATCGCCAGTTGGGACGCGAACTGGCCGATCTGCGAAATCTCATTCAGGTCTTCACCGTCGGCCTCACGCCGTTGAGCATGGTGGATGTGAGCTTCGATGTGAATCTGGAGAGGGCAAAGAACTTCGAGACGCAGCGCACGGATCGCGCGAATCGGCTGGGCGGGCAGGTCAATTGGCGGATGAGCGGGCGGGCGACGCTGGCGGCAACCGTGTCGGCTGTCTTTGCGGGCGATACGAAGCAGATTAGCCGCAATCGCAACGCCGAGGTTGATTTGCAATGGTCGTATCGCTTCGGTTGGGAACGGAGCCGCTATCAAAAAGTGCAGGGTCAATTCTTTGTTCGCTATGCCAACCGCTATGCCAGCCTGTCAGACACGCTGTTTGGGCTGAGCAACCGAACCAAGTTGCAGACGCTCAACACAGGACTGAGCTTCACCTTCTTCTAAGCAAAGAAACGAGGCAATGATGAGAAAGCTACTGATTATCATCACCGCATTGGGGGGGTTGCTCACCAGCGGTGCTTGGGCGCAAAGCGTCAAAGTCAACCCCGACGGCGTCAACGTCAATGCCAGCGGTTCAACCGTCGCCTTTCTCACCTTCGGCCCGCTGGTCAACAGAGTTCCGGCAGAAGGTTGCTGGTGCGGCGAACTGATCTCGGCAGCGCCCGCTCTCGGTTTCAAATGCAATCCGGCAACGATCTTCGGCTGCCTTCCGGCGCGACAGGACTTTTCGACGCGCAGCGGCAGCGGCGGCTTCACAGACATTATGTCTATTCCGTCATCGGTCGCGCGCCGCGCTTATCAAGCGGCGCAAGAGGGCAGCAATTCCAGCTTCTTTTATGTGCGCCGCTTCATCAGCACAGTTGGTGAGCCGGATGAATTTGTCGCCGTCACTTGCCGCATGAGCGGCGGCGGGGCGCGCACCCCCTTTGCCCTGACTGATGTGAAACTCTCTTTCGAAGGCAATAACCCGGTGATGCTCATCAAACCCGGCGAGAAGTTGCCGCGCGTCAAAGCCGAAATCAGTTATAACGGCACAGGGAGATTGAGAGGCCGTTGGGAAGTCGTTCTGCCCGGAGAAGAACTGCCCGCCGTGCGTGATCTGCTCACCGAAGCTTCTTTGCCGGTCGAAGACCGCGCTTTGCAACGCCGCTATACGCAGGTGAGCCGCTTCAATGTCTTTCTTGCGCCGGGCAGCAGACACACCCTTGAAGGGCCGGACACGTCGCGGTTGCCAAGCCGTATTGAAGGTCCCTATCTGATTCTTTTACGCATCGAAGCGACGGATGACAAAGAGGCGGACTCGAATTTGACGGTGACCGGATCCGGCGCAGGCATCGTCCATAGCGGCGCAGTGGCGGGCTTCCCCCTGCCGCCCCTGCGCTACTTCGTCGGCAGTGGCAGCGCCGCCGGTCAAGGTGAGTTGACGCTGTTGCTGCCGGTCGAAAAAGCGGCGCGATCAATAGACAGCCCTATAGAGTTTAGTTGGACGGAAGCGGCAGGAGCCGCTTACCACCGATTGGAGATCGAAACGGCGCAAGGCCACGCGGTTGTCTCAGCGTTGCTGGTGACAGGAACAAGCCTCTATCGCGCACCGATGTGGTTAAAAGAGAAAGCCAGAGATGGCAATTTGCGATGGCGGGTCATGGCGCTCGATCAAAACGGCATCGCCCTTAGCGAAACCGCTTGGCGCAGCTTGCGACTGACGATGACCAAGTAAGGCGGCGTCTGACGCCAAAGGCATAAGCGTATCCGCAGAGGGCACAGAGGGGCACGAAAGAGTTTCTTCGTGCCCCTTTCCACATTCGTATCTCGATGGCAAAAGATTTTCTCTTGGCCATAGCCATTAACATCCGTCACCTCGATGTTCAACCGTTTCCGATTCCGGTTTCGAACGGCATGACCCTGTCAACGCGACCTTACTCTCACTCTCTCACTCGCGGGCGAGTAAAATGCTTGAGTCAATCGCAAGCCTCGTGGTATATATCAACCGCTGTCTTCAAGGGCGGGCGGGGAAGCAATGTCGCCCACTACGGCGTCTTCTTCCTAATCCATTAACGCAGACTAACCACCGATCAAGAGACATCAAGTACTTTCGTGGGTAGGTCTCTTGGTAGGCCAGCGACGATGGGCTCCGTTGCTGCGTCCGTCAGGCATCGGTGCCAACTCTCACCCTCTCACGTGAGAGTTTCTCGAACAATCACAACAACAAATCGTCAAGCGAGGGGCACTGCCACAACCGGCAGTTGTCTACTTCGCTCGTTCTGCCACCAATGGCTTATAAGGAGGATTCCATATGCGTAAGACTTGGTTTTTGTTGTTCGCGGTCATCTTGATCGCTCCTTCGCTGATTCAGCAGCGCACAGCGGTCGCTGAATCGTTGCAAACGACGACGCCTGACCAATGGCAACCGAGCCTCATCGGTTTGCCCGACTTCGACATCCGTGAAGAGATTGCAGACTTGCAAGCCAGCCCGGATACGAAGAGCATCGGCGACAGCGCCGCCCTCAAAGCGCGGCTCAATACCATCGAATCGTTTCGCGCGCGGCTGATGCCGGAAGTCCGCGAACACTTGCGCTACGAAATCAACTCGGCAGGTGTACCGAAAACGTTCTTCAACCTCGCCGCGCCGCTTTCGCGTCCGGCCAGCGAATCGCCCGACCGAATCGCGCGCGATTTTCTGACCGCAAACACCGGGATTTTCGGATTGACGCGCCGCGAAATTCGTCGCCTCCAACTCGATAATCAAGACCGCGATGGAGGAACGACCTTTCTCAACTATCATCAGATGATCGGCGGCTTGCGGGTCTTTCAAGGTCAGGTGCAAATCGCCGTCAATGCCGACGGCGAAATCATCTCGGTGATGGAAGGCATGGTCTTGCCCAACGGTCGTGTGGACACAACGCCGAACCTTTCGGAAAGTGAAGCCTTGACCGCCGCCTTTCGTTATGCGGCGCGCGACGTTTCAGAGGCCTTTGAATTGGTTGAAGCGCGTCCCTCTCGCGGCGCACGCGCTACCTATCGTAACCCTCTCGGCAATGGCTTTGATGAGGTGATGTCCGCGCTACGCATCATGCGCGTCGGCGACCGGGGCGTGCTGGTTTGGCATACTTACCTCGAAGTCGGGGCGAGCGAATGGTACGAAATCTGTGTGGATGCTGATACCGGCGCGTTGCTGTTTCGCCATAACCTGTATGCAGACGTTGCACAAGGCACAGTCTACACGCAGCATCCGGCAGCCGGAGGACGCACGCTTGAGTCCTTCGTCGGCGACACCGTCATCAACACCTCTGCGGGTTGGATGGGCACGTCAACGGTGACCACCGGCAATAATGTTGAAGCCTATCTTGACACTGATGCGAACAACGCGCCTGACAATAACAATACAACCGGGCTATCGGTCGGCCATGCCTCTGCTGCCAATCAGGACTTCACCTTCCCCTTCGCGCTTGGGGTTGACCCGCGCACGCAGCGGCCTGCGATTGTGACCAACCTCTTTTACTTCATCAACCTGTCGCACGACTTCCACTACGGGCTTGGCTTCACCGAATCGGCAGGGAATTTCCAGACCAACAACTTCGGTCGCGGCGGCGTCGGCAACGACTCGGTGCGCGGCGAAGCGCAAGACGGTTCGGGAACCAATAATGCTAACTTTGCCACTCCGCCCGACGGCAGCCGTCCGCGCATGCAGCAGTTCCTCTTCACGCAAGGTACGACCAACTTGGCCGATGATCGCGACAGTTCGCAAGATGGCGATGTGGTCTTTCACGAATTCGGTCACGGCGTTTCGAATCGTCTGGTCGGCGGCCCCGCCAACACTGGCTGTCTGGGTGGCACACAGGCGGGCGCAATGGGCGAAGGCTGGTCGGACTATTGGGCGATCACTTTTTATAACGATGGTCGCGTCGGCGATTATGTCACCAACAACCCGACCAACGGCATCCGCCGCGCTGCTTACACCGTCCCAGCCAATCCTATTCACGACTCTTACGCTGATGTTGGCAATCAGGGATTTCAAGTGCACCGCGACGGCGAAGTATGGGCGGCAACGCTGTGGGATTTGCGCAATACGTTGGGCGCTGCCATTAGCGACCGCATCGTCCTCGAAGGCATGAAGTTCACCCCGTGCAGCCCCTCTTTCCTCAACGCTCGTGACGGCATTTTGCAAGCCGATCAAGCCGTCAACGGCGGCGCCAATCGCTGCACGATCTGGACGGTCTTTGCCCGTCACGGCATGGGGGTTTCGGCAACCGGCAACAACGGCACAACCCATAATGCGGCGACCGATGTGCCTGCCGATTGCGCGGGCGGCGGCGGGACGACCGTGTTTTTTGATAACTTCGAAACCAATCTCGGATGGGTAACCAATCCGAATGGCACGGACACCGCGACGACGGGGCAGTGGGAACGCGGCGACCCGGAGACGACGACCTCAAGCGGCACGAAGCAATTGGGGACGACCGTCAGCGGCGTCAACGATCTGGTGACCGGACGATTGGCGGGCAGTTCAGCCGGAGCCTTCGATATTGACGGCGGCCTTACCTCGATTCGCTCGCCCAATATCTCTTTGCCTTCGACGGGAACGCTGACCTTGTCGTTCAGTTTCTATCTGGCGCATGGCACTAATGCTTCCTCTGCTGACTTCTTGCAGGTGCGGGTGATTAGCGGAAGCACCAATACCATCGTCTTTCAGCGACTCGGTGCGGCCACAAACGTGAACGGCGTGTGGGCGGTGACGAGCGCCAGCTTGAACGCATTTGCGGGTCAGACGATCACCATCCTGATTGAGGCCGCAGATGCATCCGGTGCGAGTTTGGTCGAAGCCGGTATTGACGATGTCAGAATTGTGCAGCAGTAAGAACCGATTCTGACCCCAAACCGAGAGGCGAGAGCTATGCAACTCTCGCCTCTTTTCCTTCTCTTCTGCCCGTAATCGAGGGCGCAGCGCGATACCCGATGGTGCGATTCTTCTACGACACGGGGCGGCAAAATTGCTATGTCGCGCGGGCAGTCGGTTTTGCTACAATGAGGGCGGCAGGTTCAAGCTGCCACCTCTTCTCCAAGAGTGAGCGGAATGGTAGAGGGCGGGATGATATGCAGCGCCCGCCCTGATTTTTTGCGATGTGCCACAAACGATTTAAATCACGCTCAATCATCTCACCCAGCGAGGAATCTTCATGAAACTGAAAAAACCGGTTAGCTTTTTCGTACTTGCTTGGCTTGTCCTTTCTAGTCTTGGCGTCGCGCGCGCCGACGAAGGCATGTGGACGTTCTCTAATGTGCCGAAGAAAGAGATCAAACAGCGTTATGGCTTTGACGTGACCGATGCCTGGCTCAAGAAAGTGCAACTCGCTTCCGTGCGCTTTGATAACGGCGGCTCCGGCTCGTTCGTCTCGCCCGAAGGATTGGTTCTGACCAACCATCACATTGCACAAGAGATTCTGCAAAAACTGAGTTCGGCTGAAAAAGACCTTCTCAAAGAGGGTTTCTATGCGCGCACACGGGCGGAAGAGCTTAAAGCGCCTGATCTGGAAGTTCGCCAACTCGTCAGCATTGAAGAGGTGACCGAGCGCGTCAATGGCGCTGTGCCAGCGGGCGCATCGGCAGCAGCAGCCGCTGCCGCACGGCGCGCCGTCATCGCCAACATTGAAAAAGAGTCGGTCGAAAAGACCGGTCTGCCGAGCGATGTGGTCACGCTCTATCAAGGCGGACAATATCATCTGTATCGCTACAAAATTTTTTCGGATGTGCGATTGGTCTTCGCGCCGGAGCTTGAAATCGGTTTCTTTGGCGGCGACCCGGACAACTTCAACTTCCCGCGCTATAACCTTGATATGGCGCTGTTCCGCGTCTATGACAACAACCAACCGCTCAAAGTCGAGCATTATTTCAAATGGTCGAAGACCGGGGCGAAAGACGGCGAGTTGGTCTTCGTCTCCGGCCATCCGGGTTCGACGGCGCGACTCAACACCGTCGCGCACCTCGAATTTCTGCGCGACGCGGGGCTGCCCTTCACCTTGAAAGTGCTCAACAGTCGGCGCGACACGCTGAAGAGATACGGCGCGCAGGGTGAAGAACAACAACGTCGCGCCCTCGACGAATTGCTCACGATTGAAAATTCACTCAAAGCCTTCACTGGCCAATATGACGGGCTGAAAGACGCTTCGTTGATGGCAAAGAAGCTGAAGAAAGAGCAGGCCTTGCGCCGCAGCGTCGCCGCCGACCCGAAGAAACAAAAAGAGTATGGCGATGCTTGGGACGCGATTGCCAAAGGTCGGCAAGAGTTGCCCGGCTATTCGCGCGAGTATTCCTTATTCGGCAACGGCGCAGCCTTTAACACAGAGTTATTCGGCTACGCTCGCCTGCTGGTGCGGCTCCCCGAAGAGAGCGCCAAACCCGACGCTGAGCGGTTGCCGGAATTTACCGAAGCGCGGCGCGCCTCGCTCGAACATGGACTCTTTTCGCCAGCGCCCATCTACGACGATTTTGAGAAGGTCAAACTCGCTGACTCGCTCACCTCGATGCGCGATATATTGGGCGCGGAAAACTCTCTGGTCAAAAGAGTGCTGGCCGGAAAAACGCCCGAAGCGCGCGCTACGGAATTGATTGACGGCTCGAAACTCAAAGACGCCAGCTATCGCAAGCAACTGGCGGCGGGCAAGATGACGGCCATCGCCGAATCAACTGACCCGATGATCCTACTGGCGCGCTCGATTGACGAAGAGGCGCGCGCCTTGCGAAAACGCTATGAGATCGAAGTGACAAGCAACGAGCGCACCAACTATGCCAAAGTGGCGCGCGCCCTATTCGATGTCGAAGGCACGCGTCTCTACCCAGATGCGACCTTCACCTTGCGGCTTTCGTATGGCGCGGTCAAAGGCTATCGGGAGAAGGGCAAGATGGTTACGCCCTTTACGAACTTTGCGGGACTCTACGAACGCTCGGCCAAATTCGCCAACCAAGACCCATTCAAGTTGCCGGATCGCTGGACAGCGAAAAAATCGGCGCTCGACCTGCGCGTGCCTTTCAATCTGATCTCCACCAACGACATCATCGGCGGCAATAGCGGCTCGCCCCTGATCAACAAAAACGCCGAACTGGTCGGCTTAATCTTCGACGGCAATATCTATTCGCTGGTCGGCAACTTCATCTACGACGACACGCAGAACCGCTCCGTCTCCGTAGACGTGCGCGGCATGATCGAAGCCTTGCGAAAAATCTATGGCGCGAACGAACTGGTAGACGAGTTGCTGAAGTAGAAGGGAAGCGATAGGCCAACAAACGGCGACCCGCAGAGCGCGCCAATCACGGCGAATGAGAAAGAAAAACTCGTGATGATTGGCGCGCTCTGCGGGTCGGTTTTTTACCCATTGGCGGCGCGTTCTTTTTCGACCAGCACGCGGCGCAGGATTTTACCGGAAGCGGTCTTCGGGATTTGATCGACGATTTCAACCCGTCTGACCTTCTTATGCGGCGCCACGTGTTCGGCGACGTAGGCCATGATTTCGTCGGGCGTGATGTCGCCTTTGAGGACGACAAAGGCTTTCGGGATTTCACCCGCTTCTTCATCGGGGCTCGGTATCACTGCCGCATCGGCAATCTGCGGATTGGTCAATAACACGGCTTCCAACTCGGCGGGCGCAACCTGCATGCCTTTGTACTTGATGAGCTCTTTGACGCGATCAACGATGGAGAAGTAACCGTCTTCGTCGGCAAAAGCGATGTCGCCGGTGTGCAGCCAGCCTTCGGCGTCAATCGTCAGAGCCGTCGCCTCCGGGTTGTTCAAATAGCCTCGCATCACCTGCGGGCCGCGAATCCACAACTCGCCGCGCTCATTCGGCCCCAACTCTGCGCCCGTCGCCGTGTCAACGATCTTGCTTTCGGTATTCGGAATCGTCTGTCCCGACGAGCCGAGTCGGATGCGCGCCGGGTCGGTCGGACTCGAATGTGTAACCGGGCTGGTCTCAGTCAACCCGTACCCCTGTTTGACGATGCAGTTGATGCGCGTTTGGCAAGCGCGGGCGACATCTTCGCCGAGCGGCGCAGCGCCGGAGTTGACCATTTGCAGACTGGAGAGATCGTATTGGTCAACCAACGGATGTTTTGTCAGCCCCAACACGATGGGCGGGACAAGATAAGCGCGCGTGACTTTGTAATCCTGCACGACTTTCAAAAACAGTTCCATATCGAAGCGCGGCAACGAAAC
>CAYXVU010000067.1:0-25572 GCA_964468725.1 uncultured Clostridia bacterium
GACATGGCCCAGCCTCTCCATATCCATGGCTGCCTGCTCAAGCAAGTCTTCTCTTTTCAGAAAAGCTATCGCAGCTTCGTGGCGGGCTGTTCCCGGTTGAGGCTTGTTGGCTTCCTGCGTCTCGTCATCTTTAGAATTCTGTTTGACACTGTCTCTGAGAGTTCTACGCAGTTGAGTGACATTCAGACAGAGAGCCTTTTCTGCATCTTTCAGAGCCGCTTCTCTTTCTCCCTCATCTTCGAGCTTGGCCACAAGAGGTATGATCTGTTCTTTAGCATAGGCGTATGCAGTTCTTGCTGAGTCTTTAGGAGCATCAGCAAGAACAAGGTCTAACGCATCCTGAGAACGTTCTTTGAGTGATTCAATAATCAATTTAGCTTCTTCGCTTTGAGCCTCAAAAAGAGCAGCCGCATCCTTGTGGTTATCACCATACTCAGCAGGACAGAGACGACCACGAGGATAGAGAGTCTTGGCCCAAATCGGGCCAGCTTCCACTCCTCCTTTGTCGTTATCAGGCAAAAGATAAAACTTGCCAGATAATGCCAGTAATTCAGCCAATTGATTTTCACTGATGCTCGTGCCAGCTATTGCAATCGCGTTGAATCCAAGCGCGGCGAGTGCCAGAGCATCAATGATACCTTCGACGATATACCAGTCCGGGCCGCCACAGAAAATGAGAAAAAGCGGCTTGTAACCTGAAGGAAATTTATCGACGCTCGGATTGATATACTTGGGTTCGTCGTTGAGCTGCCGACGGATCAGCCCTTGAACCCTGCCGTGACTCCAAAAAGGTATCACGGCTGAAGAGCCATTCCTGGTTGACCCAAGGAGGAATCGTTTCTGTAGCTCTTCATTAAAGCCGCGCCCCTTCCACCACTCGACGACGGAAGCATTATTCGCAAGTGCCTGATGGCAGGCTTGGGCGTCCCGATGATAATCGGCCTCGCGGGCGCGCCTCTCCTCCGCTTTCTTAATCGCTTCAGGATCACGATCAGGCAATTGGATTCCATACGCCCGCGCCATGTCGAGAGCCGATTTAATTCCCTTCTGCAAACCTTGAATCTCACCCCATAGATCGATCACATCACCGTGAGAGCCGCAGCCGTAACAATGGTAATGACCATCACTGTAAACCGAAAATGAAGGGGTTGACTCTTTGTGTAAAGGGCAGCAACCTACCAGTATTGCGCCCGACCGCTTCAGGTTTGTGCTTCGACTTGCAATCTCTTCGAGGCTGACTCGATTGCGGATGTAATGGAAGATGTTCATAGTAACTGACCTCAGCCAATAAAACGGACGCCTGCTTTATATTCGGCAGCCGGAGAACCAGACTGTTCAGTTACTGGCAATATCATCTTCTCGCGCGGTGAGCGATTCCCGAATGATCCGGCTGACCTCGGAAGCCGGAACAAGTCGTCGCGCTCCGATTTTGCAGCTTGCGATCTTGCGTTCGGAAATCCACTTGCGAAGTGTCCATGGTGAAAGCGCCAGCATCTCGGCGGCAGTCTCTATGCTATAAACTCGATCTTCTTGCATAACGGTTGTTGACATAATCCATGCTCCTGTGATTTAGTTACTCATTGCGATCAGTATATACAAATACTGACTGGAAGCAAGAAAACAGATTCAACAGGTAAAAAGCTGCGAACCTCAACAAACGTTATGAAATCAAATATGAAGACAACCTCGGCAAGAAAAGAAAAGAAATCCAAGAAACCTCAGAGAACCATGCTGCCGCCACCGAAAGTGGCAGAACTGCTCGAACTGGTCAACCAGTTGCCACCTGAAGTGATTGATGTTGAACAGATAACAAAGAAAGTGATGAATGAAAATCCACAACTCGAAAACGAGGAGTTCAGTGAGAAGCTTATAAAAGAGTTCGAAGACCGACTGGCCCAATTCCCGCAGAGCATACGCGACTTTGTTGGCTCGTTCAGAGACCCGAATAGCCCGTACATTCGACAAGACGCAACAAGAAGACTTAGCAGTCTGACGGATGCGCGAGGCTTCTTGACAGCAATAGCATTCAACAATGACTGCGCTAGTATGGAATTGGAGCTAGCCTCAAAGCGTATTACTGAAAGGGATATAACTCAGCGATGGACTGCACCGGGCAGGCTGCTCTTACTCTCAGCGTTCCCCATTCCCATTATTGACCTGTCTATGAATAGTAAGGGTGAACTCGAATGGAATCTGAATGTTCTTTTCGAAGGTTTGCGAAAGGCAAGGATCACTCGTATTAGAAGATGCCGCGTATGCAATCTTTTCTTTTGGGCAGGTCGGATAGATCAACTTTGCTGTTCGAGTCAATGCTCAAACACCCACCGCCAGCGTGTATGGCGGGATAGATACCCGGAGCAATACAAACTACAGAGGGCCAATCGCGCAAATGAGATTGAGAAACAAAAAGAAATCTCAAGCAATAGCAAATCAAGTAAACAGAAAGGAGGTCGTTAACGTGAAATTATTCAAACGCAACAAGACCTGGTGGCTTGATACGACCATCAACGGTCAGCGATACCGCCTCAGTCTTGAAACTACGGATTGGCGCGAAGCCAATAGCCGTGCCAGCAAGAAAACTTCTGAGATCGAACAGGGCAAAGCCCAACCATCAACTATTAACTTTGCCAAGCTCAAATTTGGCGAAGCGTGCGAGGAGTATTTGAAGGGCCGATGCCTTGAACTTCAAAATTCCACGTACATCAAAGAAGAGCAGTTGACTGTGAGGCTAAAAGAGTTCTTCGGTAAACTCAGACTCAAAGATATAACCGCCGAAAAGCTTCAAGCCTTTCGACAATGGCGAGCCGAGGCAGGGTGTAAGAACTCAACAATCAACATGGAAGTTGGTCTTCTCAGACGGTTGTTGAAAAAGGCTCGTTGCTGGCATCTGCTCTCTGAGGATATAAGGCCACTCAAAGAGGGCGGAACGATTGGCCGCGCTCTTTCACCTGAACAGAAGATAAAACTTCTGGAAGTCGCTTCTACAAAACCAGAATGGGAAATCGCTTATCAGGCCGCGATTCTCGCGCGCAATACAACGATGCGTGCAGCCGACATCAAGTCACTTCGATGGCAGGACCTTGATTTTTTTGGGCGCACTCTCACCATTCCCAAGTCAAAGACCAAAGCAGGCGAGCGCACTATCCCTTTGAATGATGAAGCCTATCGAGTCCTGCTTGACATTCGTGCACGCGCCAAGAAGTTCGGCCCGGTCGAAGACTGGCATTACCTTTTTGCTTCTCACAAAGCTGCAGCACATTTTGATGGAAAGCAAGTTGTTGAGTGGAAGTTTGTCGGCTTCGATCCATCGCGGCCAATGGCATCCTGGCGCAGAGCTTGGCGCGCATTGACAGAAAAGGCAGGATTGAAAGGACTCCGCTTTCACGATCTCAGACACCACGCGATCACAGAGCTTGCCGAGGCAGGCGTTCCAGAGCAAACCATAATGTCTATAGCGGGCCACGTCTCACGCCGCATGCTTGATCGTTATAGCCACGTCAGAATCGAAGCAAAACGTGCTGCGCTTCAGAGCTTCTCACGGCACACACCAAGTATTGTGTCGTCGGCTTCAGAGGGTTACGTCACAAGTTACGTCACAAATGGGAGGGAAGAAAAGGTCTATTCTGACGTAAGTGTTGGAATGATTGAAGAGAATGGAATAGGCGCGTGCGGATTTGAACCGCAGACCCCTACCGTGTCAAGGTAGTGCTCTACCCCTGAGCTACGCGCCTAAATTGTCAAAGGCAAAAAAGTAGCAGACCGTTTGAAACAGTGTCAACTGGGAACTTTGGTCCTGTTGCCTTGTTTGGTATCAGATCATTCGGTATTCGGTCAGGACAGAACCCAGAGGGGACAAATAGAAACGGACAGACTCACCAGCCATAAACACCCGGCACGCCCGCGTCCATCCCGTTGGCTATTTTTTTTCTGGTCAACTGGGTTTCAAAGATAATGGACGGGTCTTGATCTATTGTGCTTCATCGCGGGAGAGCAAGGCTGCACCAATCAAGCCTGCCAAAGACCCGAGTCCCGCGGTGACGATTTCGCAATTGGCAAATGACGGCGGAAAAGCGCGGCGGCGGGTCTCTTTGATCGTTGGCTTCAAAATTAGGTCGCCTGCATCCATCACTCCCCCGCCCAAGACGATCATTTCAACATTCAACAGATTGATTGCCGCTGCCAAGGCGATGCCCAGAAACATGCCTGTGCGCTCCATCATTAACTGCGCCATCTCATCCCCATTGCGCGCTGCTAAGGCGATGTCTTCGGTCGTAAATTCCCGGTCGCGCGGCAGCATCAAGGTTGAGAGGGATGACGTGCGATCTCGCAACAGCCGCTCGCGCGTGCGGCGCACGATATTGGGCGCAGAGGCGATGGTTTCCAGACAACCGATATTGCCACAGACGCATTCGATGCCTTCCGGATCAATGGTCACATGCCCGAACTCGCCGGCAAAGCCGCCTGCCCCCCGATATAACTGCCCGTTGATAATCAAGCCTGCCCCGACGCCTGTTCCCAAGGTGACAAAAAAGACATGTTGTCGCCCACGCGCAGCTCCGGCTTGCAATTCGCCGTAGGCGGCGGCATTGGCATCGTTTTCGACGACCACCGGCAAGCCGCTCTCGCGTGACAGATCGGCAACGATTTGGTAACCGGAAAGATCGGGCAGGTTGGGCATGGATTCGATACGACCGGTTTGACGATTCAGCAGTCCGGGAATGCCAACTCCGGCAGAGGCAACCCGTCCGCGCTCACCTGCCGCGTTACGCAGCTGGTCAATCAAGTCAACGATCTGTTTGAACAGGCGCGCGGGGTTCTCTTTTTCTGTCTCCACACGCACTTGCTGGTCAAGGGTACCGGTCGGACTGACCAATCCGCCTTTAATTGTGGTGCCGCCGACATCAATACCAAGAAAGAGCCGATCTGTGTCTTGCGTATTTGCCATAAAACTATGTTCAATGGGAGCCGTCTTCCCCCTCCCTTCTCGCTTCCGGCTATTGGTCTGCCGTCTATTGGTCGTCGCCTGATGAGCCGGTTGATTGAGGATAACAAAGGGTAGAAATCCCTGTCAATTTTTGCGCCGGTAAACCCTCGTTACAAAGGTTAATGGCCGTAAAATAGGCTGTGGAAAAGCTTGTGGAAAAGTAAATGGCGCAGAAACGGATTGCTAAAGACCGCCAACAGGGTGACCACCAACAATCCTAAAAAGAGGGGACGCGACCATCGCAACCGCGCTGGCTGAGCGAGTGGCGGCGCGGTATTCCCGGCAGCAGACTGTGCCGTTGCTTGCGGGTCGGCTGCCGCCGCGTTGTCGATCCGGGCGATCAATCGGTAGCCAGTCTTAGGAATCGTTTCAATGATTCGCGGCCTGCGCGGATCGTCGCGAAAGATTTTTCGCAACTCCGAAATGGCGCGCGACAAGACATGTTCGCTGACGTGGAGGTTGGCCCATACGGTTTCGAATAGGCGTTCTTTGGTTACTACGGTTCCCGGTTGCGCGGCCAGACAGACGAGCACGCGCATGATTTTCGGCTGTACCGAAAGCAGTTCTTCGCTCGTCGTAATGCGATTGAGTTGGGGCTGAATCCGCTTGCCTTCAATCCAGAAATCATCTTCGAAGACATCCCGAACCGCCGACCGGCCGTTGCTTTGCATGATTGTACCTCTGCCCGTTTGGTGTCAAATGTTGGGGGCAACGATCATCTCGCACAGCCAACCGTACGTCAATATGTGACGGGCAGTTCGACGGCGGCTTTTCCTATGCCATCGCCAAAGGCAAAACTCAGAAAAAACTCAGAGAATGATTACAAGGAATTGAAGAGAAACCCGGCCCGCGCGTCGTTGTCTATCCCGTGCGAGGCGGAGCAAAGTGCTGTCGGTCTTGTCGTCTTGCACGACTCGGTTGGGGGGTGAGGCCGATGTCTCGTCTTCCCCTTTTGCCAATCCCTTCTTATAGAGGAGAGCGAACTGATGAAAAGAGATTTGATTATCCTATGGGTTGCCCTGTGCGTAGCTCTGTGTCCAGCAGCGTCTTCAGCAGCCCCGCCCGTCGGATGCCTAACCGAACTCGAAGGAACGCAAACTCCCGTTCCCCGCGTGTATCGGTTCATCAACGGTTTGTGGTTCGATGGTCAGGGGTTTCAACCGAAGACCGTTTACAGCGTGGATGGCCGCTTCGCCATGAAGTATCAAGGTGCGGTCGATCAGACCCTCGATCTGCAAGGGAAGTATGTCATTCCGCCTTTTGGAGAGGCGCACACGCACCATTTTATGGTGGGTATGGATTACCAAGCGCAAATGCTCACCTATCTGGTGCAAGGCATCTTCTATGCGAAAAACCCCAACAGCTTGTCGAAACTGACGGATCCGATTCGCGCCGCTTTCAACAAGCCAACCAGCATTGATGTCATCTACGCCAACGGCGGATTGACGGGCAGCGGCGGACACCCCATTCAGATTTATGACTTCCTCACCGAACGCAAGGCTCTGCCCGGTTTGACCAAAGAGCAGATGCCGGGTCAGGCCTATTTCGTGATTGATTCGGAGGCTGACCTCAAAGCGCAATGGCAGGCCATCAAAGCCGCCAAGCCCGACTTCATCAAGGTCTATTTGGAGTTCTCCGAAGAGTATGAGGCTCGTAAAGACGATGCCAAGTATTTCGGCCAAAAAGGTCTCAACCCCAAGTTGCTGCCGCAGATCGTGCGCTTCGCCCACCGCGACGGCTTGCGCGTTTCGGCGCACATCAATACGGCGATGGACTTTCACAATGCCTTACAAGCCGGAGTAGATGAAATTACCCATCTGCCGCTGGCCAAAATCGGCGAGGCGGATGCCCGGCTGGCGGCGCGCAATCGCATCACTGTGGTGACGACCACCTTGAGCCACCGCAAGTCGGATCACGTCACAGGGCTTGCGGAGATTCATCGCGAGAATCTCCGCCTGCTCCATCGCCTCGGCATTAAACTGGCGCTGGGCACGGACGACAACGGCAAGACCGTGCTGAGCGAAGCAGAGAATCTCCACAAACTTGGCGTCTTCGACTCTCTGACTTTGCTCAAGATGTGGACGGAGACAACCGCGCAGGCGATCTTTCCGCGTCGTAAGATCGGCTATCTCAAAGAGGGTTATGAGGCAAGCTTTCTGGCCTTGACCGCCAACCCGCTCGAAGATTTTCTTAATGTGAAAAAGATTGTCCTGCGCTTCAAACAGGGGCAGGTGATCGAAGTGCCCAACGATGCGCGGCTGCGGTTATGAAGCAGTGAAGTTGCCGCTTGCTCCCTGCAACAGACGTTCTTCTTATCAACCGGGCTAGCCCGATAGTCCGTCACCGGCGGACTGATGAAAATTTTTCTCGCGGCGAAGGCTGAAAGAGACAAAGCGACACGAAGAATATTCTTTGTGAGCCTCTTTGTCTTTGCGCCTTCGCCGCCGGAAGATACTGACGGCCACCTCGCACTCCTGCCCGTCACCCTGCCGCGTTGGCGAGTGGTGAAATTGTGCTACAATCCCCCTGCCCTGAGAGCCGCTGGCCTGACGACACGAGACCGTGCGGAAGAAGCGGTGTCATCGCTTCTCTTCAATACAAGCGGCATTGGGTCTCAGGCTCTGTTGGTATGGAAGAACTCCTTCGCACATACGGCGTGTGGGCGATCTTTTTCGGCGCTATGATCGAAGGCGATTTGACGCTCTTGCTCGCCGGAGTGATTGCTAAAGCCGGAGCCAGTGCTGGCGCGACCATCTTCACCTTAGAAGAAGTCTTGATTTGGGGTACGGTGGGCGGCTTCGTCGGGGACTCGCTCTCCTATTGGCTCGGTGCGCGCTTTCGCCATCACGTACAAGAGTGGCAAGTCTTCAAACGGGCACGCCCGCGCATCGAAAAGCTAATGGACAAATTTGGCGTGCTTTCGATCTTCATCGTCAAATACATTTACGGCATCCGCACCTGGAGCGCGATCTTTTGGGGGCTGGCGCAATTCGGTTATCCGCGCTTTGCCCTGCTCACCTTAGCCAGCTGCCTCGTTTGGGTTGGCGTGCTGGCGGGACTTGGATTCACTTTCGCCGCGACAGTCGAGAAGCTGATCGGCGATCTGCAAAAGGTGCAAATCGCTCTGCTCGTCGTTGTCATCATCGTCATCGTCGTTTATGCCATCTCGCGGTTTGAACGCCGGGTTATCGAAGAGGACAAGAAATTCTTCGACAGCAATGAGGAAGAAAACTCCGAATCGTAGCAATTGGCCATACAAGCTAGAGTAGCGAAGCGTTAGGCGAAGAGGCGCAGCGGCGACCTCTTGATCGGAAGCCTTCGCTGCCTGCGCCTTGATCCGCGCTCTGTTTGGTCATTCCTGATAGCGAATGTCCTAGCCGTAAGGATTGGCGTTGTCAGTCTTCCGCAGCCCCATTCTGCCTTTGAATCCGCAGGCAAAAAGTTGAACAATAGACTTTGCCAAAGCGTTTCGCTCTCTACGGGATGAAGAGCCTGTGGCAGTCTGAATGGCAAAGGTAAAGCGGTCGTGGTCGCCAGAAAAATCTCCCATTATGTCTTTCTTCGTCGGCTCGGCGCAGGTGGTATGGGCGAAGTCTACCTCGCCGAAGACACACTGCTCGACCGCCAGGTCGCGGTCAAAATTCTATCCGAGTCCGCCGCTCAGGCTGCCCGCTCCAACCCCAAACGTCTGCGCCGTTTTTTGCAGGAGGCCAAAATCGCTTCCGCCCTCTCTCACCCGAATGTCTGTACCATTCACGAAGTTGGCGAGGATGAAGACGGACGCCCCTTCATCGCCATGGAGTACATCGAAGGCGAAACCCTTGAGGAGACCATCAAGCGACAACGCCTCGACGGTGCGGCAGTGATCGAAATTGCTTTGCAAGTGGCCGATGCGCTTGATGCCGCACATACGAAAGGTGTGATTCATCGTGACATCAAACCCGCCAACATCATGCTGACGGCGCGCGGTCACGTCAAAGTGCTCGATTTCGGTTTGGCCAAAGCGACCAGCGCCAGCGCGCAGGAGATGCTCGCCAATGCCATCACGCAAGCCAAAACTGAACCCGGCATGGTATTGGGCACTGTGCAGTATATGAGCCCCGAACAGGCGCTCGGCAGAGACGTAGACCCGCGCACCGATATCTTCTCCTTTGGCATTGTGTTGTACGAAATGCTGAGCGGTCGCCAACCCTTTGTCGGCGCAACCACAGGTGAGACGCTCGATCAAATCATTCACGCGCAACCCGAACCCTTGAGCCGTTTCTCTTACGATGTGCCTGCTGAACTCGAACGCATCGTCAACAAGTGCCTCGAAAAAGAGCGCGAGCGGCGTTATCAATCAGTGCGCGAAATCTTCGTTGATCTGCGCAATCTCAAACGCGATACCGAGTCGGGCATCGCGGCTCGCCGCCCGACCGCGCCGCCGCCGCTATCAGGCATGTCAAAACGATGGGCCATCCTGACGGTAACCTTTTTGCTCCTCAGCCTGATGGCCTTCGGGTTGTACACCCTTTGGGCTGGGCAACCCGATTCTCCGAATCTTGCCGCCACCCTCTTTCGCAATCTGCAATTCACCAAGCTAACCACCAACGGCGTAGCCTTTATATCGGTCATTTCACCCGATAGCAAATACATCGCCTATGTGAAGCAGGATGGCGGGAAGACCAGTTTATGGATACGGCAGACCGCCATTGCCAACGATGTTCGCATCGGTGCGCCAATCGCGGGCAATTATTGGGGACTCAGCTTTTCGCCTGATAGCGATTATCTCTATTACAACAAAGTAGAAGGAGATTCGCCTCCGGCATCCTTTCAAGTGCCGGTGCTCGGCGGCGCTGCCAAGCAAGTGGTCGAAGGGAGTGAGAAGGGGGCACACCGGGTCTTTTCTCCCGATGGCAAGCAGGTGGCCTTTTTAAGTGCCGATTTTCAGGCGCAAGAGGTCAGCGTTAAGGTTGCCAGCTCGGACACGACGGCAGAGCGCAAGATTTTCTCTCTGTCGTTCTCCTGTTACCTGAGCGACCCTGCTTGGTCGCCGGACGGGAAAAGCGTGGTCTGTTCAGTGCGCGAAGTGGATGCCGTCGGCACCGCTACGCGCCTTATCGAAGTGCAGGTAGCCGACGGCGCGCACCGCGTCATCTTTTCGAGCCGCTGGCAACAGATCAGCAATGTTGCTTGGTTGGCCGACGGCAGCGGGCTGGTCATGACGGCCAAAGACGAAGACTCCTCTTATGAACAAATCTGGATGCTGCCCTATCCGCAAGGCGAACCGCGACGCATCACTAACGACCTCAACGACTATGTCAACCTCTCCTTACCTGCTGATACGCGCACCCTTTTGGTGATTCAGGGACAGCGCACCTCTAACCTGTGGGTGGTACCGAGAGGGCGGCGGCAACCCTCCATGCAGATTACTAGCGGAGCGGGTCGCTACTTCGATCTGTGCTGGTCGCCGGACGGCACGATTCTCTATGCCTCTGATGCCAGCGGCGACGCAGACCTTTGGGAGATTGCCGCCGACGGTAGCCAGCAACGACAATTGACCAGTAACGCGGCGCGCAATTATGCGCCCGCCATTTCGCCGGATGGTAAGACCATCGTCTTTCATTCCAATCGCAGCGGCACCTGGAACATCTGGCGCATCAACCGCGATGGCAGCAATCCGACGCAATTGACCTTCGAGCAAGGGGATTGCAACTGGCCGCAAATCTCCGCCGATGGACGGTGGGTACTTTATCAAAGCGCAGGGACGCGGGCGGCGAGCGCGATTTGGAAGGTTCCGATAGGCGGCGGCAAGCCTGTGGAGCTGACCGACAAGATGGCGATGCGCGCGGTCATTGCGCCCGATGGCAAAACCTTCGCCTGCTGGTATTGGGACGAAATGCTGACCCCGGCGCCATACATTGCCGTGATTTCGATCAGCGGCGGAGCCCCGATAAAGACTTTGCCGGTTTCACCAACCGCCTTTATTGATTATACGGCGACCGTCCGCTGGTCAGCAGACGGTCGCGCTCTGACTTACATTGATCGTCAACAGCAGGCGGACAACCTGCTCAGTCAGCCGCTCAATGGCAGCAAAGCCGTACAGCTAACCGACTTCAAAGAGAGCCTGATCGAATCATTCAACTGGTCAGCCGATGGCAAGCTGGTCTGCTCGCGCGGCCTGATAACCGGCGATGTTGTGCTCCTGCGCGATGCGCGGTAAGCCGCCGTCTCTGGTTTTCGGGATCTGGTGACAGTTGAAGGTCATCTGTTGCAACTAGACTAGCTTCTCTGCTTATGAGCAAGCGTTAGTTGGATCTAGTCGCCCGCAAACAGACGCAGTCTGTTATGCAGAGACTAGGGCTGGCGGAAAACAGTAAACCGTGCCGGTTGGGGGACTATAGTTCCCTTGGGCATAGAAGGTTCCCAGAGCGATGCCATCGCCGTTGGGCGTGATCTCGTAAACACTAACATCTTCATTTGCACCTGAACCTTGGTCGCTCCAAATCAAACTGCCTATCTGTGCCGACGCAAGCAAGTCGAAGCGAACGCAGCGGAATATGTCAATGGGAGGCGAGTCGTATCCGCGAGTCGCTACGGCTCTGAGCGCAACATATCCAGTCGGCGGGTTTGGCATCCAGATGGCACCATCTTCTTCTACACCTGAGCCTTTATCATTCCAGATTTGAGTAAAGCCCGTTGGCACGGCTAATGACGGAGTGCTTCCGCTACCAGTATCTTTGACGACCACCATCGTGCCGACGGGCGGGTTGTAATTGCCCTGTGCAAAGTCACCAAGAAGATAAAAGCCTGAGGGCGGTACAGCCCGCCAGAAGGCGCCATCCATCTTAGCGCCGCTTCCTTTATCCCAATAAAGATTATTGGGCTCGAATGTGCTTGTGAGGGTAATTAAAAGATCGCTCATGTTTTCTCCTTTTAACGGCAGATTTGAGGAGTTGCTATCTCCTCTATGCTCAAGAGCGTAAAAAATAATAAAATCCCCTCATCGGGTTAATTTTAATTGCTTATTTCGGGCTGCCCTTTAGAGCATCCTGAAATAAGCAACTGAAATTACTTGCTTCCGGCGACGGTGACCGGCTGGCGCGCGGCTCCGCTTTTTGCCAACCGCTCTTCATCGCGGGTCGTGCGAAATTGCCGCCCATAATTTTCCCTGCTTGTCCACACGCTAGCGATGAAGTAGCGTTCACCGTAGCGATGAAAGACAACGCGCGGTTCCGCGTTCTTCTCGCCGCTCTGCCTTGCCGTCGTGCCAAGCGTTGTGGAATGGCGACCGTCTTCACTGCGAATCAGCAGCAAGGCCGACGTAAGGTGTTTGATGGTGTAGACGCCCGCCGGAAAGGTTTTGTTGCCGACCACGAAGTCGAAAGGAATGTCGGCGATAATCCGATGTTCGATGTTCTGCGCCCGCACCGGCGCAACCAGCAGACTTAGCAACAGACTCAATATCCCTAATCTGCGAATCATTTGCTTTTTCATCCCGTCTCCTTTTAAGGTCATTGAGCGGCTGGTAATGTCTCCGCGCCGCCCAATGACTTCCGTTCATTTCGACCCGCCTTGCGAGTCGCCTACGATACAGGCGATTGCCGTGCCGTTGTGGCGAGCGACCGCAGAGTCTCGCAGTAATCGTTAGGAACTGCTTGTAAAGATTGACGGAACCCCGATTGTTGAAGAGTCGTTCGGTTGCAGCGTCGCAAGCAGATTGGCGCTGATCGGCTAACCGATCAGATAGAGCCACTATCCAATCGGATAGTCTCAGGCTGGCGATTCATTGTTGGTCACACACAAGCAGCTCGCTTATACTCAGGCTGGCAACAAGGGCGCGAACACAGCGTATGAATTCACAAGTTGCAAACCGTACCCCGCGATTGGTGGCCATCGCCGGAGCCGCGAAAGGGCAGGAGTTCGCGTTGGCAGAGGGCGACACAACGATTGGCCGCGAAGCAACCAATGGCATAGCCGTTGCCGACATCTCGATGTCGCGGCGCCATAGTCTGCTGAAGCATCACGATGGCGAAGTGACTGTGCACGACCTCGGCAGCCTCAACGGAACTTTCGTCAATGGCTTGCCGGTGAACGAACGCGCCCTGCGTCACGGCGACCAGATCAAGATTGGCTATTCAGCCTTTCTCTTCATTGACGGAGAAGATGCCCCGCCACCCATATCGAGCGAAGTGCAATTTGATGATGTTCAACTGCTGACCCAACCGACTGCTATGCTTCGCAGAGAGGATGCGCTTTATGTACAGGCAAGTCGCGTACAGCAACGCCTCAAGCCTTCTGAACGCGTCGCGCAAGACTTGGCTGTGCTGCTCAACATCAGTGCGGCGATCAGTTCCATTCGCGGACTCGAAGCCTTGCAAAAACGGCTGCTCGAACTCGTCTTTGAAGTCATCCCCGCCGAACGCGGGGCGATTCTGTTGACCGCAGGGAGGGAAGACGGATTCGCTTCCGTGTTTGGGTTGGACAGAGTCGCAGGTACGAGCGGCGCCATTCAGATAAGCCGCACCGTCGTTCAGCAGGTCAGCCGCGAAAGCGTCGGCCTGATTCGTAATGATGTGCTGGAAAGCAGCGATTTCGATGCGGCGCACAGTCTACTGGCTTCGCGCACGCGCGCCTTGCTATGCGTACCGCTGACCGTCTTCGATAGCGTAACCGGCGTGTTATATCTCGACACCGCAAACCGTTCGGCACAATTTGACGAAGATCATTTGCAACTGGCAACCGGCATTGCAGCCATTGCAGCGTTGGCGCTCGATCAGGCGCGGCGCGTCGAATGGCTGGAGAGCGAGAACGAGCGGCTGCAAGCTGACATCCGCATCGAACATAGTTTCGTGGGAGAGAGTCGGAGCATCCGCGAGGTCTATCAATTCATCGCCAAAGTTGCGCCGACCGATTCGACGGTGCTGATTCGCGGCGAGAGCGGAACCGGCAAAGAGTTGGTAGCGCGCGCCCTTCATACCAATAGTGGGCGCGCCGACCAGCCCTTCGTTGCCATCAACTGCGCAGCATTGACGGAACCCCTGCTCGAATCGGAAATCTTCGGCCATGAAAAAGGGGCGTTTACGGGAGCCGTCGCCCAAAAGAAAGGCAAACTCGAAATCGCCAATGGCGGCACCCTGTTTTTAGATGAAGTCGGCGAACTCGCGCCGACTCTGCAAGCCAAACTGCTGCGCGTATTGCAGGAGCGCGAGTTCGAACGGGTCGGCGGCACACGCCCGATCAAAGTGGATATTCGCTTGTTGGCGGCGACCAACCGCGATTTGGAAGCAGCGATTAAAAGCGGCGACTTTCGACAAGACTTGTTTTATCGCCTCAATGTTGTAGCGATCAACCTGCCGCCTTTGCGCGAGCGCCGCGAAGATATTGCCTTGCTCGCCGGTTACTTTGCGATGAAGTACAGCGTCCGCGTCAAACGTCCGATTGCCGGAATTACGGCGGCGGCGCGTGCCTGTTTAACGGCCTATGATTGGCCGGGCAATGTGCGCGAATTGGAGAACGCCATCGAACGCGCTGTCGTGCTCGGTTCGACAGAGTTGATTACGGTAGAGGATTTGCCCGAAGCATTGATCGAATCCAAACCGGTTGCTGCCGATTCGCTGACCAATTATCACGATGCTCTCAACGAATTGAAGAAGCAACTCATCCGTCAAGCTGTCGAACAAGCGGACGGCAATTACACGGAAGCGGCCAAGTACCTCGGCCTGCATCCCAACTATCTGCACCGCTTGATTCGCAACTTAAACCTGAAATCGGAATTGACCGGTTAGCCGGGTTTGTGAGAGTGAATTTTCTCTTTGAAGAGGTAGCAATCGAGGGTGAGACCGCTGATGGCGTGTTGTTCGGGCGCGCAGAGGTAGCGATTCGGCGGCAAGGCTTCGTAGGCCGCAGGGGTGAGCAGAATCTGTTTCGCTTCGGCGAGGTCTTCGCCAAGCTTGGAAGCCAGATTCATCTCCGACCCGTAAAGATCGTCATCGCCGATTAGCAACAACTCACCGTAGCCAATACCGACACTCCCCAAGATGTCACGATGTTCCGGCACAACCGTGTTGATGGCATCGAAAGCGCGAAAGATGTCGAAAGAGGCTTCCAGAGCCTTGGCAGGGGTTTCGAAGATAGCCCACAGATTATCGGCTTCGCGCTTGATAACCACACCGCCGTTGCCTTTCACGGCAGGCCGCGCTGCCGCTTCCATTTGATGAATCATCGCCAAGTAATGGATGATGCCAAAGGCTTCAGTAAGCCGTGAAAAGCCGCACATATCGAGCGCAAGGACGGCGACTTTGCGCGCAAATAGGCTGTGAATCTGCGCATCAATCGCGGCCATGCGGTCGGGGTATTGATTGCGGTCGGACAACAGCTGATCGAGAAGCTCTTGACCGGGCTGATTGGATAGATCGGTTAGGGGGTTCATCTGCCTCCGTTCTCTCTTTTGGGTGCGGCTGTCTGTGCGCCCGATTGGCAGAAACCTCGTCCGGCAAACCAACGGGCCCTACCAATTCTTGGAAGCGCGGGTCAGCCTAGAGTTTTCGTTATGCCCCGATAAACTCACGGATGTAGCCATTGACCAAATCGGGCTGTTCGTGAACCACCCAATGCGTGCCGTCGGGAATGCGTTTGACAGTTAAATCGGGCACATACTCTTCCAACCCATCGAGATTACCCGGCAAGAGCGCCGTATCTTTCTCGCCCCAAATCACCAATGTCGGGACCTTGACTTTGAGCGATTGCGCGCCGGTCATAAACGCCTTTACCTCTTTGTCCTCTTCGGTCGCCGGGCCAACTCTGGCGGCGCGATAATAATTGAGTCCGCCGGTGAGTGCGCCGGGTTGTGACCAGGCCTCGATGTAGGCGTCTTTATCGGCTTCGGTGAAATGGCCTTGTTTGAGCCCCCATCCCATTACGACCTGAACGAGCGCGGCGTAGTTGTTCGCCGAAAGAATCTCTTCGGCTTGCGGGCTGCGAAAGGTGAGCATGTAGGCGCTGGCTTTTTGCTGCGCCGGGTTGTTGCGCAATTCGCGTTGAAAGACTGCCGGGTGAGGAGCATTGATGATAATCAGATTGTCTAAACATTCGGGATGGGCGATGGCAAACGCCCACGCCACTGCGCCGCCCCAGTCGTGCGCGACGAGGGTGAATTTTTCGTAACCGAGTGCGTGTGCCAAGGCGCGCAGGTCTTCAATCAACAGCGGCACTTGATAGTGTTCAACGCCTTCGGGCTTTGACGAGAGGTTGTACCCGCGCATATCGGGCGCGACCGCGAAATAGTCTTTGCCGAACTCTTCCAGTTGCTGTTTCCACTCATACCAGAACTCCGGGAAGCCATGCACAAACATCAACAGCTTGCCTGCGCCGCTGGCAACGTAATGGAGTCGCACGCCATTGACTTCCGAATAATCGTGATTGAGCATCTGCACCCCCTTTGAAGGTGATCGGTGGCGGGCGGCAAAAAGCAGAATGTAGAGTTCGAGAATGCAAAAATTCAGAACGAAGGCACGCCGACTCCTGATGGATTCTGCCTACGGAATTCTTGCGTTCTCCTCTCTGTCGCTCGACACTTCTGCACGATTTTGAGCATCGCGTTGCGCTTTGTCAAACAGCGGCTCGCGGAGGGCGCACGGGCGTGCGTTGTGGTAACATCAAGCTATGCAATTGACGCGCATCGAGGCTTCGGGATTTCGCAATCTTGAAGGTCTCGTGGACTTGGGTTCCAGCCTCAATATCTTTTACGGCGACAACGCGCAGGGGAAGACCAACTGGCTTGAAGCCATCTATGTTTTAGGCAACACCAAATCGTTTCGCACCTCGCAGGTGCGTGATTGCCTCGCCTTTGCGGTCAGCGAATGTCTGCTCGGTGGCACAGTGCTGCGCGGTTCGATCAACCGGCGGATTCAACTGGCGTTGACCCGAACGACGAAAGAACTCTACGTCAATGGCAAACGCGAAGCCGTTGTGCGGTACTTAGGCAACCTCGACGTCTTCGCGTTTTCGCTGGAAGAACTCGAAGTCATTCGCGGCGAACCAACACAGCGGCGGCGCTTTATTGATCGCGGTGTTGTAACCCTCACGCCCGCGATGCTGGGCACGCTATCGCAATACAATCACGTCATCCGACAGAAAAACCGCCTGCTCGCCGAAGCAGCAAAGAGCCCAGCGCCCGCCGCCTTCGCCGATCAGGTGGAGGCCTGGAACGATCAACTTGCCGAACTCGGCGCAGAGATTCATCGCGCCCGCAGCGATTACCTCGACCGTTTGAATCGCGTACTCGACAACAACGATCACGGGCGCGCCATCTTCGGAGCCGAACGCATCAACGTGCGGTATCGCTCTTCGCTCGAAGGGAAGGGCGATCTGGACGAGTATCAGGCTCTCTATCGAGAGCGACTGAGCGCGCGACTGACAGCAGAACTCGCCGTCGGACATGCTCTGCTCGGCCCGCATCGGGACGATCTGGAAATCCTTGCAGATGGCCATGAAGTGGCGCGTTTCGGGAGCGCCGGACAGCAGCGAAGTGCCTTACTTTTGCTTGATTTAGCGCAAGTGGAAATCTATAATTCTGCTTACGAAGAAACCCCCGTTTTACTCATTGATGACATCGATGCAGAGTTGGACAGAGGACGTATTGAGGCGCTGCTGTCGGAGTTGGAAGGCCGCGCGCAAACCTTCGTCAGCACCTCGCGTCGGGCGATTGCCAATCGCTACCGCGACCGCGCGGCAGTGTACTTTGTAAAAGCCGGACGCGCGTTGCCGGAAGCCTCGGCAACCCCTGCCGACGACTCCGTCATACAGTCCCCGATGGACGGACGCGAACCGGCGATGCCCAATTTTGTTGGTGAAGAGGAGCAGGAAGAGAACGCCGCATACACAGACAAACTATTATGAATGAAACATTCAATTCCAATGCAGAGAAGGAGAATGCTGTGAGTGCTACGAAATATGGCGCCGAAGCGATTACGGTGCTCGAAGGCCGAGACGCCGTCCGCAAACGCCCCGCAATGTATATCGGTTCAACCGGCGATATGGGGTTGCACCATCTGGTTTACGAAGTCGTTGACAATTCCATTGACGAAGCGCTCGCCGGTTACTGCGACCGCGTGGATGTAATGATTCACATTGATAATTCCATCACCGTCATTGATAACGGTCGCGGCATCCCCGTAGATATTCACAAACAAGAGAAGATTTCCGCCGCCGAGGTGGTGCTGACCAAACTGCACGCCGGTGGCAAGTTCGACACCAACGCCTACAAAGTGTCGGGCGGATTGCACGGGGTCGGCGTGTCGGTGGTGAACTTTCTCTCCGAGTGGTTGCGTCTGGAAATCTGGCGCGATGGTTCGACCTATGAACAAGAGTACCTACGCGGCATTCCGCAAGAGCGCCTCAAACAGACCGGCAAGACGCGCAAGCGCGGAACCAAGATCACCTTCAAACCCGATGCGCAGATTTTCGATGTCAGCGAATTCAACTTCGACACCTTGTCACAACGCCTGCGCGAAAAAGCCTTCTTGAATTCCGGCATTCGCATCACCATCACCGACGAGCGCACGGAGAAGGGTCACGAATTTTTCTACAAAGGCGGCATCGCCGAGTTCGTCAAACTCTTCAACAAAAATAAGAATGTACTGCACGCCCAGCCCATTCATTTCGAGAAAGAGGCGACCGACGACGATCCGCTCGGCATTGAAATCGCGATCCAGTATAACGACGCCTATAACGAGATCGTCCATTCCTTCGCCAACAACATCAACACGGTTGACGGCGGCACGCACTTGACCGGCTTTCGCGCCGCGTTGACGCGCACTATCAACAACTATGCGAAGTCCGCAGGTTTGTTCAAAAAGGAGGACGAAAAACTCGCGCCCGAAGATGTGCGCGAAGGGTTGGTCGCTGTCATCAGCGTGAAGCTGCCACAACCCCAATTCGAAGGGCAGACCAAAGGCAAACTCAATTCCGATGTCAAAGGCCAAGTCGAAGCCTTCGTCAACGAAAACCTCGGCCAGTACTTTGAAGAGAACCCATCGGTGGCGCGCAAGATCATCGCCAAAGCCATCGAAGCCGCCCGCGCCCGCGAAGCGGCTCGCAAAGCCCGCGACCTGACGCGCCGCAAAGGGGCGCTCGATTCATGGGCGTTGCCCGGCAAACTCGCAGATTGCGCCGAAAAAGACCCCAAACTGTGCGAACTCTTCATCGTCGAAGGCGACAGCGCCGGTGGTTGCTTTGCGGGCGATACGCTCGTCGCTCTTGCGGATGGGCGCACGCTCAGCTTCGTTGAATTGGTGAAAGAACAGGCGGAAGGCAAAGAAAATTTCTGCTATACCATTCGTCGAGACGGAACGGTAGGGCTTGAAAAAATTATCAATGCTCGCAAAACAAAAGCCAATGTCGAGGTGATTCGGGTGACGCTCGATAGTGGCGAACAGATTGTTTGTACGCCCGACCATCAATTTATGCTGCGCGATGGCAGTTACAAACCCGCGATTTCGCTGACCCCGGAAGATTCCCTCATGCCATTGCACCGCAAGGTATCAATCAAAGGCCAGGGAATTACCATTGCCGGTTATGAGATGGTTTGGGATCCTCGCTCCGAGGGGTGGCTCTTTACGCACGCCTTAGCGGATTGGTACAACCGTTGGCAAGGTGTTTATGCGGAATCGGCGGGCGCTCACTGCCACCACATTGATTTCAATAAACGGAACAACAATCCGACTAACATTCAACGACTCTCAGCCGCTCAGCACCTCGCCTTGCACCGCGAGCAAGCTGGCAAAACCCTTCATCGCCCCGAAGTGATTGAGAAGTGCAGAGAAATTCATCAAAGCGACGAATTCCGCGCCAAGATGAGCCAACGCATGCGAGAAGAAGAGACGCGGAAAGTTTTATCGCAGCAAGCGAAGGCGCAATGGCAGGATGAAGAGTATAAATCCTATATGGCGCAGAAGTGGCGCGAGTTTTATGCTGCGAATGAAACCTATCAGCTAGAGAATGCAGAGCAATTGAATCGAGCGCAACGTGAGTATTGGGACGATGAGTCACATCGTCAAAAACAAGCCGAACGGGTTCGAACGTATTTTGCTAACCATCCGGCCTTGCGCGAAGAACTGTCTCAAAGAGCAAAACGACAATGGCAAAATGAGGAGTTGCTCTTATGGCGTTGTGAGAAAACGGCACAGCAATGGACGCCTGCCTTCCGGGCGAAACGAAAAGCGGCTTTGCGACAAACCTTTTATCGTAAGACGATGGCCGCTCTCAAGCAGATCGAAATCGAACGAGGCCATTTGGATTTGATCGCTTATGATGAACGACGCCTTGCTCTGCGCGACAAATCTCTCTTGCGTTTTGACACTCTGTGTCAAAGATATTTTCAAGGTGATGAGTCCAAAACGCGGGAAGCCATTGCCAACTATAACCATCGGGTTGTTGCGATTGACCGTCTCGAAGAACGCCTGGATGTATACGATCTCGAAGTGCCGGGCACCCATAACTTCGCGCTCGCCAGCGGGGTGTTTGTCCATAACAGTGCCAAGCAGGGGCGCGACCGTCGGACGCAGGCGATCTTGCCGCTCAAAGGAAAGATTCTCAACGTCGAGAAAGCGCGCTACGACAAGATGCTGTCGCATTCGGAGATCGGCGCGATGATTACCGCGCTCGGCACTGGCATCGGCAAAAACGATTTCGATGTCGCCAAACTGCGCTATGACCGCATCATCCTGCTGTGCGACGCTGACGTGGATGGCTCGCACATTCGCACTCTACTGCTCACTTTCTTCTATCGCCAGATGCCGGAATTGATCGATCATGGCCACATCTACATTGCGCAGCCGCCACTCTTCAAGATCAAAAAGGGACGCTCCGAGCAATACCTGCGCGATGAAAAAGAGCTATCGAAATTCCTGATGCGCAAAGCGACAGAAAACCTTACCGTCACTGTCACTGCGACGAAGGCCGAATTCAAAGGCGCGGAACTCCGCAAGATGCTTGATAAACTCGCCGAGTTAGACCTCTATCTGGCCAAACTTGAACGCCGCCTGCACGACCGCAAGCTGGTCGAAACCATGGTTGATGGATTCTCCGGCCCCAATGGGGTGATGAATGCCAACGGCGGTTTGAAACTGCATCAGGTCTTTGAAAAAGAGAAGTATCTGCAAAAGATCGCTGCCGCGCTCGAAAAGGAAGGCTATGAAACGGTGATCGAAGAAGACGAAGAACATGGCACCTTCGAAATCGCCGTGATGCGCTCGCGCAGCAACGGGCGCACCTTGATTGATTGGGAATTCGCCACCCACGTCGAATTCCAAAAAGCCATTCAGTTGTATGGCGAATTGCAGGACTTGAGCCGCCCGCCTTTTGCCATCGCCGATAACGGCAGTCAAGTGAGCGTCGCGTCGCGCGCGGAACTGCTCGATTATGTGATGACGGCGGCGAAGAAAGACATCTCGATTCAACGCTACAAAGGGTTGGGAGAGATGAACCCCGAACAGTTGTGGGAGACAACGCTCAATCCCGACAAACGCACGCTGCTAAATGTGCAGGTCAACGATGCGGTTGAGACTGATGAGATGTTTACGGTGCTGATGGGGGATGCCGTCGAACCGCGCCGCCGTTTCATCGAAGACAACGCGCTCGAAGTGAAGAATCTCGATATTTGAACCTGCCCGCGCCTCGCCCGAATCTCGGCGAACCGAGTTCGTGATGATTCGGGTGAGGCGCGGATTGTCTCGATTACCTTGCTCTATTTGCCTAGCGCACCTCTGACGCGATTGCGATAGGCGATACAGGCCGCCAACACCCGGCGATACTCTTCGATTTCGACATCGCGCTCGCAACACAGAATCATCAACGCGCCATCGTCGCGGAAATTACCATCCCACTCGATGACTTGCTCATCCGTCCACGATGCATCATAGGAGCGCATCTTGTCGTCATCCATGCGGTCGAAATAGGCGCGCAGGTTGACGCTCGTTTCGTCCATCGCTTCCGCACTCGGTTCTTGTTCGAAATTCCAAATCGGCTGTTCCATCATTAACCTGATCCGCATGCTCTTGCGATTGGTTCTGACTGGCTCTTGCCCGCTCCGCACCGCTGACGCGCAAGTTGTTCAAAATCTTCTCACACCAGTTTATGTTTCTTGATCGGCAACTCCCGAATGCGTTTGCCGGTTGCCGCAAACAGAGCGTTGCACAGGGCTGGCGCCATCGGCGGCACGCCCGGTTCGCCAACGCCTGCGGGCGGCGCTTCGCTGCCAACGATGTGGACATGGGTTTCGACGGGAGATTCGTTGATGCGCGCCACCGGGTAGTCGTGAAAGTTCGACTGTTGAATCTCGCCCTCGGCAGCCGTGATTTCCCCCATCAAGGCGAGGCTTGCGCCGAAGACGGCTGCGCCTTCGAATTGCGCTTTCACGCGATCCGGATTGATTGCGCGACCGACATCCACTGCCATATCAACGCGCGGAATTCGCAGTTTGCCTGCGTTGTCCACCTCCACTTCGACGACCGCCGCCACATAGCTGTAAAAGCTCCAATGCGCGGCGATGCCGAGAGCGCGGCCTTTCGTCGCCTTCTTCTTCGCCCACCCCGAACGCTCGGCGGCCAGTTCGATGACATTGCGCAAGCGCCCGGTTTCGAGCGGGAACTTCTGCGCCAACGGATTGCGCCCGCCCAATTCGACTTTGCGCGGCTGCCCAAGCACCTCAAGCAGATATTCGACCGAATCGCGTTTCGCCAATTGCGCCAACTCATCTACAAACGAATGCACCCCGAAAGCGTGATAGACGTTGGCGACCGAACGCAGCCAACCGATGCGCACATGTGCCTGCGCCGGACCATTCTCAGCACGATGATTCGCAATGTCGAAAGGCACGTTATTCCATCCCATGCTCATCTCGCCCGGACTGCCAGCGCGCGCCGCCGGATTGAAGGTTGAAAGTAATGATGGAAAGGCGCTGCGTTGCAACCACGCCGTCGGTCTGCCGTTGTCGTCAAGGGCGGCCTTCAGATACATTGCCGCGACCGTGTGATAATAGTCGAAGCGAATATCATCTTCGCGGCTCCAAGTGACTTTGACCGGCTTGCCGACGGCTTTCGAAAGCAACGCCGCTTCGGCGACGTAATCGGGTTTCGATTTGCGCCCGAAGCCGCCGCCAAGCAAAGTGACGTGGCATTCGACAGCTTTCTTATCTATGCCGAGTGCTGCGGCAACCGTATCCTGCACGGCTTGCGGATTTTGCGTCGCCGCATAGATCACCGCTTTGCCATCTTTCACATCGGCAACTGCGGCAGGCGGTTCCATCGGCGCGTGCGCCAGATGCGGCAAGTAGTATTCGGCTTCGTGCGTTTTGCCGCCTTTGGCGAACTCGGCGTCAACATCGCCGATGTTGCGCACAACTTGCTGCGGTTTGCGAACCGTTTCGAGCAACGATTGTTTGTAGGCAGTCGAATCATAACTGCCATTGCTGCCGGATTCCCATTCAACCGTGAGCTTCTCGCGCCCTTTCATCGCTGCCCAAGTGTTGTTGGCGATCACCGCCACGCCGCCGAGCGCCTTGAATCCATGCGGAGGCGTGAAGGCGGGAAGAACAACCGTCTTTTCGACGCCGCGCACCGTGAGAGCCTCTTTATCATCGTAGCTTTTCAGTTTGCCGCCTAACACCGGCGAGCGTTCGATGGAGGCATAGACCATCCCCGGCAGGCGCGCGTCTGCGCCGAACGTTCCTTTGCCTGCACAGATGTCGTCGCGGTCAATGGTCGGCACCTCTTTGCCGATGTAACGATAGTCTGCGGGGGATTTGAACGTTAGCTCCTCTTTTTTCGGCACGGCTCGTTGCGCCGCCAGCGCCACCAATTCGCCGTAGCCCAGTTTGCGTTTGCTGCCTGCATGTACGATGGCGTGATTCTGCGCTTTGCATTCACTGGCGGGCACGCCCCATTTTTCGGCGGCAGCTTGTTCTAACATTAAACGGGCGGTTGCTCCGGCTTCGCGCATGGCATCATAAAAGTCACGGATCGAACAGGAGCCATCGGTGTTTTGCGAACCGTATTTCGGGTCGCCGAGTGCCTGCTCGACTTTGATGCGCTGCCAATCGGCTTCGAGTTCATCGGCTAAGACGGCGGGCAGCACGCTGCGAATGCCAGTGCCCATCTCCGAACGATGCGTAATGATCGTCACCGTACCATCGCTGTCGAGTCCGAGATAGACGCTTGGACTCCAAGCCGCAGCGGCGGCAGATCCGGAAGCCGAGGCTTCGAAGGGCAAAAGCCGCGCGCTTAGAATCAAGGCTCCGGCAGAGAACATGCCCCCTAAAAACGTGCGTCGTGTGACCTGCTCAATGCGATTCATGACTTCACCTCCGCAGTCTTCTGGTTGGAGGCAACCTTGATCGCCTGCCGGATGCGCTGATAAGTTCCGCACCGGCAGATATTGCCGCGCATCGCCGTATCAATGTCGTCATCGGTCGGTTTGGGTTTCTGTTTAAGCAACGCCACAGCCTGCATGATTTGCCCGCTTTGACAGTAGCCGCATTGCGGCACGTTGCACTGCTTCCACGCCTGTTGCACGGTGTGCTCGCCTTTCGGATGCAGCCCTTCGATGGTGACGACCTCTTTGCCATCCGCCGTCTTCATCGAAGTGATGCAACTGCGAACGGCTGTGCCGTTGAGGTGTACCGTGCACGCGCCGCACAAGCCCGCGCCGCAACCGAACTTGGTGCCGGTCATTTGCAATTCGTCGCGCAGATACCAGAGCAAAGGCATATCCGGCTCGCCATCGAATTGCCGATTGACGCCATTGACTTTCAACTTAATCATTCGCTCGCTCCTATGAATTCAAATCGTTCGTTCTGCGGATAGAGATCGGTGATTCAAGCTGCACCTCGCCACTAAGACAGCGTCGGGAGAAATCATCCTTGCCTCCTCGTTGCTTGGCTGCCCGCAGGCTTGTCACTCATCACTCAATACTCACACAACCCGCTTTGCACCGCGTAGCGTTTGACCGTTTTGAACCCCTCGCCTTCATGACACTCCGAACAGATGGCGGCGCGCAGCACGCGCCGGTGTTTGAAACTGGAATTGCCATGTACTACATGGCAACTTAAACAGGTGACCGACTCATTGCCGTACAAGGCCACGTCGCGCACATTGCGCCAGACGTGGCGATCACCGGCATTGAGGTTCGAATCATCCGCTTTTGTCCAATCTACTTCTAAATCCTGAAAGAGGTTGTCTCCGGCGATGAAGTTGTTCGGGTAGGGCAATCCGGTCGAACGCGATTTCGTCTCGCGCAGATGGCATTGGGCGCACAGCGACGTGATTGCCTTCGCATCATTGCGCCGCTTTTTTGAAAGCCATACCAGCGATGTATCGTTCGAATGTTCGACGTTCACATCGCCGTGACAAACATAACAATCAAGCCCGAAGGCGCTGAAAGTCTTCTCCTTCGCATCCACTGCCGTCGTATGACACCCGGCGCAGCGATTGGCGAACTTCTCTTTGTCCCAACCCGGTTTTTCGCTGCCGCTGAGGGTAGCTGGTTGGCTGAGTATCGCTTGCGTACTCAAGATGGCAAACTTGCCATAGCCATCTTTTTTCAAGAAGCGC
>CAYXVU010000068.1:0-25432 GCA_964468725.1 uncultured Clostridia bacterium
CTCTGGATCACCAACGGCACGCGCGCAGACTTCATGATTTTGGCCGTCCGCACCGGCGAAGACCGCTATAAAGGCGTCTCGATGGTTCTCTTCCCCACCGATGTCAAAGGCTTTGCCGTCGGTAAAAAATTGAAGAAAGTCGGCAATCTCTCTTCTGACACCGCCGAACTGTTTTTCGATAATTGCCGCATCCCGAAACGCTATGTGCTCGGCGAATTGAACAAAGGCTTTTACTACACGATGCACAATTTTCAAGGCGAGCGATTGGCCTCGGCCATCGGCGGCGTGTACAGCATGGAGCGGGCGTTGGAGTGGGCGATTGCCTATGGCAAAGAGCGCGAAGCGTTCGGTAAACCCGTTGGTCAATATCAAGTCTGGCAACATCGCTTCGCCGAACATCTGACGGCGGTCGAAGCAGCAAAGTGGCTCTCTTATCGGGCGCTCGATTTAGTCAATCACGGTCACGATGCCGTAAAAGAGATTACCATGGCGAAGCTGTTCGTCAGCGACTTGGCGCAAAAGGTCGCCTATGATTGCGTGCAGATATTCGGCGGGTTTGGCTATACGGTGGAGTATCCCATCAGCCGCTTCTGGCGCGATGTCCGGCTGCACACCATCGGCGCAGGCTCAAGCGAGATCATGAAAGAGATCATCGTCAAACGCGCGAACCTGTAAGTTGTCGGCGATAACCTTGCATTGAAGACGACCGCACAACGAGATGCAGATTCAAGTTGAGCCGGGCCTTCGGTCTCTAGCGAGAGTCGCGTTTATTCAGTTCGTTGAAAGCTGCTCATTTCGGAGGTCAAGAATGCGATTCATCATCGTCGTTTGTGGTGTAGCAACTCTCTTCATGGTTCCGGCTTTTGGGCTTCAGAAAGACTTCTCACCCGAGGGTGCAGAGTTCTCTGTTCACATGCCGGGAACACCGGAATGTGAAGACCTGCCGGTTACGACTTCAGCAGATCAAAAATTTGTGCGCACTTGTCGGTTCTTTGATCGCAAAAAACAGGTTCTGTTTCAAGCCCAATATTTTCCGACGAAATCGGTATCCGCCGGGGTTAACCCGGACACAGTGCTCGCTGTTGGTCGTGATCGCATTCTGATGGACACCAACACGCAGCTTCTGAGCGAGCACAAAATCACGGTGGATGGGCGACCGGGGATTGAATGCGTCATGCGCGCCAAAGGTGAGGATTTTTCTGTCCACATGCGCTTGATTCTCACCAACCGACAGATGGCGATTGTCGGCGTAATCGGGTCAGAACGTTCGATCCGCTCACCGGGCGTCCGCTCCTTCCTCGATTCTGTGCGTCTCAAGTGAAGGATAGCCACCGCGTCAACTATTGCCTCAACCCGAGTCTGTGGTTATGACTAGGGTGGGCACAGCAGGCGGCGTCTGCGCATCGCAGCATATACTCTTCCGCAGACCGTTGGAGATAGGAGAATAGAAATGATTCTGAAGGCCATCGGGGTTGGGTTGATCGCGAGCTTTGTCGGCACACTCGTAGTCTTTATCGGCGGAGGAATCCTTGTGATGGATTTCAGTCCGAGCGCATTTTTCTGGATTTTCTCCGTCATCGTCATTCCTACCTGTGTAGCGAGCGTTGTCATTGGATGGCTCGCAGGTAAGATAAAGCCTTCAACCCGAAATCTGTGGCTTACGGCGCTAGTCGTCGCATTTTTGACGATTCTTTTCGGTGGCCCACTTGGCGCAATTGGCACCGAGTCATGGCAGCGGGGCATTGCACACGTCAACGTTTGGGGCTACATCGCCTGGTCTCCAATCTATGCTCTATCGCTCCTCCCCGTAACCGTTCCGATCTCCTTTGGGGTGGTCAAAATGCTGTGGAGTCCAGATAGCAAACCCATTGCGGTCGCTGAGTAGGCAATGTTCAAATCGTAATTTCAAACACGAGAGGCAAGAAGGAATGAAGCGACGCGAATGGCTCAAACGCTCGGTGACCGCAGGCGCAATCATGATGATGAAAAACTTTCCTGAAACCGAAGGCGCAGCGGCGACGCTACTAAAAGGGCTCGCCGCCGAGTATGACAAATTTGACGGTCTCGGACTGGCTGAGTTGGTCGCCAAGCGACAGGTCAGCCCGTTGGAGTTGCTCGACGCTGTGCAAGAGAAGGTCATTGCCCTCAATCCAAAACTCAACGCCGTTTGCACTCTCTTCTTCGATAAAGCGCAAGAGCAAATCAAGCAGGGATTGCCAAATGGAATCTTTCGCGGGGTGCCGTTCTTGCTCAAAGACCTCGGTCAATACCTTGCTGGTACGGTGACCTCTGCCGGAAGCCAGATCTTCAAAAATACCGTCGCCAGCCATGATTCGACGCTGGTCACACGCTACAAACAGGCGGGGCTGGTGATCTTTGGCAAAACCGCGACGCCCGAATTTGGCTTAACGACAACGACCGAATCTGCGCTCTTTGGCAAGACGCGCAATCCATGGAATCTCGAACGCACGTCAGGCGGTTCTTCCGGCGGTGCAAGCGCCGCCGTCGCCGCGCGCATTGTACCGATGGCGCATGCGAGCGATGGCGGCGGCTCGATACGCGTACCGGCCTCGTGTTGCGGCTTGTTCGGATTCAAACCAACGCGCGCCCGCGTGCCAATGGGGCCAACCCAGTTCGAAGGTTGGAATGGCCTCTCTTGTCATCACGCCATCACGCTTTCGGTGCGTGACAGCGCCGCGTTGCTCGACGTTTCTGCGGGTGTGGAACTCGGATCGCCATACAGTGCGCCGCCGCCCACGCGACCCTTCTTAAAAGAGGTCGGCGCTAATCCCGGCAGACGGCGCATTGCCCTCGTGCTTGCGCCAACATCGGGAGTAGCGGTTGACGCGGAGTGTAAACTCGCCGCCACCGAAGCAGCGAAGCTTTGCCAAAGCCTCGGCCACACGGTTGAAGAAGCAGCCCTCCCGATTGATCGAGCGATGCTGAGCGAATCATTCGCCAATGTGTTAGTGGTTTCGATTGCCCGGACGCTTGATGACGCGGAGAAGACAATTGGCCATGCCGTGACCGAGAAAGATGTTGAGCCCGTGACCTGGGCGACTGCTCAAGCTGGCAAATCAATGAACAGCGTCGTCTATTCGCGGGCGCTCGCCAACTTGCACCAAATCGGGCTGGCGATGGCGAAATTTCAGCAAACCTACGATGTGATTTTGAGTCCGACACTGGCCAAACCGCCGGTCAAGCTCGGGCTGCTCAGTTTGTCGCCGTCGGAGGGACAAAACTATGTCAAAGAAGTGACCGAGTTCAGCCCCTTCACCGCCCTCTACAATGTAACGGGTCAACCGTCCATGTCAGTGCCGTTGCATTGGTCGGCGGAAGGACTGCCCATCGGCGTGATGTTCTCGGCACGCTTTGGCGACGAAGCGACGCTTTTTCGGCTTGCCGCACAACTGGAAAAGGCGCGATCATGGGCAGGCCGCAAACCTTCGCTTACATCTTAATTCTGCTGTTTGCACGAACAAGGAAGTCAAAGGCGAACGAGACTCGTATAGCCGCAATCTGAGACTTCCGATCTCTGTCTTCAGACTTCAATGAAGGGAGGCTCTATGCTTCGATCAGGTCTTTTGCAACGCGCGATGTTAACCGCTTTCGGGATGGCGCTCTTCTTCATCGCGCTCTCTTCGCGCACCAACCCAAATGGCGCACAGGCGTTTACTGATGAAAAGACGCCCGCCGAACGCGGCTTGTACAACCTTACGCATAAGGGCTATGGCTTTCCGCTCTTCAATCAAATGATCTTCGAGCGGTTATGGACAGTGTGGGAGCCGGAGTGGAAGTCCCGCGTCAACAAGGATGACAAAGAGCAGATTCGACGCTTGACCTTTGAACGCTATGGCTTCGCCGAATCGCCCTATGCAAAGGGCGGCGCGCCTGTGCAATTCGTGGCAACGCCGATGGGATGGGTGCAGACCTGCATGCTCTGTCACGGCGGCAAACTGCCGGGCAGCGGCGAGACGATGATCGGCTTGCCCAACTCCGACATTGATATGCAGACGCTCTATGAGGACGTGACCAAGTTGATCGGCATCAAGCCGCCTTTCAAACTTAACTTTGGCATGACGCGCGGGCGTACCAACGCGTTCGTCTTCTCCGCAGAGTTGATGCGACGGCGCAATCTCGATCTCTCGATGCGAAGCGAGCCGGTCTCTTTCGGAACGTATCAAGACATTGACCTCGACGCCGTGCCTTGGTGGCACTTCAAGAAGAAAACATCGCTGTATGTGGATGGCGGCGTAACCGGAGACTTCACGCGCCCGATCATGCAATTCACGATGGGCGAACCGGACGGCGCAAAGATTCGCTCGTGGGAAGCGGACTTTAAAGACATCGTGGCATATCTGCGCACTATCGAACCGCCGAAATATCCTTTTCCGATAGATCAGAAACTCGCGGCAGAGGGAAAGAAAGTCTTCGAACGCACCTGTTCGGAATGCCACGGAACCTATGGTGCAAACGGCAAGTACCCGAATCGAGTTGTGCCAATTGCCGCCATCGGCACCGACTCGATGCGATTGACGGAATTGACCAAAGAGATGCGCTCTTACTTCAATCGTACATGGTTTGCCGCAAACGCCCGCGCTGAAGAGAATCCCGCCGGTTATGTTGCGCCGCCGCTTGATGGTGTGTGGGCGACCGCGCCGTACTTTCATAATGGCGCTGTGCCGACGGTTTATGGCGTGCTGACTAAAGAGGCACGTCCAAAATACTTTCGCCGCACGGGTTCGGCTGCCGATTACGATGCCAAGAATTTAGGGCTGCCCTATGAAACGCTCACGGCTCCGGCTGCGGCAACGCTGCCCGGCGAAGCGCGGCGGCGGGTTGTGGATACGACGCTGCCGGGACTCGGCAATCAAGGCCATCCCTTCGGCTTTCCTCTGTCTGAGAAACAGAAGCGTCAAGTCATCGAGTATTTGAAAACCCTGTGAGAATTCTCCGCGAATCACACGAATCGGCCTGAGAAATGGTGTGTAGATTCGTGTGATTCGTGGGCAGATTTTGGAGAAGAAGGCATGAGCGACCTGCGGTTTCCGATTGGCAAATTTCAACCCGAAGCGATTATGACCGAGGCAAAGCGCGAGCAGATGATGGCTGCCATTTCTGCCGCTCCTGCACAAGTGCGCGCAGCGGTTGCCGACCTCAGCGACGAACAACTCGACACACCGTATCGTGAAGGCGGTTGGACGGTCAGACAAGTCGTGCATCATTTGCCCGATAGCCATCTGAACAGCTATGTGCGGTTTCGTTTGGCGCTCACCGAAGAGCAGCCGACCATCAAGCCCTATGATGAAGCGCAGTGGGCGGAACTGACGGATGCAAAGACTGCGCCCATCGAGCTTTCTCTGAATCTTCTCGAATCCCTACACAAGCGTTGGGAAGTATTATTGCGCTCCCTCACCGCACAAGATTTTGCCCGTGCCTTTCAACATCCCGAACTTGGCCTCATCACCCTCGATACGAATCTTTGCATCTATGCCTGGCACGGTCGCCATCACATCGCGCAGATCACGGCGCTTGCTGAACGCCAGGGCTGGCGATAAGCCGACAATACTGGCGCAGACACGCCACCTCGATAATTATTTTTCCCATTCTGCATTGTGCGGCTCGTTTTTTCCGTCTATCGGAAATGGAGATGAAAATGCCTGGCTATCTTTGGATTACGACGTGCACAATCTTTTCATAGTCCGAACCGTATCTCAAAACCTAATTGTCAAGCGATAGTCTTATCTGTGCTCGTTGGCGATACAGCTCTGCACTGCACGCCATCGCAAATCACCTCTCTTCACAACCTACACCCAACCGCACATCCCACACCGCAGGCGGTTGGCAGGAGGGTTTATGCTAGCGAGAGACTGGAATGACCGAAAATCAGAGTATGACTTTATCATTATTGGCTCCGGGTACGGCGGCGCGATTACCGCAGCTCGATTGACCGCCGCGCCTTCTCGCCCCTCGGTCTGCATCCTCGAACGCGGTCGCGAATGGGAAGTCGGCAAATTTCCCGACAAATTCGATGACGTGACGCGCCACGTTCGCCATCCGGCATTCAATCCGACGGGACTCTACGATTTTCAACTCTTCCCTGACATTTCGATCATGAAAGGGTCGGGGCTTGGCGGCACATCGCTCATCAACGCCAATGTTGCCATCGTCCCCGATGCCGAAGTCTTCGAGCAACTGGCATGGCCGAAAGCCATCAAACGACCCGAACTCTTACCATTTTACGAGCGCGCCAGACTGATGCTCGGCGCGAACCCGCACCCGCGCGGCAATCCCAACAACACCAACGCCTTGCTCAAAGTCAAAGGGCTTGAAAAACGCGCTGCCGAAATCGGCAATCAAGCCTTCCCGCTCGACATCGTCGTCTCCTTCCAAGATGGCAAAAATCATGTCGGCGTCGAACAGAAAGCCTGCATTGATTGCGGCGATTGCGTGACTGGCTGCAATGTCGGCGCGAAAAATACGCTCTATATGAATTACCTGCCGGTCGCCCATCGGCAGGGCTGCCATATGTTCGTCAAATGCGAAGTCAAATGGCTGGAGAAAGTGGCAGATGGCTGGCTTGTTCATGGGGTGCGCTATCGCACGATTATCAACGACGAATTCACCCTCAAAGCGCGCAACGTCATCCTCGCTGCCGGATCGCTCGGCACTCCTGAAATTTTATTGCGCTCGGAGATGCGCGGCTTGTCGCTCTCCCCGAAAGTCGGCACGCAATTTTCCGGCAATGGTGACTTTTTCGCTCTCGCCTATAACGCCGACTCGCAATTGAACACCATGGGATTCGGCAGCAAACCAACGCATAAGTGGGCGAAACGCGGCAATGCGCCGGGGCCGAGCATTGTCGGCGCGATTCGTTACGGCGGCGCAGGAACACCGCTCGAAAAGCGCATCACCGTCGAAGACTTTTCGTTTCCGAGTTCTTATGTCAGCGCCGCGATGATCGCCCTTGACGCTTTTGCCAAAGGTGGCGAAGACACGGACTTCGGCGACGAACAACAGGAGCTTCAGCGCAGACTCAGGAACAATCCTTTCAGCCCTTTTAACGAAGACCACGCGGCGCTCAATCACACTATGCTCTATCTCATTATGGGGCACGACGATGCCAAAGGCAGGCTTCACCTACGCCACGAAAAAGGCAACGTCGAAATTGACTGGGACGACGCTGGACGCCAGCAAGTCTTCAATCTCATCAACGAAGAGATTCGCCGTCACGCGCGCGCGCTCGGCGCAACCTTCGTCACCAATCCGCTGTGGAGCATTACGCCGACGCGCAATCTGATTACCGCGCACCCGCTCGGCGGGTGTCCGCTCGGCGATGATTATCAACACGGCGCGACCGATGAATTCGGACGGGTCTTTGCAAGCGATGGAGCGATTCACGAGGGACTGTTCGTCGCCGATGGCTCATTGATCTCGACGGCTCTCGGGGTCAATCCGTTTCTGACAATTTCCGCCCTTTCGGAGCGCATCGCCGACCGCATCGTTCGCCATTTGGGTGGCGAACCCTATCCGCCGCCGCCGCCAAGAGTCAGCGTCTCGCGGTTCAATCCGCTCGAAGTCCTGACGGATAAGGAGGCCGACCTCGAACGCATCTTCGCACGCGTAGAAACCGGCAGCATCCAAACTATGGTCAATAGCGGTCACGTTACCTTTGATACAGATAACGGCGTTATCCGCAATGACACAGTTTGGAAAGGCTTCTTTCCGCGCGGCCATGTGCTTAATCGTTTCTCGCTCGCCTTTCACGTTAGTTTCAAGAAACGCTTCAGCAAACGCGCGGACGGTAAATTGGTCGGCGTCACCAGCGATTCCGACGGCCTCATCAACGCCAACAACACCCTTGAAGAGCTCATCATCACCAATCGCACGGGCACGCTCGAACCGGGAAAATATATCCTGCTTCGCTACACCGATCCGGAGTGGCGAGCCTTCTATGACATCTTCAAGGTCATCAATGATGATCTGTTGATCGGGCGCGTTTATTTAGGAGACTACCCCAATGGTCTTCGCCTCTTTACCTTTCCGATGGTGCGCGCCTATGGGTTAGACAATATGACGGTCAGCGATCATCAAGCGATTTGGGCGACAGGTCAGGTGCCAACCAAAGAGCAGCTTGACGGACTATGGGAGATGCGAATGGTTTCGAATGCCAACAACACAGGGGTTGTCGCTTATCTGAAGTTCGATCATAAACCTGACGGGCGACTGCAAGCCAACTATCAGTTTCTCGGCTTGATCGAAGGGCTATCGGAACCGACTTTCGCAGCAGACCATTTCCGCATGGATGATTTCACGCCGCTGCATGACGAGATTCGCTTCGTCAATCAAAACCTGTTGATCGGCAAATATGTGACGGATGCGCGCCCGCCGCTGTTTGGGTTGTTCGGGCCTGATTCGCTCGGCATCTTTCACCGTGAAACGGATACCAACGGCAATGCGCGGTTCGGCTTCCTCTATTCGCTTCGACGCAGCACGCTCACCAACACGCCAACTGTGAGCTTCCTGCGCCCGCTGCTCGATGTTCGGTTGCCGGAAGGCACGGGGATGACGTTCGATGAGGAGATGAAAGGAACATTCTTCCCGAATTTCAGCCTGCTCGCCGGACGCGAAAACGAGTTGGCGTTGGAGAGCAAACCGGCTAACGAAGGCATGGCTTGCGAAATGCGGATGCGGATTTCGGCGCGCGATTTGAACGAATTCATCGAAGGGTGGGAACACGAAGCGCGCATTGACGGTGATATTCGCTTCGACAATTTCGCCGGTCAAGGCATGCAGATTTCCAGCATCAATGGCGCGAAGAGCTACTTCAATTACCTGCGCGTCAACCCCGCGACGGAAGAAGCCGAAATGATCTATCGCGTCTACTTCTTCGCCAAAGGCAAAGAGTATTGCCTGCACGGACGCAAGTATCTGCAAAAGGATGAGCACGGCGGCATCGCTACGATTCAAGAGATCGTTCATGACTTCACAACGCTCTACAGCCGCGTGACCGAAGTTGCGACCGGCAATGAGATCGGCATGGCGTTACTGAAGTTCCTCATCGTCGAAGACCTCGATGCAGTGCGAAGTTTTGCGCGCTACCTAACCTCATTCAATGTCATCGGCACGGACGACGCATTCGTCAAAGCGCGGGCGCAGTTGCGCTTCTTCGCGCTGACCAACCAATTCGTGGTGCGCGAATATGACCCGGTCGGCGCGTTATTGAGTTGACGGCGGAAAACCTGACTGAGCCATACCCGCAAAGCAGAGAGAAGAGCCTCGCCGCACATGGCGAATCCCCTTTGAGGCAAAACCACATGGCAATGAAACAGATGGCGCAATCGCAGAACGATGAAATACTACAAAGACTTAAGCCCGCCATTTACATTCTGTACTCTCAGGATGACGCGGAATGGAAAGATCGTCTCCTCTCCTATTTGCGTCGTTATCAACATAGCGGCGAATTGGGCAGCTTTGAATATGGAACGGAAGTCCCCTTATCTGATTGGGTACAAAAAGAAACAGCTCTTGTCAAAATTGTGATTCTGCTAGTTTCAAATCATTTCTTAAACTCGGATTTTATTTGGAATCGAGACGTTCCAATCTTGTTAGAGTATCAAGAGCAAAATCCGTTAATCATTATGCCCCTTCTCGTTAGCCGCTCTAATTGGGAACCCGTCAGTTGGCTAGCACAACTGCCAATTCGACCTCTAAACAGACTCCCTTTGTCCGAAATTGATGCCGTAGCCCTTGATGAAGAGTTGTCTGCTTTTGCCAGTGAGATTGCTCATCTCTCAGGCAATCTGCCTACTAATTCAGCCCAGTCGGTCGAGCAAACTGCGCCGGTTATCCGCCCTGTTAAGAATCGCGCCGATACACTTCCGCTGGAAAAATGGGAGGAATACGACTTCTCCTCGACGGCGCACGAAGTGATGGAACAAGCCATCGCCCTTGCCAGCAGCGAAGATGGTCAGGTCGAATTGTCCGCCAGCTTTTTACTCTTTGCGATGGCCGATATTGGGATGACCCAAGTCTCCACATCGCCGCCGACTCTGAGCTACGATACCGCAGGGTTTCTTCTGCAAGCTCTCAGCAACTCGCCGGACATTTCGTTTCAAGAGGTGCGAAAACGCTATTTGGAACGCAAAGGCGTGTTGCTGCCCCCGCCCTCTCCTCGCGTGCCGGAGCGGATGACCGCTTACGTTGGCGTCGCCCTCGAAGAAGCCAGCCATCTGGCCAAACTGACGGAGGGAAACCCGCAAATTCACGCCCGTCACTTGCTCGCTCAATTACTGCGCGAATTGCCCGGCAGCGAAAATTCCGGCGTCGCGGATCGCCTCAAAGAGTTGCGCATTCGCCCCTCACAATTGCGCGCCGACTTCCTCGACTTTCTCAAACGCATGAACCTGCTCGACCGCTCTCCGACCGTGCGACAAGCCTGGGAAGAGGTCTTACTCGGCGAGATTGGGCAGTTTCGCCAGTTGTTTGATTACCGCGCCGACGCCGCGCGCGGGGAAAGGGATTTGATCGGCATTGATCGGGAAGTCAATGCGCTGGCGACGCTCATCGCGGCGCGCAGCGTGACGCCCCCCTTGTCCTTCGGCTTGTTCGGCGAATGGGGCTCCGGCAAAACCTTCTTTATGCGCCGCCTCCGTCAGGCAGTCAGAGGGTTAGCCGTTCAAGCGCAAAACTCCAATCGCCTGCAAAAAGATTCCCCTTTCTATAAGCGCATTGTGCAGATCGAATTCAACGCTTGGCATTATGTCGAAGGCAATCTGTGGGCGAGTTTAGTTGAACATATCTTTGACAATCTTCAAGTCGCAGGCGAAGAAGAGAAGACCATCAGCGAGACGCTCAAGCAACACCTGATTGACCAACTCAACCTCGAGAAGAAGGCGGAGCAACAGGCCAGCGATGAACAACAAGCGGCGCAAAACGCCGTGACCGACGCCCAAGAAGAGCTCAAAAAAGCGAAGCGGGCATACGAAGAGAAAGCGAAAGAACTGGCTGAGGTTTCCGCCGCCAATCTGCTGAAAGATTTTCCGCTCGACGATTTGCAGCCTGCGGTCAATCACTTGCTCACCGAGTTGGGGCTTGCCGAAGCGGGCAAAGCGGCGAAGGAATTGGAAGCGGCGTTGCATCAAGCTAGAGCCGTCGTCGAACGCGGCAGCAGCGTCCTCACTCCGCTATTGCAAGCGCGGGATCGCGGAAGAAGATTTCTGCGCTTGCTGATGGTGCTGGTCGTCGCACCGGCAGTAAGTTACCTCTTCAGCCAAATTCCGGGTTGGCTCGGCAAAGAGAATCTCTCCAACCTCAGCGCCTTTTACGGCGGCGCAGCCACCTTTCTCACTTGGGTGGCGAATTGGTTGCGTCAACAAGCGAAGTGGACTGCCGAGCGCGTCGAGCAGATCGAAAAGATACAGGCCGATTACGATCAGGAGATTTCGGAAAAACTGGCGGAAAATACCCGCCGCATCACTCAACTCGAACAAGAGCTTCAAGTGCTCAACGCAGACTATCTGGCCGCCCAACGCCGCCGCGAAGCCGCGCAGCAACGCGTCGCCGCCGCCGAAGCCGAAGTCAACAAGGCGACGGTTACCAATCTGCTGGCAGCCTTTATTCATGACCGCGCGGCGAGCAATATCTACAGCCAACATCTCGGCGTTTTGGCGCTGATTCGCAACGACTTCGAGAAACTATCCGAATTGATGGAAGAGGAGAACTGGCGGCTCGCACCGCCGCACCCGGACGACGAAAAGGTACGCTGGAAATCGAAGAAGTTTGCCACTCTCGAAGAAGAAGAGAAGGAGAAAGAGAGACGCATCAATCGCATCGTCCTCTACATTGACGATTTAGACCGCTGTCCGCCCAACAAAGTCGTAGATGTGTTGCAAGCCGTCCATCTGCTGCTCGCTTTTCCGCTCTTCGTCGTTGTGGTTGGCGTAGATGCGCGTTGGATCACGCGCTCACTCGAAGCCCGCTACCGCGAGTTGATGAACCAACGCAATGGCAGTTCAGTTGACAGCGAGGATGAGTCGCTCTCCACCCTCAAGCAAATCTATGGAGCCGCGACGCCGAACGATTATTTGGAGAAGATTTTTCAAATCCCGCTTTGGCTCAAACCGCTCGACCCGACGGCCACCCAACGCATGCTCAAAGGGTTGCTCAAAGAAAGCCTCGTGACGGAAGCATCGCTGCAATCGGGTTTGGAACCAGCGGCCAACTCACCGGAAATCCTCTCCGCCGAATCACTACAGGCAACTGCGCCGGAATCACCCGCACCTCTTGCGAACCAGCCCTCCCAACCACCAGGGGCGAGCGATAACCTACTGACAACAACGGGAACCCTCCCCATTGCGCCTGCGGATGCTGCCAATGCTCAATCGCCTATCCATCCGCAACCTTCACCTGTCAGCCTACGGCCTTCAACTGCTTCGGTGGATGACCAACACATCATCAACCCCGAAAGTCTCAAGATTGAACAGGTCGAAATGGCGTTCATTGAGGAACTGACCCCGTTGCTCAGTCGTTCGCCGCGCGCGTTGAAACGCTTCATCAATGTTTACCAACTCATCAAAGCCGGACTGTCGCCGCAAGAGCAACGCTTCTTCCTGCGGCGGGTGGCAGCCCTGAGCGACTTCCAAGCCGTTCTCTTTGTGCTGGCTGTTGATACAGGGTTGCCGGAGATTTCGCCAATCTTCTTTCGAACCTTGACGCAGGGCGCGCGCGCCACCGCGACAAGTTCTGAAGAGGAGGCTGTCCATTCGGTCGCACGGGTGGCTTATGATCTTGATTGGTTGATTGCCGAATTGAACGCCCGCTTCGAGCCTGCCGATACCATTCGCCAGCGAGAGCACGAAGACTGGTTGCGCCTGCGCGGCTGGATCAAACCTCCCGATCAAGAGCCGAAACTGACCAACGATTTGGCGCAGTTGGCCGGTTGGGAACGCCGCGTCAGGCGCTATTCATTTCGCGCACCATAATGCTGAGAGGCAAGCGCAAAGGAGACGGTTATGAGCATCTTCGCTTGGCATCGCCTTTGGACATTCTTCGGATTGTTACGATTGAACAGCTACCGCGAGCGCATGCGAAAACAGAACCTGTACGACACGCAAGCGCCCGCACTTTCGGAAGACCCGCTGCCGCCCTCTTTGCCTTCACCAACCGTACAACAAAAAGCCGGGCGTACGCCCGATGGAACCTATAACGATCTCAGCAACCCTCGCATGGGGTGTGCAGGTCGTCGCTTCGGGCGCAACGTACCGCTCAGTCACGCCGTTGCACCCAGTCCGCAAGACCTGCTCACCCCCTCCCCTCGTCTGGTCAGCCGAGAATTGCTCACCCGCCATGAATTCATTCCGGTTCCCTCACTCAATCTGCTCGCTGCCTCATGGATTCAGTTTCAAGTTCATGACTGGTTCAGTCACGGCAAGAATGAAGAGAGCGACCCACATACCATTCCATTACCCGACGGAGACGATTGGCCACATCCTGTGATGCAAGTCAAACGCACGCACCGCGACCCAACGCGACCCGCCAACGATTCGAATCCAACGCCTAGTTTTCTCAATACCGAAACGCATTGGTGGGATGGCTCGCAACTATATGGCAGCGATGCGACCACCGAACAGCAGGTGCGCTCGTTTGTTGATGGCAAATTGAAACTCGAAGCCAGCGGTTTGCTGCCGGTTGACTCCGTAACCGGCATTGACGTGACCGGCGTGAGCGGCAATTGGTGGGTCGGTTTGAGTATGCTACACACTCTCTTTACCCGTGAACATAATGCTATCTGTGATCGGTTGCAGGAGAGCTTTCCCAACTGGTCGGATGACGAACTGTTCCGCCATGCGCGACTGGTCAACGCAGCCATCATGGCCAAAATTCACACCATCGAATGGACGTGCGCGATTCTGGCGCATCCGACCGTACAAGCCGGACTCAACGACAACTGGCGTCGGGTTGGCAAATCGAAACAGGAGCATCACGCCGCCCCCTATTCTATGACCGAAGAGTTTGTCGCCGTTTATCGCATGCATCCGCTGATGCCGGATGACATCACTTTTCGCGCGCTTGCGACCGGCGCGGTCATTGAAACGCGCACGCTGCCGCAAGTCGCCGACCGTCAGGCGCGCCGTCTGATGGAACAGATTCCGCTCGCCGATCTCTTCTACTCGTTTGGCGTCTCGCACCCCGGCGCAATCACACTGCATAACTTCCCGCGCTTTTTGCAGAGGCTCGAACGCGACGGCGAAGCCAAGATGGATTTGGCCGCCGTAGACATTCTGCGCGACCGCGAACGAGGCGTGCCGCGTTACAACCAATTTCGCCAGTTGATCGGTCTCGACCCGATTAATAAATTCGAAGACTTGAGCGACAATCCGCAGTGGGTTGACCAGATACGCCGCGTTTACCAAAACGATATTAACCGCGTAGACCTGATGATTGGGCTCTATGCCGAGCCCTTGCTGAAAGGTTTCGGCTTCAGCGAAACGGCCTTTCGCGTCTTCTTACTGATGGCCTCGCGGCGATTGCAAAGCGACCGCTTCTTTACCACCGATTACAACGAGAAGACCTACACGCGGGTCGGACTCGACTGGGTCGAAGCAACCACCATGCGGAGTGTCCTGCAACGCCATTTGCCGCAACTTTCGCCGCTTCTCAGCAAATTAGACAACGCTTTTTCTCCATGGCAGAAAGCGTGATCGTCGCGTATGGCCTGTTTGTAACTGCTAGTGCACGCGAATCTGCACACTTTCTTCGTAAACACTATGGAGGTAAAGACCAATGACTCCCGAACAAATGATCATCCTTTTGCTTTTTCTCATCTTTTTGCTGCTCCTGCTCATCTGGTGGCATTGCTTTCGCCGCCCCCTCTTCGGTTCAACCGACTCGGTTGTCCTCTACCAAGCCAAAACCGTCGCGGGTGATTGCGGAGGTAAGGAACTGGTTCTGTATGGCCCTAAACCTTGTTGCTCCTCTCGCCGTCAATGTCGAGGTCAAGGTCACACGGGAAAAGGATTCGTGCAACGTGATTCTCAGCACGCGACAAAATCCCCAATTCATGGAGGTTGGGTCGCAACCCTTAGTTCGGGCAGCCCCGAGCCGTTTGGCAGTTGGCGACTCGATCTCTTATCAATGTCAACAGGATGTGGGGACAGATAGCTGCGTCTTCGACATCAGGATAACGAGGATTTAAGTTGCTCTCTAGGACGCGATTCCGTTTAACCTGCGCGGTTTGGTTTGAGCGCATATCGTTGGAAGAACTTCACCATCGTCACGCCAGTGTCATCAGGCATCTTATGACCGTTGGTGTGAACGTAGGTCGCAACGTCCGCGCCGACTTTCGAGGAATAGAGTGTCTGTCCGACTTTCCATGCTTCCCCATTCACTTCGCATTGATTGCGCTTTAACACCGCAGCCATATTGAGTTTCTGCATGTTGGTCGGCACCAGGTGGTCGCCTTCGCCAGCAATAATCAGCGCCGGTTTCGGAGTCGCTGAGCGCACGCCGAAACCGAAGGCCGCCGCACTCGGCGCGACGGCGGCGAGCACTTCGCCGCGCACCGACCATAGGACATAGGTCATCGCCGCGCCATTTGAATGGCCGCCTGCATAGATGCGCGTCGCGTCTATGCGATAGTTACTCCTTGCCCAATCCAACACCACGTCAAAGAATTTTACATCCCGGTTATCGAGCGTGTCGGGCTGGTGTTGCCAGCCCGCGCGTTTGCCTTCGGGGTCGGTTTTACCAGCGGTGGGCAACCCTTGCATGTAAGCGACGATGGCTTGCGGCCAATGCGTATGGATGGCGAAGCGACGGGCAGAGTGTCGCATATTGCCGCCATGCCCGTGAAAGATGAAGACCATAGGCGTGCCAGTCTGCGGCGCAGGGGCACGATTTGGATAAATCAGGGCGCGGCGCTCAAGCCCATCAACTGTAAAGGTCTGTGTAAAAGCTAAGCCCGGCTGCGAACGCTGTTGTGCGCGGATTTCGCGCCGCGCAGGGAAGAGCGCAAACAGTCCAATAACGCTAAGGGTAACTAGCAATGAGAGGGATACGGCTTTCATCTTTGGCCTCCTCCTGACTGCGATGACCGAGTGGCGACGCGGCGGGGCGATCTGCTCTGCCATCTTCGTCGTTCGATTAGACGGTTCGACGCGCTTGAAAGTTTGAGCGGCAGGCAAAAAAGTCAAGCAAGGGGAAAGCGGCGCGGAGTTGACGAAAGGTGGCGTGTGATGAATATACTTAGCCTCGTTTGAACAATTGACCGAAAGCAATTCGGAAAACAGCTTAATCGCTGTGGCAACCATCAATCCAAACTTGGAGGCAAATACGATGAAACCGTTCTCTGCACAGGCAGCCTTTGCCACGCTGTTGATCTGCGCCATTGCCGGTGTCGGGCTGGGGCAAGGTCGCTATGCGGGCAAGAAATACTCAAAGAAAGAGGTAGATCGCATCATCGTTCGCGTCGAAGAAAAGAGCGATGATTTTCAAAAAGCGTTCGATGCGACGCTGGATGACAGTTCGCTTGACGGCACACGCGCCGAAGATCGCCTGAACGAGCGCGTCAAAGATTTGGAGAAAGCGCTCGATGATTTGCGCGATGATTTCGACCGACAAGACTCCTGGTGGGAGAGCCGTAACCAGGTCAGCAAATTCCGCGACGAAGCAGAGCACGTCAACCGCATTATGTACAAACGCCGGTTTCCGAGCCGCTTAGAGGTCGCGTGGGCTAATCTGCGAAAAGACCTGAACCGACTGCTAGGCATCTACAATCTGCCTTTGATTCGCTAATGAGGGAGGGTCAAACATGGCGACGAAAAAGCGAGCGACGAAACCGAAAGCCAGCAAACCCTCTGGCAAGCCGAAGGTCAGCCGCCCGAAGATGCCTGCGGGCTATGGCATCCCGAAAAATAATAAAGGGCTACTGCCGTGGTCGTATGTCTCCGAACGTATGAAACAAGCCATGCGGTACTGGGTCAGCACAACCCTCCCGAATGGTCGCCCGCACGCGACACCGCTCGATGGGATTTGGATAGACGACTGTCTCTATTTTGGCGGCAGCCCCGAAACTCGCTGGAGTCGCAATCTGGCAGCTAATCCGGCGGTCTGTATCCATCTGGAAAATGCACTGGAAGTCGTCATCCTGCATGGCGATGCGTCGGAAGTGCGGGTAACGGATGCCAATTTTGCTCAGCAGTTGTCAACCGCTTCGCAACAAAAATACGGCTTTGCGCCGCCGCCTGAAGCCTATGCGCAGGGCGGCGTCTACACCTTTCGCCCGCGCATCGTGTTGGCGTGGTCGCAGTTTCCTAAAGATGCCACGCGCTGGCAGTTTGACGTCGGTGAGTAAACGGGGACTTGCCCTCACCTGATAAGCAAAAGTTGACGGCAGCGAATCGCTGCGCCGTTATTGCGCGTCGGCGGGGCCATAGAGAATGGCCGACGCATCTATCGCTTGACGCAAGGCATCGGGTTGGTCGAGGTGAGGGTCGTAGATGCAGGTCTGATTGCGTCCGCTCTGTTTGGCGCGATAGAGGGCTTGATCGGCTTTTTGTACCAACTCAAGCGCCGAGAGTCCGTCTGCTGGAAAGGTCGCGGTTCCCAAACTGATGGTCACTCTCATCGTTTGCGTTGGGTCGATGGCCGATCCGGCGAAGGTGTGGGCTTCGACAGCTTTGCGAATACGCTCGGCGACCTCCACTCCGTCATCTCGCGTGCCGAAGAGATAGGCTAGATACTCTTCGCCGCCATAGCGCGCGGCCATGTCCGAACTGCCGACGACTTCGCGGATGATGTGGCCGACATCGCGGATCGTCTGGCTGCCGACCAGATGGCCTTTGCCGTCGTTGACCTTCTTGAAGAAGTCCAAATCCATCATCAGCACGGTGATCGGCGGCGGCGACAGACTGCGCGAGGCCTGTGTGACCAGGTGATCGAGATCGGCAAATAACGAACGCCGTGAGCGCAAGCCCGTCAGTTCATCGCGCAAGGTCATCTGATGAACCTTCTCTTGAAACTCCGCCTCGAAGTCGTCGAGCAGAGCAAATTTCATGAGGTGTTTGCCAATCTTGATCTTGTCGCCGTCTTCGAGCAATCGCACTTCGCTAATGCGCGTGCCATTGAGATAGGTTCCGTTGGTTGAGCCGAGATCATTGATGTAATACTCCGCACAACCGTCGGCGGCATCAAGCCGCTGAATCTCGGCGTGGAGACGCGATGCAACTTCATCCATCACCATGATGTCAGCATTCGACCCGCGTCCGATGACAACCTGTTCTTTGCTGAGGTGAATCGTCTGACCGATGGTTTGACCTTGTAAAAAGACGAGGGCGGGACGCTTACTCTTGACGCCGATCTTCTGGCTGAGCGTTTCGCGCAATTCGAGTCTAACGGTTTGCTCGGGATCGTTCACAGCCCCTCACCTCTTGCGCCGTACTATACCAATAACAAATGCGCCCCCGCAACGATTGTCTCCTACTGCACAAGACAAGCGACCATTTGAGAGGGCGGTTCGTCGCCCCAATCGTAGAGTTCATAAATAGTTCGGTCGCAAAGGAACCCGAAGACAAGGGGCTGACACGAATTTACGCAATCAGAAGGAAAGCCTGCCTCGCCTCTCTCCGCATCCTGATTCCCTATTTCTGAAGAATGAAAGGTGCGAATATCCCATCAGGAGGGTCAAGACAGCACAGCGATTGTTGTCGGCTGGCTTAGCTTGGCAGGCCAACTTGCTGTAACAATTTTGGAAAACGATTATCGCCGCGTAGCGCCTCAAAGTTCGGGTCGAAAATGAGCAATCCAATCTCTTCGGGCTTTGCGGACACAACCTTCTCAAGCCATGCGAACGCCGCATCCTTCTCACCCCGCACGGCACAAACCAGCGCGAGAAGATCGGCCAAGCGGTTGGTCTGGCCGTTGAGTTGCACCAGCTTCGCCAGTTCTCGTTGCGCGTCCGCAGGCTTACCCGATAGCGATTCAACGGCGACAAGTAAAGCCGTCGCTTCCGCAGGCGCAGAAGAGAGAGCAAGGTTCGCTTGCTGAATCGCCTCGTCGTAACGCCGCAGCATGAGATATGACCAGCCGAGTTGAATGCGGGACTGGTGATCTTGAGGATAGATATTGAGCGCCTTCTCAAAATGGTCGGCAGCTTCTTGATACCGCCGCAAACGAAATAGAGCGCGCCCGACCGTGAGAATGATATTGAGCGAGAGTGGGTCAATCTCCTGCGCACGTCGGGCAGCAGAGAACGCCGCCTCCGGTTTGCCGAGATGCAACAGAAAGGTTGCATAAATATCGAGTCCATCGCTCGATTGCGGATTCAATTCGATAGCATGTTGCAAATCGCGCTCGGCGCCGCTCCAGTCCCAATCACGCCATTTGGCAATCCCCAAAGCGGCATGCGCTTCGCTGAGCGAGGCATCCAGTTCGAGAGCCTTGCTGGCAAAAGCCCTGGCTTTGGCGCGCGCCTCCGGGCGCGCAATCTCTTCCCGAATCCCCATCTGATCGTATGTCCCCGACAGCCACGCATATGCGGGCGCGTAAGCCGGGTCTTCTTGCAGAGCTTGTTGGAAAAGTTCTATCGCTTTGCGGCGTCCTTCCGGCGTCCACTGCAAGAAGTGATAGCGGCCTTTAAGCCAAAGTTGATAAGCGGCAGAGCTTTCCGTATCCCGTCGCGCCAACCGGTTGGCCTCTTCGCTGCTCAGCTTGAGTCGCAATCGCTGAACAATCTCTTTAGCCATGTCTTCCTGCACGCTGAGCAGGTCGGACAAACGACGGTTGTAGCGTTCTCCCCAAATCTGCGCGCCATCGGCGACCCTGACCAGCTCGATCTGCACAATTACCTGCTCTCCCTGTTGCGTCACCTTACCGGTCATCACGGCATCCACCTTCAACTCGCGCCCGACGCGCTGCGGATGCAGGTCTTGACCTTTGTATCGAAAAGCGGTTGCGCGCGCCGTGACCTGCAAGCTCGGCAGTTGCGATAAATTGTTAATCAAACTCTCGGTCAAACCATCAGACAGATATTCCTGACTCGGTTCGGAGGAGAGGTTGCTCAGCGGCAAGACGGCAAGCGATTGCATGACGGTTTCCGACGGGCGAGGCTCGTTCCCGTAATACCACCATAGCGCAGTTGCGAACAGCAATACGGGTAGCAGCAGCCAGCTCAACTTTCGCCGTTCAAAAAAAGAGCGCCACGGCGACGGTCGGCTAATCATTACGCTGCCGGATTCGGAATCGCGTTTCAAGTTTTTCAGATCGATGAATAACTCTTTGGCGCTTTGATACCGACGTTCGGGCTCCTTCTCTAAACACTTGCGAATGATGCGCTCTAAGTCTATGGGCACGGTGTAATTGAAACGCGCAATGGCATCAGGTTGATTGTGACTGATCTTATCAATCACCTCACTAGCCGAGTCGCCGCCGAAAGGCAATCGCCCAGTGACCATCTCATACATAGCGACCCCTAGTGAAAAGATATCGGATCGCTGATCTACCGGTCTGCCCATTGCCTGTTCGGGGCTCATATATTGAATCGTTCCCATCACCATTCCGGGCAGGGTCTGTTTCAAGGTCGCAATATCGCTATGGGAATCGAGAAATTTGTTCGGGTTCACTTTCGCCAAGCCGAAATCGAGAACCTTCACCTGCCCGCGCGGAGTGAGCATTAAATTGGCAGGTTTAATATCCCGATGAACAACCCCTTTGGCATGGGCTTCGTCGAGGGCATCGGCAACTTGCAACGACAGAGCGATCACCTCACTGATCGGCATCGGCTGACCGTTGATCTTGGCATCGAGGCTCTGCCCTTCAACGTATTCCATCACCATAAACAGTTGCCCGTCGGCGCTGCGATCTACTTCATAGACGGTGCAAATGTGCGGGTGATTGAGCGCAGAGGCAACCTTCGCTTCGCGTAGAAATCGGCAAGCGCGATCTTCATCCGTCGCCAGTTCGGGCGATAGAATTTTTACCGCTACGGTGCGATCCAATCGCGTGTCTTCGGCAAGATACACTTCCCCCATGCCGCCCGCACCGAGTTTTTTGAGGATGCGATAATGCGAGATCAGGTCCGGCAACAAAGGATACGAAGTCATCTTATCTCCGCACAACGGATAGGCTAGCAGCTACCCTTCCAAGTCAAGGAGTCCATTTCGACGGTCGCCGAGCAAACGGTCTCTGCGACCCTCAAGGTTGCACAGCGATGGATGCTCACCGCCCGCTGCTTAACAGATCGAGAGCGACTCATCGCCTTGCATCAATACACAGAATTAGTGGCAGAATCAAAGTCAAAGACGCGAAGAACGAGGTTTTTTTTCAGAACTTTTACATTTACTGAGAGAAGTCCGCTCCGCTAATTTTCAAACCGGTGATGTTGCGATGCCCGCCCCCATACTCGCTTCGAGAAGCCCCGCATGCCGCCTTAAAAACTTTCGGTTGACAGTCCTATTACAATCGTAGTAGATTCAGCCTCATTCGTAGTAAATAATAAAAGGGAGGCGACCGTGAGCAAACAACCTGCCGTCAAACTAACGCGGTTCGAGCTAGAAGTGATGGATGCGCTTTGGAAGATCGGCAGCGGTTCCATTCGAGAGATACAAGAAAAGCTGCCCGAGAAGAAACGTCCTGCCTACACTACGGTGCAAACCATTATTCGCCGATTGGAAGAGAAAGGCGCCGTGCGCACGGTGAAAAAGATCGGGAATGCTTTCATCTTTGAGCCCATTGTCACTCGCAAAGCGGCACATCACAAACTAATCAACGACCTGTTGGAGTTGTTCGGCGGCTCCGCACGCCCCTTGATGGCACATCTTGCCGAAGCGGGAAAACTGAACCTCGAAGATGTGCGGGAATTGGAAACGTTGCTGATCGAGCAGAACGCTCCACAAACTCGTACGGGCACCCCCCCCTCCGGCAAGAGCAAATCACGTAAATGAAAGGAAGAAAGAATTTTGATTAACCGACGACGGAGTAGAGGACTATGTGCTTTGTGGTTGAGCGCTCTCTTGGCCGCGAACCTAAACGCTCAACAAGTGGCCGACAGCAACTTCAAACCGCCCATCGCCGAACCGGCATATGCAGTCGGCAAAGGCCCTGTGGTCTTCATTGACGAAGCCCATTTTAATTTCCACACTGCGACCGGGCGCTACCTGGTCTTTGCCGAATTGCTGCGCCGCGATGGCTATGTCGTCAAAGCCTCCAAAGTTCGCTTCAGCAAGAAGAGTCTGAAACCGGCAAAAATTCTGGTAATTGCCAATGCGCTACATGAAAGCAACTCTCAAAGCTGGACATTGCCTACGCCATCGGCATTCACCGATGAAGAGGTTGCTGCTGTCCGCGAATGGGTGCGCGAGGGCGGCGCATTATTGCTGATTGCCGACCACATGCCGTTTCCGGGTGCGGCGGAGAAACTGGCGGCTGCCTTCGACGTGCGTTTCAGCAATGGCTATGTTCTCAAGCAAAATCAGGCGGGCGGAGCGAATGCTTTCTCAGGCGGCCCGGATGTCTTCCGCCTGTCGGATAAAACGCTGGCCGAACATCCTATCATCGCTGGTCGCTCTGCCGCCGAGCGCGTAGACTCGGTCGCTACCTTCACCGGTTCGGCGTTTCAAGCGGGCACAGATGCGCGCCCCTTGCTCATCCTCGGCCAACCCTTTGTTTCGCTGCTGACTGCCGTCGCCGGGCAGTTTACTCCCGAAACGCCGCGCCAGCCGGTGGGCGGTTGGTTACAAGGCGCGACGCTAAAAAGTGGCAAAGGGCGTGTAGCACTCTTCGGGGAAGCAGCAATGTTTTCGGCGCAACTGGCAGGCCCCAATCGTCAACCCATGGGAATGAATGCGCCCATCGCTTCGCAAAACGCACGATTCCTACTCAATGTTATGCACTGGCTTTCCGGCGGGCTCGAACCGTAAGGAGGACGTATGACCGCACATCAATGGTTGGCTGAAGCGGCACGCTGGCTATGGCCTGCGGTCGTTAATCATCTGTGGCAAGCCACGCTGTTTGCCCTGCTAATCCTTGCCATAGCCGCATTGGCAAAGCAGCTACCGGCCCGCGCGCGCTATCTCCTCTGGTGGGTGGCCGCAATCAAGTTCGCGTTACCGACAGGCATCTTGCTGACGATATTTTCGCAGCTTGGTTTCAATCCCTCGCTGCTTTTCCCACCGACTGCCGACGCTGCGCCTGAAACATCATTGATTTTTCAGATCGCCACGCCTCTTGCCTATGACGCGCAGACGGCAGCAGATGTAGGAGCCTTTCCCACCCATAGCGAACTCCTCTGCGTGCTGACAGGTGTATGGTTGCTCGGATTTTGTTCCGTTCTCTCGCTATGGCTACGGAAACGTCGCCAATTTGTTCACGCCTTACAAGGTGGATACACGACGCTACCGGCGCGCGAAGCCCTAACCCTCAAACGGGTACAGTCGTGGTTGGCCATCAAAAGCGAGGTGAAATTGGTGGTTTCCTCGCAGATCTCAGAGCCCGGCGTGTGGGGGATTTTTCAGCCCATCATCGCGCTGCCCGAAGCGATGGCCGAAGAGTTAAACGATGCTGAGTTGGAAGCCCTCATGATGCATGAACTCCTTCATGTGGCGCGGCGCGACAATCTGACCAGCAGCTTGCACATGGTGCTCTGCGCCTGCTTCTGGTTTCACCCGCTGGTGTGGCTGATAGACCGCAAGATGCTTGCCGACCGCGAACAGGCTTGCGATGAGCGGGTCATTGAGTTTAGCGGGGCGGCGCACGCTTATGCTTCCAGTTTGGTAAAGGTTTTACAGATGACTATTGGATTCAAGGCGGCGGGTGTCTCATCAGCAGCCGGGTCAAATCTGAAAAGGAGGATTGAACACATCATGAAAGGTGAATTCGAAAACCGCGTGCTGCTGCGCCATCGCGCGCTACTTATCGTAATGGGTTTAGCCGTCCTGATTTTCAGCATGACGGTTGGCTTCTTAACCCGTGACAACGCCTTCGCGCAACCGATGTTGTCAGCGCAGCCACCGGCAGTCGGCAAGGTATCTGTCAGCCAACCTGACGGCGAGTTAGAGGGTGAAGTTGCCAGACTGGCCGATTTGGGTCAAGATGAAGGGCAAAAAGTCCGCGACTTGATGGTCGAACTCGACAACGCCCTTTACATCCCCATCCAGGTGAAGAACTCCGATCAGGCTCCTGCCTTTATCACCGATGCTCAGATCAAAGCGGTGAAAAACAACGTTCAGTTTTTACGACGCGGTCAAGAGGGGAAGCGCAACGGCGAGTCCTATGCTCTCAGGCCGAAGATCACCGTCACCAATATCTCCGCGCAACCAATCATCGGGATGACCCTAGAGTTTCGCGCATGGGAGACCAAAGGCAAAGCCGCTATCACTCGCTACTTTAATAAGCTCAAAGCCTCGTTAGCACCAAATGACTCCGTGATTCTCGGCGAGGAAAACAACCTCCTGCTCACGATCAAAGGAGACCCTAATAATCTGGTCGTGCGGGTTATCGGCGTACTATACGAGAATGGTGAGGTGTGGGGTGAGGTTCCTCCCCCGCCTCCGCCGCCACCGCCGCCGCCGCCCATCGCTGCGCCGAGAAAACCTCCTGCACCTGCACCGCCTAGTGAAGCAACTACACCCTCTGCACCCACCGCACCGCCGACTGTCGAAACGGTTGCACCTGCTGCGCCCGCGCCACCAAGCGAAACGCCTCCACCACCAGTACCCGTCCGCATACGCAAATCCGGCGGCGTACTGCAATCCGAAGCCGTGCGCCGCGTCGTGCCGGTCTATCCCGAAGAAGCGAGAGCCGCGCGCATTGCCGGAACCGTCTCCGTCGAAGTCACCATCAACTCCGAAGGTGCCGTGATAGAGGCGCACGCCATTTCCGGCCACCCGTTGTTGCGCGATGCAGCAATCGAAGCGGCGCGGGGCTGGCGCTTTAGGCCAACAATCATTGACGGCCAACCCGTTATGGTCGTCGGCACGATTACCTTTGGCTTCGTGCCGTAATCACACAGGAGCTGAGCCATCTGCGATTGATGGTCAGGAAAAAGAAGGTTGCCGCGAATTGCTGAGGCGAAGGCAATTCCAAGCAACCAGTTTTGAAAACTTTTACCCCGCAGTGGCGCAAAGAACGCGAAGACAGCATAGAGGCTTGTAAAAGAGTTTGCTTGGTTATGGTTGATCGGCGGTCTCTGACCGCCGTCCTCGCCCAAAAGGATGGCGGTCAGAGACCGCCGATCAACGAACGGGTCTCATTTTGTTGGGCAATTCGGCATTAGACGGATGCTCGCGGGTATGGTCATCTGATCTGTGCCGATCTGGCTTGTCCGTGTTCTATTTTTCCCTGTCGAGCCGAAACCGGTCGGCTATAGGCTGCGGCGGAAGAGGTAAGAGGCTTTGATGAAGAAGGTGCGTCCTTGCAGGCGAAAGCCCGGTTCCAACTG
>CAYXVU010000069.1:0-25315 GCA_964468725.1 uncultured Clostridia bacterium
CGACTCAACTGGCTGCGAGGACAAGCCAATGACCCGTTCGGTTTCGTCTGCGCTTACGGAGCTTCGCGCGGGCTTATGGACAATCCCTACTCGATGCAATCGGAGGAGCCGAAAGAGCAGGTTGATCGAGTCGTTTCGCTGTTCCGCTCGAACACGCCGTTGATTGACCCCGATGTGCTTTTCAAAATGTTGCGCGGCGACTTGTCGAACTTCCGCAACGTGCCAAGCGAAGGGCTGCCTGCTGACGTTCAGAAAAAGATGGCGGAGAATCTGAAGCAACTGCTGCCGGAGGTCGGCGGCTTTGATGTATCGCCGGAGGCGGCGGCGTTATCGCGCGTGCAGATGTACGGTGCGGATGTCAGTCTGCGTGACCTCAGCGATGGCTATAGCAGTCTGCTGGCCTTGATCGGCCATCTCCTGCGCCACGCGCTATCGGCCAAAGGCTGGAAGTCTGCCCCATCAGACATGTGCGGCATCGTCTTGGTAGACGAGATTGATTTGCACTTGCACCCGTCTTGGCAGCGGCGCGTGATGCTCGATTTGCAACAGGTCTTTCCGAATTTGCAACTCATCGCCACCAGCCATTCGGCAATGGTGGCGGGGTCGGTTCCAAGCGATTCGATCATCGTCTTTCGCCGGACGGCAGAGACGATTGAGTTGCGGACGGAACTGCCTTCGGTCGAAGGATGGAAAGCCGATCAGATTTATACCAGCCTCTTATTCGACTTGCCGACGACGCGAAACGTCGAGACGGAAAAGTTATTCAACCGCTACGCCACCCTGCTCAAAGAGAGAGGCCCGGAAGATGAAGAGGTGCAAACCCTCGGCGCGCAGGTGTCGAAAGCGATGAAGCAGGAGAGCGGCGACGCTCTGCAAGGCGAAGCGAAAGTGGACGCGGAGACGCATAAACTGCTGGATGAACTGCTCGATCAGAAGTTCGCAGCTTTAGACGAGCAGACGCGCAATCAAGTGCTGGCAAAAGCCGGTTTGATTTTGGCGGACGAAGGAGAAGGCCATGATACGAATTCAAACTGATGGTCCACAGGGCGCGGAGTATGACAGATGGCGCGAGCGCGCCGACAGAGCGCGCGAGAAGAACTTAGAGGAATGGCGAAGGAATGAGCCTGTCAATCTGCGAGAGGATTTGTGGAAAGAGTTGAAATGGATATTTCTCAAAGCGGTGTTTCATGACAAGTGCGCCTATTGCGAAGGCAATTATTGCGCGGGCTACGCCGAACACGTCGAGCATTACCGCCCGAAAAAAGAGATTACCGAAGCGCGGCAGACGATCACTCATCCTGGCTATTTTTGGTTGGCTTACGAATGGCAGAACCTGTTGCTGGCCTGCGCGAATTGCAATAGCTCGCACTCTTCTTATCAAAGCGGCGAGAGAGTTTCGCATCCGGGCAAGCTCAACGAGTTTCGCGTCACCGGCGGGCGCGTGCCGGAACCCTCCGCCAATCCAGCAGACTGGATGACCGACCTTGAAACGGAAAACCCGCTCTTGCTCAACCCCTATTTCGATGACCCGGAAGAGCACCTCACCTTTGATGACAAAGGCTTCTTGTACCCGAAAGACGGCAGCGAACGCGGCAAAGAGACGATAGAGGTCTGCGATTTGAATCGCGTGGACTTGATTGATGCGCGAACGAAAGGTGCGACGGAACAAGTTGCCGCCAGATTCTTGAAGGACCTTATGAATCCGCAACCGGGAAAGTTGTTCGACGTGAAAGACGAATTTTCCGCTTGGCTGAATCATTGTGTGAAGTTGAAAGCGGATGAATTATCGAAAAGGCATCGCCGTCAAGAAGACCGCGTGTAAAAGCTTGCATTGTGAGTCCTCTCCCGAAACTGCTTACGTCGCTTCTCGCCAATACCCACACCGTTCGATTGCCCTCTGCAACCAACGATTTCCTGCGCTTCTCGCATGACCTAACACGATGATAAAATCGCCAGTCACATTCAGCAGAGAATTCGATCTTGTGATCGCCAGATTATTTTGAGGGAGAGATGGATTACAAACAGAACGTTTTAGAACTGATCGGCAATACGCCGCTGGTCAAACTCAATAAAGTCACCAAAGGCATCAAGGCGCTTGTGCTCGCCAAGATGGAATCGCTCAATCCGGGCGGCTCAGTCAAAGATCGCATCGGCATCTCGATGATTACCGCAGCCGAACGCGATGAACGGCTCAAACCCGGCGGCACGATTGTCGAAGCCACCAGCGGCAACACCGGCATCGGCTTGGCGCTTACCTGCGCTGTGCGCGGCTATAAAGCCGTCTTTGTGATGACCGACAAATGCTCGGTCGAAAAAGTGCGTTACCTCAAATCGCTCGGCGCAGATGTCGTCGTCGTGCCGGTCTCTGCCAAACCCGATTCGCCCGATCACTATGTCAACACGGCGCGGCGCATTGCTAAAGAGACGCCGAACTCGCTCTTCGTCTTTCAATACGGCAATCCGGCTAACCCCGAAGCGCACTACCTGACGACGGGGCCGGAGGTATGGGAACAGACCGAAGGCCGCATCACCCATTTTGTGGCGGGCGTCGGCACGGGCGGCACAATCAGCGGAACCGGGCGATTTCTGAAAGAACGCAATCCCGACATTCGGGTTATCGGCGCTGACCCTTATGGCTCGGTCTTCAAAACCTACAAAGAGACCGGGCAACTGCTGCAAGCGACGCCCTACCTCGTCGAAGGCATCGGCCAAGAGATCATCCCCGAAAACGTCCACATGAAATATATTGACGAAATCATCAACGTCACCGACCGCGACTCGTTTCAACTGGCGCGTCGCTTGGGGCGCGAAGAGGGGATTTTCTGCGGCGGTTCGACCGGCACGATTGCCGCCGCCGCTTTGCAAGTGGCACGCGCGGCGAGTAAAGACGATGTCATCGTCTTCATCGTCTGCGATACGGGCGAGCGTTATTTGTCTAAGTTTCTTTCGGATGAGTGGATGAAAGAGAAACGCATGCTCGGCCCGGAGAAGATGACCATCGGATTGCTCAACGAGTTGAAATCAACCGAAGCCCGCCCGCGACTGGTTTCAGTCAGCCCGCAAGACCGGGTAGGCGAAGCTTTGCAGTTGATGAACTCGCACGGCTTTTCGCAACTGCCGGTGCTCGAAGAGGGGCAGTCGGTTGGCAGCCTGCGCGAAAGCCGCTTGATGGGCAAACTGCTGGAAAACCGCGACCTGATCAATGCGCCGGTTGCCGAGGTGATGGAAAAGAGTCTGCCAGTGGTCAGCGAAGATGTGACGCTAGACGCAGCAATGAAGTCGTTGAAGAGTTCGCCCGCTCTGCTCATCGAAGAGTATGGCCGCATCGTCGGCATTCTCACGCGCCACGACGTGTTGGATGTATAATCGCCGCCGCTTCGCCTGAGCAGGCAAACCGCACGGCGCGGGGAATCAAAGTCATGCCCGGTAAGATTTACAAAGTGACGATCACCATGCCCGATTTGGCCGCCGCTCATGCCGAGCAGGAGGCGAAGGTCGAATCGAACAGTTGGCCAACAGCGGTCAAATTGGCTTGCGAGGAGATCAGCAAACGCCCGCACGTTCTGGGCAAGCATATCAAAAGCGCGCGCATCGGGTTCAGCGTGTTGGAAAACAGCGCCGCGCCCACAAAGCCCAAACCCCGCGACGAGCGAGCCGAAACCGCACAAGGTTGCTTATTCGAGTTGTGAGGTTACGAGATAGCGATCAAGCAATGCACGAACCGGCTTACTTAAAACTACTGGCTGCGGGCAAATTGGCCGAGCGCGTCGAACGGTTGATGGCTCTGCTTTCGCAGTGCCGCATCTGCCCACGCGATTGCGATGTCAATCGCCTCGAAAACGAAGTGGCCGCCTGTTATTCGGGGCTGTTGCCCATCGTCTCTTCTTATACGCCGCACTTTGGCGAAGAGCCTGCTTTGGTCGGTCAACATGGCGCGGGCAATGTCTTTTTGGGGCTGTGCAACTTGCGTTGTGTCTATTGCCAGAATTATCAGATCAGTCAGACGTTCAAAGAGCAACGCCAAAACGAAGTCTCTTTCGAAAGGCTCGCAGAGATTTTTTTGGAGCTACAGGCGCGCGGCTGCCATAACATTAACTGGGTGTCGCCAACCCATTTTTCTTCGCAGTTGACGAAGGCGCTGCTCATGGCTGCCGAACGCGGGTTGCGCTTGCCGGTAGTCTATAACACCAACGCCTATGACGCGGTTGAGGTGTTACGGTTGCTTGACGGAGTGGTGGATGTGTACCTGCCCGATCTCAAGTACAGCCATGAAGAGGCCGGGCGCGAGTATTCCAAAGTGACCGAGTACGTTCGGCACGCGCGTGCCGCCATCAAGGAGATGTATCGTCAGGTCGGGCACCAACTGGTGTATGGCGAAGACGGACTGCTCAAACGTGGTTTGATTATCCGGCTGTTAGTTTTGCCCAACGACATTGCGGGCATCGCCGAATCGCTCAAATGGATACGGGAGGAGTTGTCAGAGAAGGTCACGGTGAGTTTGATGGCGCAGTACTTTCCGACCAACAAAGTCGGGTTGGAGCGCTATCCGCTGATCTCGCGCAAGATTCGCTGGCGGGAATGGGTGACGGCAATCGAGCAGATGGAAGCGTTGGGGATGGAAGAGGGCTGGATGCAGGATTTTGATTCGGCAGCGGAATACTACCGTCCCGACTTTGGCGATGCGGCCAAACCGTTCAAAGATATTACCGATTTTCAGTAGAGGGTAAAGAGTTCGCATTGTCGGGCGATTGTCGCCAACTGAATGACTATTCATTTTGACGCATTCAAAGTAGGAGGAACCGGAAAAAAGAGAAAAACCCTAAGAAAACCCGCACAAAATTTGGAAGCTGTGCTACAATCCCGGCTATGAAATGTCCGAAATGTTTTAACCCCCTACGACGGGTGGCGACCACCGAAGAGTCAGTTTGGTTTACCTGCCCGTTGGGTCACCGGTTTCACTCAGAGACCAGCAATGGCATCAGCGACGCTGAAGGTCATCGGTATGCGGTTGCTGCGGCTGGCTCGGAATGAGATGCGCGGCTGCCTTAGTCTTGATGAGAGAGTAAGGCAGCCGTAGGGATGTTTCAGCGCCTCACAGCTTTTCCGGAAGGCTGTTCTTCGGCAGGCTCATTCGTCTCTTAGCCTTTGCTTACGCCAAATTTTACTCCCGAACGGCGCTCTGTTATCGGTTCGAATCGCGCTTTGTCATTCAGCGGAATTGGAGAAAAGAAGCAGTCAAAGGCTGCCATCATGGTATCCGATGAGCAGCAGTTTTTGACCGCACAGCAACCGGGACTCGCCGGTTTCGCGGCGCAGGCTTTGTTGGTCAGCTACTGATGCGGCGAGCGGTCGCCGCCTGCATAGAAGCGGCGCAGCAACTCATCCACTTCCTTTTTGCCGATGGCTTCGAAGACGACTGCCGGAGGCACTTGCAACCCTTCTGCCAGTTTGAGCGCCGTTTCGACGTTCAAGGAGGTAACGACGGAAGAGAGAATCTTGGATAACAGACCCTGATCGAATCCAGTTTGACGACAGAAATCAATTTGTCGCAATCCGTTGGCTTGCAGATGATCGTTGACCAGTTCGGCCAGCGGGCTGCGACGCACGGCACTCTCCGCCGTCGGGCTGGGCGGAAAAGCCGAGTCGCTGCTGCGATGGGCGGCGAACTGAAAGATTGGTTTGGCCATGTGGGGACTCCTTGTTAAATAGAGTTGCCAAGACGCCGAGATCGGGTCGGACATCTTTCGCCTGCCTTACTGACCGCGCGAAATGAGAGTAACGAAGCTGGTCAAGCCGACGATGCTGGCAATTTTACTGAGCGTTTTGAAGGTGTTGCCAGGCACAACAACCATATCGCCTGCGCGTATGGCAAGGTTCTCTTCCGGGCCGGCTCTGCCTTGCAAAATCTTTTTGACATTGACGGTCACAACCTGTGTGCGCCCGTCCTCAAATTGACGTAGGACGGATACTTTCGAACTGTTGCCGGTATCCGTGATGCCGCCGACAGCAGCTAACGCGTCGAGCACGCGCATGGGTTTTGACAAGACGACAACGCCGGGATTTTTCACATCACCCAGCACGCCAATCTTCGCGCTGTTGGCTTCGAGCAAAGATACGGTGACGCGCGGCTCTTTGATGAACTCGGAGATCGAAGTCGTGAAAAACTCCTGAAGTTGCGGCAACGTTTTGCCGACCACCGTGATATTGCCCATCAACGGATAATAAATCTGTCCGACCGGCGAGATGACAGCGCGCGGCACGGAATCATCCGGGTGTTTATCAACAAAGATGCCAAGTACATCGCCCGCGCCGAGCCGATAGGTGTTCAAAAAGTTTTGATACACCGATTGAATGTGGTTTTGAATCGTTGCGTCATCCGCAGAAAAAGTTGCCGCCTCTTTGTGCCCTTCCGCATTGACCACGCGGGGACGCTCTTTGTCATCGTGCAAGGCCGCGCTTTGCGCCGCCGCCGGATGAGCGATCAACGCGCTACCGGCCAATAATCCGAGCAGGAGAGAGAAAGCGAAACTCACCGTTTTTTTCATGACTACCGGCCTCCTCGACCGAACAGAACCGTTTTGGCGGTCTCAAAGATGATGGCGGCATCGAGAACCAGTGATTGATTCTTGATGTAATAGAGGTCATAGGTCAATTTTTCGAGCGCGTCTTCAACCGATGCGCCGTAAGGATATTTAATCTGCGCCCAGCCGGTCAGCCCCGGTTTTACCAGATGCCGCTGGGTATAATAGGGAATCAGTTCGTTGAGCTGTTCGACAAAGATCGGGCGTTCAGGTCGCGGCCCAACAAAATCCATGTCGCCGCGCAGCACGTTGATGAACTGCGGCAATTCGTCGAGCCGAAGCTTGCGAATGATTCGGCCTATGCGCGTGACGCGCGGGTCGTCGGCATCCGCCCATACCGGGCCGGTATGCCGCTCGGCGTCAACGCGCATCGAGCGAAACTTGATGATCTTGAAGAGTCGCCCGTTTTTGCCGACCCGCTCCTGTGTATAGAAGACAGGGCCGCGCGATTCCAACTTCACAACCAGAGCGACCAACATCATGATGGGTAGCGACAACACGAAGCCGGTTGCCGCAATGGCGATATTCAAGACTCGCCGCAGGTGGCGGGCGACGCTCGAATAACGACTGCCGCGCGAAAAGATCAGCCATGATGGGCGCAACATCTCCGTAGCCACCTTGCCGGTCAGGCGTTCGTAATAGCTGGCGCTGTCTTCAACGGCGACGCGCCCGCTCAAAGTTAAGTTCAAGAGGTCGCCGGTCGGAATGCTGCCGCGCCGGTCTTCCATAGCCACCACAATGCGATCAACATTGTGGTGCGCAACCAGTTGTTCAATGTCGGAGGTTAAGCCGATGACCGAGGGGTTGATGAGACTCTTGCCGACCAGTTCCGGTTTGCTGTCCACAAAGCCCACGATGTAAAACCCCGATCCTTGTCGTTCAAGCGTCGCCCGCGCAATCTCGACGGCTTGGTTGCCGGAGCCGAGAATCAATACGCGCTCGCGCACACCGAGTTGCGGATGGTCGGAACCCCAATCTACGACTTTGCGCCAGAGGGCGATGGCCATAAAGCCGCAGCCCAAATAGATCAGGAAGATGCCGCGTCCGAGTTCCAGCGCTGGCAAGGCGTAAAACAGAATCGAAAGCGCCAACGCCGCGATGCAAAAGCTGATGACCAGATTGAGCAGGACGCGCCGGTAGGCGTGCGTCTTGCGCCGGTCATAGAGGTCGAATAGATAAAATGCCAACTGGATGACCATAGTAGCGAGGAGAATTTTCAACCAACCGCTTCGGTAATAGAATGCTTCCCACTGCTGATCCCCTGCGAGCCGTATATAGGCTGCGATAAATCCGATGCTCAGTAAGAGCGCGGTTTCTGCCGCAGCTAAAAATATCCGTCTCATAACTCCTGTCCTCCCTGCCTGATCGGTCGGCAACTCATGAGTGGTTGAGGAGAGTTGTCCGACTCGTTCGCCGGTCGCGTATCTGGCCGACGGTTTATCTTCTGGTTCTCACACAGTCTACTTGTGCTTCGTTGAGCACGGTTCCCAAACACTTCTGTCCGGGTAAAAGGTTGAGGGCTTCTTTCACGCTGCGCCGCGAAGTTTGATCGGCGCGGATGACGAGCAGCGTGGCGTCCATTGCCGCTGCCAGTCGTTGTGTATCTACGGCAGCAAGCGGCGCTGCATCAACGATGATGAAATCAAACTGCGGGGTCAGCCGGTTCAGCACCCCTTGCAGTTGCAGCACCGCGGGCGGCTCAGAGATCGCTGCTTGCCCGACAACGTGCGCGCTCGGCGTAGCCGCGCGGGGGCGTGTCGTCTGTGCTGCCAACCAATAGAGGCGCAAGGGTGCGATGTGCAACGCGGCTTGTTCAAATTTCAAAGCCCCGCTTGCTACATCCGGCCAACCGGCAGGCGTTTGCAAGCCGAGCAACCCTTTAACGCCGGGGTTGATTGCCTGCGCTTCGACTAGCAAGACGCGGCATTCACCCGCCAGCGCCCACGCCAGATTGATCGCCACAGAGGTTTTGCCTTCCCCATCACCCGCGCTTGTGATGAGAAGGGTCTTCAATTTGCGCGCCGCCGCTGTTTCCCGCACGCAGCGGGCGAGCGTATGAACGGATGCGATGACCGCCGCGTTTGCTTGCGGGTGAATGGCCAGATGTGGAGCGACCTTCAAAGCGATCAACCTGACGGCGGAGGGCTCTCCGAAAACCGGTTGGGTTGGCGAAACGACTGGCGATCTCGGCGTTGCGCGAATCATTTCGCTCAAGGAGACGATCTCATTCTGAAGGGTCGAGTCAACCGTTTGAGGCGGCTGGGCGTTCCCAAGCTGGTTGGGGAGGACGGCCTGCCTTACGGCTATCCGACCGGCAGAAGAAGACGCGCTTGTGGTTTGACGGTCTGGCGCAAGCGACCGGCGATTCATTGCGGAGATGGCTTCGCCTGTTTGATCGAGAGGTGCGAAGGGCAGGGCTTGCTCTGAGGCAAGCGATTGCTCGGCGCGCACCCGGGGTTCAGGGCGACCGATGGTTGGCTCGTCCGCAGGAAGCTTTCCGGCTTTATTGAGTGCGATGTGAACCCGCCCCATATTGATCTCTGCCTGTGCAGCGCGTGCGCTACGGTTTGCGAATGACCCGTGAAAAGAAGCGAATGGGCGCTCTTTCAGACCCGGAAGCCGCCTCGCCTGCACCACCGGATAGGGGTGTCGGGTTGCGATGCAAGTAATGCACATTGGAAGCGGCGGACGATGGCTGACGGTCGTTGACAGCCTGCGCCAGAGTAGCTTCCGTGCGGGTCATTTGAAGTTGGGGTAGGCTGATCGGCTCGCTCTGTCGGGGCGATGTCGGCATCTCGACGAGATCAAGCTCTTCGACGACTTCGGCGATGATGGCAGGCGTGATGCGTGCGCTCTCTTTGCTGAACCCGGTGAGCAAAGCGTTGTCGCAAATGTTATTAATGAGGCGCGGGATGCCGCCGGAGACTTGATAAATCAAGCGCATGGCCGCAGGTTCGAAGAGTTGAAAGCTCTTTGCTCCCGCGACGCGCAAGCGCCAGTTGATATACTGCCCGGTCTCCCGTTCGCTGAGCGCTTGAATCGAGCATTTCAAACTGACGCGCTGTTTGAGTTGCCGCAATTCCGGCTGCGACAATAGGGCATGCAATTCCGGCTGCCCGCACAACACGATTTGCAATAGTTTGTCTTGATTGGTTTCGAAGTTGGACAGCAACCGAATCTCTTCGAGCAGATGGGGCGGCAGCAAGTGCGCTTCGTCAATCACCAGCACAGTGCGAAAGCCTTGCGCGTGGCGCGTCGTCAAGACATAACCGAGGGCTCGCAGCATGGCCGTCTTTGAGGCTTGCGGACGCAAGCGCAGCTCGGTTGCTAAGGCTTCGAAAAACTCTTTCGTCGAAAGCAGAGGGTTGAATAGATAGGCGGCCAGCACCGAGCGGTCGAGCGCTTGCAGCAGCGAGCGCAGCACCGTCGTCTTGCCGGTTCCCACTTCGCCGGTGGCGACGATAATGCCTTTGCCGTTTTCAATGCCGTATTGCAGATTGGCGAAGACTTCAAGAAAGCTATCCGTGCGAAACAGGTATTTCGGATCGGGCGAGAGCCGAAAGGGAATGTCGCTTAGTTGGTAAAACTCTCTATACATGGTTGACCTCTAATCTTCTGACGATTGAGTGAAATACCCAATCGCCTCCGCATTTCACGGGCTGCCGAGAGCGGACAACAGGTTCGTAACCAGCAATAGCTCGCTGAGCGCAACGATTGCGACAAACGCCACAACGGCTCCGAGCGCCCATCGGATGCGTTGTCGCTCGACGCGACGGTATCGTTCGGAATCCGAAATCATTTGTGGAATGGCGGCCAGCACCGGCAAATTAGTGAGTTGTTGCGCGTCGCGGGCGCTGTGAATGGTCGCCACGCGAAAGACCTCGATGACGAACGCGAGCGCGAGGCCGATCAGCCCACCGGCAACCGCTGCAATCAGCCAAACCCAAGTATGCGGCACCCGATTTTGCGGGCGCGCCGGGCACGCTTCTTGAACAAGCCGATAGACGATGGCGGGCGTCGGATCAGGGGTTGCTGGCGCGGCTTCCAGTTGCGCCCGCGCCGTCTGATGTCGGGCTTTGAGGCTGACGTACTCCCTGACGATCTTGTTGACGATCTTGACGAGCCCCGCAGGACGAGATGGAGTCGGCACAGCAGGGGGGGTTGGCATCGTCGTAGCTGCGGGTTGGCGGTTGAAGGCACGAGTGACGAGATCGAGATCGAGCTTGAGGCGATTCCGCTCCGACTCCAGAGCGCGCAATTCGCGCAGCTCGGTCGCAGGCGCAGCGTCATCATTGACTTGCTGACGCACCTCTGCCATCTGGCGTTCGAGGGCGGCGATCTGGTCGCTGAGAACAATGACGCGCGGATGCTTTTCGGTGAGCCCCTGACGATTAAGCAAGTTATCGCGTTGCCCTTGTAATTCGGCGCGGCGGGTGAGCAGGGCTGCATAGGTTGGGTTGTTCAGAGCGTTGTCGCTCTTCTTTTTCTGCTCGATGAGTTGCCGCTGAGCAATCAGCCGCTGATCGAGGTCTGCCAGTTGGCGTTCCAGTTTGTAGCGTTGATCGCTAAGGCTTTCATCGGTTGCTTGCTGAGGGCGCTCGACTGGCGGATTGGGGGCGGCGTGGCGCGCTACCGCAGGCGCGAGGGGGGCGTCTTCTCTCAGTTTGAGCAGTTGCGGATTCTTCTCTTCTAACTCTTGAATGCGGGTTTCCAGTTCGGCAACTTCCTGGCGCAGAGCTGTAGCTGCCGGTTGGGAGGCAGTCAGAGCGACGGGCGCGCTCACAATAAGCGCTTGTTCGGCAAAGGCTGCGGCCATCTGTTGAGCGACTTGCGGGTCAGCAGCGACACAGGTGAGCATCAGAGTATCAGCAGAGGGCGAATGGCGCGTGATGCTCAAATCGCGTCGCAGCAGTTCAACTGCCGATTCGCGGTCCAGTAGCTGGTCAGGGATATTGCGCTTGAGAGCAACCTTTTGCAGCGCCTCTTCCACCGGCACAGGCTGTATGAGTCGTTGATAGAGTGCCGCGACCGTTGAGTCGTCGAGCATTGCAGGCTGTTGAGAAGAGGTGAGTTCAACTCTCAGGAGAGCTTTCGATTCGTAACGCACGGGCAATTGCTGGCTGGCAAGGATGGCAGCCAACAGAGAGACGGCCATTGTCGTTAAGATGAGTAGTTTGTGGCGGCTCAATCTAGGCCACAAATCGGCTGTGAGGTTGAAGCGATCCATCGTTACCTTTTCCAGTTTCTGGCGAACTGGTTTTCGGGGCGTCGAATCAAACGTTGCGCTTCTGTGCAAACAAACGAAGTAGCGCAAAGGGTGATTCGCGCTACCCCGCACAAAGAAGCATGTTGTTTCACCTGCAAAAAATGCCGAATCCCGCAGAGCTTCCAGAAATTTATGGGCAGACGATCCCCTGAGCAGGGTACTTGTCGGGCGTACGCCTCTGCCGGTTGTCAACGCCTGACCTCGAAGCAGAGCAGCCGCGTGAAGCGAAAATGCTCTCCCTTACTCGGAGGCGCAAGAGAGGCAGAGTCAAGTTACCATTGACCCTTGATTTCCTCATCTGCGTGGCAAATTAAACTGTTGACACTGGCGCGCCCTTGTCCTATAAACGACCCGAAGCGAATCACTGCTCCCTACGTGCAGAAAGCGGCTGACAGCAATATAGAACAGATCACCAATCCGTCAGATTGCCGCGATGTGCTCCCCGCCGATTGCCCCTAAAGCATCTGCTACCTTGCCGAAATGAAGAGGGGTTTCTCGAACCGAGATGTCACCGTTTCGCCTCCCATTGGCATGAAAATAAAAGGAATCTTTATATGATTGCTCAGGGGTCATATATGTCCTCGACTATAGAGTTGCCCGTCAGTATGAACATCAACCGGCTGGATAGCCTGGCGGCGGCACTCGAAGAGATTGACGAGGGCGTGGTCTTTCTTAACGCGGATGGCCAATTGATCTGGCACAATCGCGCTTTCGACCGCTTGTTGGTGGAAAACCGCGAAGGCCATTTACTAGTGGCCGCCGTCATCGAATTTGCTGCCGACTTTTTTGATGCCTTCGCGCATACAGCCGACTTTCAAGATGAGATCGGCCCCGCCGTGCGTCCCGTCACGGTCGGGCGTATCGCGCACGAGCTATATGCCACCCTCATGCCCAAAGGCATGTTGGGAGCCGAGAATTATCTGCTCTGCATCGTCAAACGTTCGGCTTCGCCATGGGCGAGCTATGAAGAGCGGCTTCGTCAGACCTGGGGGCTTACGGAGCGCGAAGCCCAAGTCGCCGTCGAATGCCTGCGCGGTAAAAAGAATTTGGAGATCGCCGAGCAACTTCACATCAGTGTTGAAACCGTTAATAAACACCTTGATCGCGTCTATCAGAAAGCCAATGTGCGCGGGCGCGCAGAGTTGGCGAGCCGTTTGCTCGATAGCGGGCATTAACTTGCCGCCGTTTGGTTGTGATACAGAGTCGGGGCACGGGTGACCGTGCCCGATTCGTTTTCGAACGCTTGCGCGCCTGCAAGCAAAGGCTTATTGTTTAGCCGCATGGTCATCGAAAAAGCCACTCAAACCGTCTTCACACCGCTAGAAGACACGACCGCCGTACTCCTGAATGTTAAGACTTTGGCCTATTACAAACTCAATCACACGGGCGCGGTGATTTGGCAAGAAGTGGAAAAATGGCAAGTGCTGGCCTTTGATGACTTGCTGCGCGCGGTCTGCGAAACCCTTTCCGTCAGTGAAGACGAAGCCCGTCCATACCTGCATCAATTTGTCGCCTCCCTTGAAGGCCTCAACTTCATTCAGACTTCGTAACCAAGCGCGTGCCGTGCGGCTGGTTGTGCTCAAGAAAAAATCTTCTGCCGCAGGAATAATTCGCCAAGCGGCTGAGTAGATACTGATGAAGCCATTGCTTCAGACCCATGGGCTGTAGCAAGCAAGATAATTTTCTGTAACCGCCACGCCAAGCCGCAGGATTTCGGAATAGAATGGAGCGCCAAGCGGATTTACCGAAAGAGAGAGTTGGGTAAAGAAGAACTGAGGACAGTTTGGCGGATATGGCATCACAAGAACGCTTGCACGAGTTCGAGCGAGAAGCCTTGAACCATCTGGACGCCTTGACGGCGGCAGCAACCCGCATCACCGGGCGGCGGCAGGAGGCGGAAGATGTTGTGCAAGAGACCTATTTGCGCGCATGGCGCTACTTCGACTCCTTCGTAAAAGGGTCGAATGCGCGCGCCTGGCTGTTTCGCATTATGTTCAACGTCATCAACAACCGAAAGGGCAAGCAGGCGAAGTTGTCGGAGGTGTCGCTCGAACCCGAAGACGGGCGCGAAGCGCAATTCAGCAACGTGGTCGCTTTCGACCCGCTCAAGCAGATCGAAGGACACGAAGTGCTGGATGCCACCAAGCGGCTGCCCGAAGAGTATCGCACGGCTTTGTGGCTGGTCGTCGTCGAAGAGTTCTCTTACAAAGAAGCCGCAGAGGTGTTGAATGTGCCGATTGGCACGATTATGTCACGCTTGCATCGCGCGCGCCGCGAGTTGCGCAAATTGTTGACAGGCGATCAACCGCGCAATGCGACCGCATAAGGGCGCAGCCCCGTTTGGCTCTGTAGACCAAGGCGGCTGGAAAATCTATGAACTGTGTGGAAGTAAAGATCATTCTTCAGTTGTACCTGGATAACGAACTGAGCACGCGCGAAACGTTAGACGTGCAGACGCACTTGGACGAATGCTCGGCCTGCGCGCAGTTGCTGGCCGACTTCAACCGACAGGATGAGTTATTGCGTCAAGCGGCGCGCGCCGAAATCACCGAGCAAAGCCAATTGCGCGCCGGTATTCTGGCCGCCTTGCGACAACCGGCTGCCCCGCCGCGTCAACGGTCATGGTGGCTGTATTCGCGGCGATGGGCAGCGGCGGCAGCGGCGCTGCTGATGGTCATCGCCGCGTTGCTCTGGAACTCCCTGATTCCGGGTATCAATGAAAAAGTTTATGCAGCCGCAGTAGCCGATCACGCCGATCATTGCACGCTTGATAAATTATCGTTGGCTGTCACCGGTGCAAACGAGCTTGATCGGCTCTGCGCCCTATACGGCAAGCTGGCAAAGACGCCCGACCTGTCAGCTTTCGGGTTTGCCAACCCGCACGCCAAAGAGTGCGCCCTCAACGGCGCGCCCACTCTGCATCTGATCTTTTACGACGCCGCACAGCAACCTCTATCGGTCTTTTTGCGCGTTCACCAAACGGATTTTGCCGCGCCGGAGTTGCGCACTACAACCCGTGCGGCGTACCACATTGCTTCGGCCTCACAGGCCGGTATTGACCTGCTAGTCGTTTCGGAAATTGATGACGCGCAACTTCGGAAGATCACGCAAGCCATCTTGCAACCGTGAGCCGCAGCCTGCGGTTGCGCTTTACAACCAGCCTGCTGAACGTCCTTTCGACTCCTCGCACAAAACGAAGTCGCCACAGGCGGTTAGCGTGCGATGGGGCTTCGGTGGGCAGTCGTTCGGCGGGCTGATGCTTACCCCTGCTGCTAACCTTCGCCCGCCTCGCTAACTCTCTTCGTCGTCAGGTCGGAAGTTGTTCTGCGTCCAATGCCGCCGTGAAGCGCGTAACCCGACAGAGCAAAGACGCCCGCCCACCGCGTTGTTTGTTTACACTAAGCAAGACGCGTGCTTATAATACGGCTGCCCGCTACGTCCGGCGTGCACGCCTGACTGTGAGCCTTGATGTCGGTACGCAGGTGAAGTCGAATGCGCGGGCTATGCCCCGTCATTTGCACAGCAGTCAATCATCAATTCTGAATGTTTCTACGAATTTGTGAATCATTAGGAGGCAAGTATGAGAATCGGTCGTCTGCAACTCGGACCCGGAGCGGTTATTCTGATTTTGTTGGTGATGGCAGGACTCGTCTATCTCGGCATCAATAAGCTCGGTATCCTCGAAAAGCTCAACATCGGAGATAACAACGGGAATGCCAATCGCGGCGGCGTGTTGCTGGATAAGCCGGAGAAGGTCGGCGACATCAATCGCACGGCGTTGCCGCCTTCGAGCGTCAGCCCGCCGACGCCGACTACGGATGACCCGCCCGTCAAGATCGGCATCTGGACGTGGCAAACGGTGAGCGGGTTGATTGATGCCGTTGGCGGCCCCGGAAAATCGGGCGACCATACCGATAGCTGCTTGTGTCAGGCGGGCATTAAAAATACCGAGTTAGTCGTGCAAAACGATACTGCCGAGCAGGTGAAGGCGCTCGCCGCCGGACAGATGCAACTGGTAACGACGACCGGCGATCAATCGGCGGTTGACATTGCCGGAGCGAACCAATTGCTGCGCGGCAACAAAGCCAAAGTCATTTGGAGCGGCGGCTATTCGTTCGGCGAAGACTGTTTGATGGGGCCGGAATCGTGGAAGACCGACCCGCAACTAGCGCGCGGCTCGATTGTCGTCACCGCCGTCCCCTATTGCGATTGGAACGTCACGGTCAATTGGGCTGCCGACAATCAGATTCCCGTCAATCCCGACGAGACGGCCTACAATCCCGATGCCATCAACTTCGTCAATGCCGTCGATCACATCGAAGCGGCGCAAAAATATGTGCAAAATGCCAAAGTCAGTTTGCGCAACACGGCGACCGGCAGAAACGAACAGTACCAAATTGACGCGGTAGCGACGTGGACGCCGGGCGATGTGATGGCTTTCAAAGATCGCCCGACCGTCAATTACAAGGGCAAGTCGGAGAAGTTGCAGAAGATCGTTTCGACCAAAGAATACAGCTATATGATGCCGAATATTCTGTTTGGCAACGAAGATTGGCTCAACCGCCACCGGGATTATGTCAAAACCTTGCTGCGCTGCATCGCGCGTTCGAACGAATTGATTAAGACCGATCCGACCTATTTTCAAAATCGCGTCGCGCCGCTCAATTCGTTGGTCTTCAACATGGAAGGTATGGGGCCGACGTTCTGGAACGCTTATTTCACCGGGCGCACAGAAAGCGGCGTGCCACTCGGCGGTTCGCGCGTCAACAACATTGCCGAAGTGCGTCACCTCTTCGGCATGGACAGCAACGAACCGCTGGATCGTTCCATCTTTGGCATCACCTACTCTGACCATGCCAAGCGGTTGCGGCAATTGCTGCCCTCACGACTGGAGAACTACGCGCCGGTCGGGCAAGTCGTTGACCTCAGCTTCATTCGGGAGATCACCGACGAACGCAGTTCGACGGGCGTCTACACGGCGAAGTTTGAAGCCGGTCAAAATACCGGCACGGTGGTCAAGGCGAATTACCAGATCAATTTCGATACCGGCTCGGCCAAAGTCAAGCCGTCCGAGCTTGCGCGCTTGCAGGAGATTCGCAGCCTGCTCATTCGCGCTACCGATACCAAAGTGATTATCGAAGGCCACACCGATAACGTCGGCGATGTCGGCGCAAATCTGGCGCTCTCGAAAGCGCGCGCCGAATCGGTCTGGCAATGGTTGAAAGATTCCGACCCGACCGGCATCAATATCCGCGACGCGCGGCTCGAATCGGTCGAAGGCTATGGCCCCTATCGTCCATTGCCCGGCAATCAAAACCGCACCGAGCAAGAGAAAGCCGCCAACCGCCGCGTGGTGATTATTTTGAAGTAAGATCAAGAGGCCGAAAAAACCGATCCGCGAATTGCGCGAATCGTCACGCATCCGCTTTTGATTCGTGACCCATCGCGCGATTCGCGGCTCAGGAGTCTACCCCGAAGGGAAGCGCATGGCAGAGAGGGTCGCAAAAAATTCTTTCCGTGAAACGAAAAACCATCTCGGCGAAGTCTTTCGCGTCTATGGCAGCATCGGCGCGTTGCTGCGCTCGAATCTGGTGGTCATCTGGGTCGCGCTCTTCTTTCTCTTTTGGATTCTCAATCCCATCAAAGCCCTGCCGACGCCCTTCGAAGTATGGGCGGCGATGCAAAAGGCGTGGGGCGAGCCTGCGCCGCAAGGACTCGTCTATAACGTCTATGTCACGCTGAAACTCAACGTCGTCGGTCTGTTGTACGCTTCGCTCATCTCGATCTGTACCGCCTATCTGAGCGTCATTCCGTTCTTCAACCCCTTTAACAAGATCGTGCAGTGGTTGCGCTATATTCCGATTGTCGGATTCAACCTCGTCTTTCTTTCGCTCTTCACCATTGGTTGGCCGATGAAAGTGGCGATGTTGACGACGGGAATGTCCTTCTTTTTAGTGACTAGCATGACGGCGGTCATCACGGCGATTCCGCGGCTGAAGTATTAACTGGCGAAGGTGTTGTGATACAACGACTGGCAATTCTTTTACAGCGTCGTGGTGCGACCGACCTTGCCACAGATGATTGATATGATCGCGCAAAATGCTGCCATCGGCTGGGTGATGATTACCGCGATTGAAACCTTCAATCGCACAGAAGGCGGCATCGGCGCGCAGATTTATGCTTACAACGCGACCAATAATTTGGCAGGCGTGTATGGCTATTTGATTATCATCGGCATTATCGCCGTATCGGAAGACTTTCTCTTTGCGCTGCTCAAACGGATACTCTTCCCCTACAGTCTGATCGCCGAGAGGGCTTGATAGATGAGTGAAGCAGAAACCCCGGTCGCCACAAACGGCGAGACCTCAAAGACTCATGGCTCGCTGCTCAAACTGGAAGAGGTCACGAAAAGCTTTCCTATGAACGACGGCTCGACCTTTGTCGCGCTTAAAGACCTCTCCTTGTGCATCGAAGACAATCTCGATAAACCGCAAATCCTCAGCCTGCTCGGCCCCTCCGGGTCGGGCAAGACGACGGCGCTGCGCATCATCGCCGGACTCGATCAACCGACGGCGGGAACCGTGAGCATCACCAACGGCATCGCGCATCAGATGCGCCCGGTGAGAGTCGGCGATGTCGGGGTTGTCTTTCAACGTTACCCGCTCTTTGAAGATTTGAACGTCTTGAACAATCTGGTGATGCCCGCTGTGCGCGCCGGAATGGATGCCAAAGAGGCGAAAGACAAAGCCTTGCGCTACCTTGACGAGTTCGATTTGGTCAAGCAAGGGCTGGCGTGGCCGGTGCAACTATCGGGCGGGCAGCGGCAGCGGGTGGCCATCTTGCAGCAACTCATGCGCGACCGCCACTTCATCATTCTGGACGAGCCGTTTTCGGGACTCGATCCGGTCAACATCATCAACGTCATCAAGCTGATTAACCGCATCGCGCATCAGCACACGCTCAACACCTTCATCGTCATCACTCATGACGTGACCTCTGCGCTCATCATCTCCGACCACGTCTATCTGCTCGGACGTGAGCGCAACGCGGCAGGCGAGCCGATTGCCGGTTCGCGCGTCATGAAAGCCTATGACATGATTGCCGAAGGATTGGCCTATCACCCGGACATCGAAGACTTGCCGAGGTTTGCCGAGATTCGCAAAGAGATTAAAATGGTCGAGTTCCCGAAACTCTAATTCATCAATTGAAGGAGAAGAGATGAGCCAAATTGCTGAACAGGTACACAACAAGTTCAAAGTCTTTGCCGGTGAACTGAGCGCCGACAACACGATTGGCGGGCTGGCCGATGACATTCGCAACTTTGTCAGCGCCTCGAACATTGCGCCAAAGAGCATCGGCGTCGAGTACCTCGAATCGGTCGGGCGACTGATTATCACGCTCGGCTACCGCGATGACGAACCGGGCTACCTTGTACAAATCAACTGTGTGGCGCTCGGCAAGCTCGATGCATTGGCAAACGATTTCACTGCCCTCGAAGCCGCGATGATGGCGGCCAGCCATACGCAATCCAACATCATCTGTCACGAACTCTATGTTACGGACGATCACGACCTGCTGATGATCTTTATGACCCATCAAGCGTGAGGTGCGCGCCAGCTATGGTTGAAGAAGAGATCAATTACGTCAAAGAAGTGTTCAAAAGCGACATCAACATGATCTTCATCGGGATCATGGCGTTTTTGACGATTGCCATGGCGACTTGGGCTTTCCTGCCGTTGCTGGCCGCCGGTGAACTGGCGGCGCTCTTTATCGCGCAGAACCCGCGCGTGCAACGTATCATTCGCGCCCGCAAAAACAAAGATAAGAAGATCGAGGTCGAAGATTCCGAAAAGAGCATTGTCACCGCTTTGCCGAACAATTATCAAACCGACTTCTATTCGGTGCGCCAACTGTGCGACGAAATTGAAAAGCGTTCCAATGAAGTCAATGATCCGGGTGCAACCTCGCTGCTGACAGGCGTAGTGGAAAAGCTCTCGTCATTTCGCTTTGAATACGCCCGCATGCTGCGCGCTCACTACATGCTTTCGACGCGCAATTACAAAAATCTGCAAAACATGCTCAAGGGCGAAATTGCGCGCGCCGAAAACGCGGTCGGGCGCGAGCAGTCGCAACAGGTGCGGCAAGCGTTGGAACAAAATTTGAACGTCTTGCGCAAACGCTTCGCGCGCATCGAAAAGCTCGATGAACTGGTGCGGCTGCTCGAAGCGCGGCTGTTATTGGTGCGCAACTCGCTCGGTTTGATTCAAGACGAAGTCTACACCTTTACCAACGTTGCGGGGATTTCCGATCTGGTTGACAACCTGCTCAATAACTTGGCGATCAGCGACGAATTTCGCTCGGCTTACGAAGATGTGCTGATTACCGAAGCGACCGACGCGGGCTTTTCGACCCTCGAAGCCTCGCCCGAAGAGACGCGGCAACCAGCGCAATATGACGCACCAGCGGATGATCGTCCGCGCCGCCCACAACACGAACACATCCGCCGGGTGAAATGATGACCAGGGGCGAGCGACATACTCGCTTTCTTCGCTCGGCATTCCGGGATTCGTTTCGTTGGGTTAGACAGCAGAAAGTTCTGCCTGTCACTCGTCACTTGTCATTACGCAAGGAGAACCTTTATGTCGAGCAACCGACCAAATAGACCGAAGACGACCGAAGAGATTTTGGCCGAAATGGAGCAGATGTCCAAAGGCGTTGGCAACGCCGCGCCGGGCGCTGATGCGGCAGAAGAATCGGGAGGCAAAAAGGGCGGACTGAAGTCGCTCTTAGACTTCTTTGTCAAAGTCGTTCCCGACGAAGATCAATCCTCTGCGGAAGCCGCACCGTCGGCGTCCGCTTCCCGCCCACCCGCTAACCCGCCGCCCGCCGCCCGCCCGGCAACTCGCGTGGCCGAACTCGTCGCCAATGAACCCGCGCCGCAGTTCAAAACGCCAACAACCGATAAAGGCGATCTCTCTCAACGCCCCTTCGAACAGCTTTACCGCGAAGCTGGCATCGGCAACTCGCCGTGCAGCGTGGACGAATTGGCGCAGTTGTTGGACAACCCGACGATTGCCAATCAACCCCTCAGTGTGAAGATCGTCGCGGTCAATCTGGCGCTCTCAGCTAAAGGCGTAGGGCTTGACGTGCCCATCGCCGACGCCGTGCGCCGCGACCGCGCGCTTGATGCCTATCAAAAGATGTTGGAGCAAAAAGCCCGATCCGCTGAAGAACGTAACGCCGCGAAGATCGAACAGATCAGCAAAGAGACGGAAGAGTATTTGAAACGTCGGCAAGCTGAGATTGATGCCTTGCGCGCCGAAAGCGCTGAAGCGCAACGTCAGTCCATCGAATTTTCCGTGCGCCGTGAAACCGAAGAGAAACGCCTTGCTAATCTCATCAGCCCATTTTTAGAGGGCAAACCCAACCCCGTCAGTGTTGGCAATGCGTCAGGCGAAGAGACGCCGCAGGGATGAAGCAAAAAGTTTGCGCCGCTCACGAACTCAAATAGGAGTTGCGGGTCAGAAGGAAAATCTTGCCGCGAAGCACGCGAATCAGCAATCCTGTACACTAAACTTTCACGAGCCTTGATGATGATTTGCGCAAGTCGAGGCTGCGCTTTGGCTTCCCCCAGTCTCGGCTTACGCTAGCGGATATTTTTGATCAGCACCAAATCTCTTTCCCAAATGCCGCGCACACAGGCCAGCTGCGTGCCGTCGGGCGACCACTCGTATCCGAAAATCAGATCGTTGGCAAAATTGGTTAATTGCTGCGGCGCACCGCCCGCGACCGGTTGCAGCCAGAGGTTAGCCTGACGACTGTCAGTGTACGCCAAGGCGCGACCGTCCAGCGTCCACTTTGGCGGGTGTCCTGAATACAAGCGTTGCGGAAACGTGCGCAGCGGCGCGCCTCCGTCAATAGAGTAGATTGCCATCTGCCACTGCCCTTTTGATGCTTCGGTGTGAGAAAAGCAGGCGATGAATTTTCCATCGGGAGAAACGCTCGGATAACGGCACACGGTTTTCGTCAGTTGCAAAGCTTCGCCGCCATCAATGGACACCTTCCATAGCGTCTGCACGTCTGCAATCGAAGCCATATAAATCACCCACCGGCCATCAGGCGAGCAGGCAGGCTGGTCATCGCTCTCACCTTGGGTGAGTTGCACCAGATTGCTGCCATCAAGGTTCATGCGCCAGATGTTTCGTGAGCCTTTCAGGTCAAACGAGAAAACGACGTAGCGCCCGTCGGGTGAAACGGTCGGCGCAGTCGAAGTTGCTTGATAGGCGAACTCTCCGAGGAGCGATTTTTGATTGCCGCCATCTTCGTCCATTACGGAAACATCGGGAACGCTCGCCGTTTCCGAAGCAAAGACGACTTTGCCATTGCGTCCCCATCCCAGATGGCCGCGATAGCCGCCCGTCCCAAACGACACCTTTTTTGCAAGCGATGGCGCGGTGCGCGGAATCATCCACAGATTTGTGCTGCGTCTGCCTTGCAAAACCAGCACGGAGTTGGCCTGCGCCGCAAATCCCATTCCGAGATAGTCCATCGCATTGTTCGTTATGCGGTGGGCTTCGCCGCCCGGATAGCTGAGATGCCAGATGCGATTGGGTTCTGCCGGGCTTTCGGAAGCGAGTAGCAATAACGCGTGACTATCGGGGAGCCATTCGATTGCTCCAGCCCATCGCCATTTCTTCTCCGAAATGGGTTGCATCCGCCAGTCGCCGACGCGAATGGTCACCACATAGCGATTGATGCCATGGTTGGCGTGTCCGGCACTACAGGCAATCACCTCTCCATCGGGAGACCAAGCTGGCTCGCCGAAGGTTTCCGGAAACTTCAAGGCGGCAATCTGCAATTGATTGCTGCCATCCGTATGGGCAACGAAGAGCGCGCTTTCACTGCTTCCCCACAGGTTGCGGCGAAAGACCATGCGGCTGCCATCAGGAGAAAAGGTGATTGGGCTATCAACATCACCAATGATCTTTTGCGGCGTGCCGCCCAACAATGGGATGCGATAGAGCGCAACAATAGAGGAGTCCTCTTCGCGCATCAGGTAATAAATATAGGTTCCGTCAATCGAGAAGGTCGCGCCGCCATACATCGCATTTGTCGGCGCGATGAGGCGAACGCTGCTGGAAGCCGCCAGTTGTCTAACCCACAGGCTGCTGGTTTGTTGCGTGTCCGCCACCGCATACGCGATGTATTTGCCATCCGGCGAGATGGCAGGAAGCCCCCTGCCGATGTTACCCGTGTTGGTCAGCCGCGTTTCGGTGACCGGCAAGGTCTCTGTTTCCGTAGTCGTGTGCGGGCGATCCAACAGCTTGTAGGCAATCAGCGCCACTGCCGCGAGCAGCATAAAAATGCCAACCATCAGAGCAACCGCCGTTTTGCGCCTGACTGTGATAACGCGAGTTGAGAGTTGTCGCTCCGCCTCTAACTTTTGCTCAAACGAGGTCGAGTCGGTATCAGGCACTCTGCCACCGCCGCTATCGGCAACCCCCTGTTCATCGGTGTGCCGCGCTTCGCCCCCTTTCAACCCATCGCTATGACCGTCATCCGCTGCGCTTGCCAGATGTTGTTTCAGGCTGATGAGAGCCGCCGCAAATTCTGCGGCAGAGTTGTAGCGTTGCTCGCGATCTTTCGCCAGCGCGCCTTTGAGAATCGCGTCGAAGGCCGGAGGCAGTTTGGCATTGATCGCGCTCGGCGGCGGCGGGTCTTTCGACACAATCGCGTTCATGATGGCCAGCGCGTTTCGCCCTGTGAAAGGGCGTTCGCCGGTGGCGGCTTCATAGAGCAAGGTGCCGAGCGAAAAGAGGTCGCTCCGCGCATCCAACAGTTCGCCGTTGATCTGTTCGGGCGACATATAGGCAATCGTCCCGATGATGCTGCCCTCGCCGGTTAGCCGAGATACGGTTGCCGCATCCGAAATGCCCTCGTTCAAACGCGGCCGCGTCATGCGTGCGATGCCGAAATCGAGAAGTTTCAGTTGCCCGCCTGGCGTGATGATGACGTTCGAAGGTTTGATGTCGCGATGAATAATGCCGACAGCGTGTGCGGCGGCCAGCGCCTGCGCGACTTGTCTGCCTGCATCCAATAACCAGAGCAACTCGCTCGCCCCGCGCTTGATTCTAGCCGTCAGGGTTTCGCCTTCCACATATTCCATGACGATGAAGACTGCGTCTTCGAGTTCTTCGATAGCATAGAGCGTGACGATATTCGGATGATTGAGCGCCGCTGCCGATTGCGCTTCGCGGCGCAGTCGTTTTTTCGCTTTGTGGTGATGCGCAGCTTCGGGCGGCAGCAGTTTGAGCGCGACTTGACGACCGAGCCGCGTATCTTCGGCCAGATAAACGACGCCCATGCCGCCCACACCGAGTTGCGACAGAATGCGATAGTGGCCGAGATGCGCGCCTGCTGACAGAGTCGCCGATTCGGCAGCCAACCCTTTTGCCAGCAGTTCCACCGCCGGAGTCTCGATGAAATTCTCGGCGGGGAGTTGATAGGCGAGCAAGGATTCGATTTCCCGACGCAATGCCGGATCATCCGCACAGGCGGCGTCTAAAAAGGCTGCGCGCTCGGAGGCAGGCATCTCGGCAACTGCACGATACAACTCGGCGACCTGTTGATAACGCTCAGGCAACATCGTGATTTCTCTCGCTGAGTTCTCTGAGCAGCCAAACTTTTGCCATCTGCCAATCGCTGCGTACGGTGCGCGGCGAAACGCCTAAAACTTCGGCAATCTCTTCTTCAGTTAAGCCGCCGAAAAAGCGCAATTCGACGACGCGACTTTGCCGTTCATCGAGTTTAGCAAGCGTTGTCAGCGCATCGTCGAGCGCCACCAGATCGGCGCTCGGCTCTTTGGCAATAATCAACGCCTGATCAAGCGAAACTTCCGGCGCATCGCCGCCGCGTTTCAGTTGTCGGCGACGGCGCGCGAAATCAACAAGGATGCGCCGCATCAATTGCGCGGCGATGGCAAAAAAATGCGCGCGGTCTTGCCATCGCACATTTTGCGCGTCAATCAAACGCAAATAGACTTCGTTTACCAGTGCTGTCGCTTGCAAGGTGTGATCGGGACGTTCGTGGCGAATATAGCGTTTCGCAGCGCGATGCAGTTCGTGATAGACCAACGGCATCAATTGATCGAGGGCTGCTGCGTCTCCGCCATTCCACGCCCGCAGAAGCTCGGTAATCTCTTTTGCTGATGGTGTGGTCATGGGCTGCCTCGGTTGCGAGGTGGCATGTACGCTCGGCAACTTATCACATTTGCTACGGGCTTGCCAGCGAGCCTCTCAGCCGAATGGATGCCAAAAAATTTTCTTTGCGTTGCCGCTTTTGTCCGCGAACAGCGCATTACGGAATGAAGACGATAAAACTTTACTGAGAAGGAGATCATTTTATGAGTATCATCAAGACGACAACATTGAGGCTACCGAGAAAAGCCTATAGCTATCGGGATACGCTG